>JAEYYL010000207.1 GCA_023430825.1 Verrucomicrobiota bacterium | reverse complement strand
CGTGACCGCCTTTTTCAACACCTCGTAACCACCGTTGCGCAGGTAGCAATCGATGTCGTTGGTGTAGCCGGGCTCGTCGATGTGACGAAAAATGATGCGGCGTTGTTCGGGAGCGGGCATGGACGGAGAGAGTAGCGAGTAGTGAGTAGCGGGTAGCGAGTAGGTTTCCGGCGTGGGCGATGTTCGAGAGCGTGAGTAGGTCAGTATGCTCGCTACTCGCTACCCGCTACTCGCTACTTTTTTCTTGGCTTCGGCTTTGATCTGGTCGGCGAGTTGTTTCGCTTTCGCGCAGTCGACCTTCTCGTGAAGGTCGTCGTCGATCAGGACCACCGGTGCGGTGCCGCAGCTCGCGAGACATTCCACGAACTCGATCGTCACCCCGCCGTCGGGCGAGACTTCGCCGCGTTTCGTATCGAACTCCTTTTCGAACTGCTCGCAGGTCTTGTAGCCGCCGACGAGCGCGCAGGAGAGCGTGCGGCAGACCTTGATGTGACGCCGGCCGATCGGCTTCTGCCGGAACATCGGGTAGAACGTCACGACGTCGTAAACGTTGATCGGCTCGATCTCGAGTTTCGCCGCGATCCATTCGTGCGCCTCTTGCGGAATGTAACCGATGTCCTCCTGGATCAGGTGCAACAAAGGCAACGTGGCGCTCCGCTTGACGGGGTAATGCGTGATCACCTCGTCGATGCGCTGGAGAGTTTCGGGCTTGAGATTCATTCTGGCTGAAAAGTAGCGAGTAGCGAGTAGCGGGTAGCGAGTAGAACGGCAAAGCACCGAATGGCGTAAGGGAGGTTTTTCATGCTCACTACTCGCTACTCGATGCTCGCTACTGAGTTCACCGATCACACTCGCCCATCACGAAATCGAGCGAGCCGAGGATCGCGACGACGTCGGAGATCAGGATGCCTGTGCAGATTTTCGGGACGATCGAGAGATTGCAGAACGAGGGCGAACGGATCTTCAAGCGCCACGGCACGCCGCCGCCTTTGCTGACCACGTAAAAACCAAGAATGCCCTTCGGGTTCTCCGCCTCGAAGTAAACCTCGCCGGCCGGCATCTGCGGACCTTCGGTGACGAGCATGAAGTTCTGGATCAACTCCTCCATCGAGGAGAGAATCTTGCCCTTCGGCGGCGCGAAAATCTTGCGTGCGTCCTTCGCATACCAGTCGCCGCCGGGGAACGTCTTGATGACCTGGCGGATGATCCGCACCGACTGGCGCATCTCCTCGCCGCGCACCAGATAGCGATCGTAGCAATCGCCCTTCGTGCCGACCGGCACGTCGAACTCATACTGCTCGTAACCGGAGTAAGGCTTGTCCTTGCGCAGGTCCGTCGCGAGGCCGCTGCCGCGCGCGTTCGGGCCGGTGAGTCCGTAGGCGATCGCATCCTCGCGTGAGATGATGCCGACATCGACCGTGCGGTCGGTGAAGATCTTGTTACGCGTCAACAGCGCGAGAATCTCCTCCAGCGCGGGCAGGAACTGGTCGCAGAACTTGCCGACGCCATCGAGCCATCCGTTCGGGATGTCGCGCGTCACACCGCCAATGCGCGTGTAGCTCGTGGTGAAACGCGCGCCGGTGAGCTCCTCGAAAAGTTTGTAGAGATGTTCGCGCTGGTTGAGCGAGAGCACGAGGACGGTCCACGCGCCGACATCGAGGCCGAACGCGCCGAGGCCCATCAAATGCGACGAGATGCGCGCCATTTCGGCCGTGATCACGCGGATCGCCTGGCAGCGCGCCGGCACCTCGAGATTCGCCAGCTTCTCGACCGCGATGGCGTAGGCCATGTTGTTCGCCAGCGGCGCGAGATAATCCAACCGATCCGTGTAAGGCACGAACTGGTTGTAGGTCATGTTCTCCGCGATCTTCTCGTCGCCGCGGTGCAGGTATCCAATAATTGGATCCGCCTTCGTCAGGATCTCGCCGTCGAGCTCCATCTGGATGCGCAACACGCCGTGGGTCGAAGGGTGCGACGGACCCATCGAGAGCGACATCTTTTCAGCCGGCAGGTCCGGATCGTGACCGGCCACGGGAGCAGCGGTGGCGATCTTGGCGGCGGACTCGGGAACGGTAAATTCGGTGGCCATCGAATCAGAGAGCTTGCCCGCGAATCACGCGAAGTGCCGCGAATGGATTCATGGGACGGTGGATGGAATTCGAGTTCATTCGCGTGATGCGCGGGTGGGGTCAGCCCTTCGGCTTTTCTTCGCGCTCGCTCCAGCTCTCGTCTTTCGCGCGCGGCTCGGCTTCGGTGAGGTTGATTTCGCCGGGCGACGTCACAAACGGCCCGCCCATCATCGGCGCGGCGATCACCGGCGTGCCCGTTGCCTGGGCGATTTCCGCGTCGGGGAGCGTCGTTTCCACGCCCGCGAGCGGGAATTCCTTGCGCAACGGCCAGCCCGGATAGCCGTCCCACATCAGGATGCGGCGCAGATCGGGGTGCTCTTCGAACTTGATGCCGAACATGTCGTAGCACTCGCGTTCGTGCCAGTTCGCCGCCGGCCAGAGACTCACCACGCTCGGAGCGGCCGGCTCGAGGTCGTTCGCGCAATCAGCCGCCACGCGCACATACGCCGCGGTCGTGGTGGAAAACAGATGATAGACAACGGTGAACCGCGGCGTCACACCCTCGGCCCAATCGATCGCGGTGAGGTCCGCGAGGAAATCGTAGCCGAGCTGGTCGCGCAGCGTCGCGAGCACCGCCAGGAGATCGGCCATCGGCACATTCACGGCCGGATGGTCGCTACTGGCGCGATCGGTCACCTGCGGGAATTTTCCCTTGAGGATCGTGGCGGCGTCGGCGGGTGCGGTCATGCGGTGACGAGGGCGGAAAAAAATCGGGCGAAGGAATCGCGGTTAGGCTGAAGCTTTGAAGAGGTTTTTCGCGGCCGGCTCGGTTCTAATCTTAGCCTGCAGCTTGATGATGGCGTCGAGAATGGCTTCCGGGCGCGGCGGGCAGCCGCTGATATACACGTCCACCGGCACGATGCGATCGACGCCCTGCAGTGTCGCGTAGCTGCGATACATCCCACCCGAACTCGCACACGCGCCCATCGCGATGACCCATTTCGGCGCCATCATCTGGTCGTAGATGCGACGCAGTTGCGGCGCCATCTTGTAAGTGACCGTGCCGGCCACGATCATGCAGTCGGATTGCCGCGGAGAAAAACGCATCACCTCCGCGCCGAAGCGCGCGATGTCGAACCGGCCGTTACCCACCGCCATCAACTCGATCGCGCAGCACGCGAGGCCCATCGGCATCGGCCAGATCGAGTTCGTGCGTATCCAATTTATCACTGCATCGGCCCGCGAGACGACGACTTCGCCCTCGATCCTGCTGTTGTAGGCTAATTCTGTGTTGGACGAGACCATGAGTGAGGCGCTTGGAGAGAGGGAAAATCCTTCGCAGGGTTGAGCCCGGCCCCACCCCGCGCAAGACGGTTTTGGAAAAAGTTGGAAAACTGATCGCGCGAATCGCTCCCGGCGGAGCACCGCGCGCAATCCCACGCTGGCGCGACAAACCGCGCGCGGCGCGGCGCATCCCAATCTTAAATGAGAGTGGCGACAAGCTGTGTTTCGACGCGAATCCTCCGAATCTGTCCTTCGGACTTACCCCCACAGTCCCCCTCGCTCCGGCATGAACCGTCACCGTCACCCTTTGACCGCACGTTATCTCTCCGGCCTCGCCGCGTTTTTCGCCGTCGCGCTCGCGCACGCGCAAACGCTGACTCTGACGCCGCTCCAGCCGTCCGGCATCTACGCACGCGGTGAACCCGCCGGATGGACCGCCACCTTCGCCAACGACGCCGCCGCGCCGACCGCGCCGTTCACCTACACGCTGAAGAAAAACAATTCCGAGCTTCTCCAGGCCGGCGAACTCGACTCCGCCGGCGGAACCGCGGAGATCGTCATCTCCCTCGACGAGCCTGCGACGCTCTACCTCGAAGTGTTGCCCCCCGCTGTCGATGGCCAGGTGACCCCGATCGCCGCCGGTGCAGTCATCGCCCCGACGCAGCTCCTGCCGGTCGCCCCGCGGCCGGACGACTTCGACGCGTTTTGGGCCCACAAGATCGCGCATCTCCAGACCATCGCGCCCGAGCCCGCGTTGAAGCCGGGCGAGAGCGAGCGCGAAGGCGTCGATTACGCCACGCTCATCCTCAAAAACATCGAGCGTTCGCACGTCTATGGCCAGCTCGCAAAGCCCGCCCGCGCCGGGAAATTTCCCGCCGTGCTGATCCTCCAGTGGGCCGGCGGTCCTTATCCGTTGCAGAAATCCTGGGTCACCGAACGCGCCGCCGAAGGCTGGCTCGCGCTCAACATCGAGCCCCACGACGTCCCCGGCGACCAGTCGCCGGAATTTTACGCGGCGCTGCCGGCGATGATCAAAAGCTACAACACGATCTACAACGACGACCGCGACCGAAACTATTTTCTGCGCATGTATCTGGGCGCGTATCGCGCTGCCGACTACCTCGCGAGCCATCCGGACTGGGACGGCAAAACCTTCCTCGTCATGGGCACCAGCATGGGCGGTCAACAAAGCCTCGCCGTCGCCGGGCTGCATCCGCGCATCACGCACGTGATCGTCCACGTGCCCGCCGGCGCCGACGCCAACGCCGCGCTCCATGGCCGCGCCGCGGGCTATCCGAATTGGGACGCCAGCAATCCGAAGGTCATGGCTACCGCCCGATATTTCGACACGGTCAACTTCGCGTCGCGCATCACGGCCACCAGCCTCGTCTCCATCGGCTTCATCGACAACGTCTGCCCGCCCGCCGGCATTTGGACCGCGTTCAACCAGATCCGCGGCCCGAAGCAAGCCGTGCCGCTCGTCGACGCCGCGCACAATCATCAGGCGACGCCCGAACAGCAGCGCGCCTACACCGAGCGGGAGAAAGCCTGGCGCGACGCGCTCGTCGCGGGCCGGCCGGCACCCGTTGCGTCCGGACCTTGGTCGAGCGGAGAACGTTGATCGCCGCGCGGCATCGACCGCTTGCGCTTGCTGCGGCGTTTTCCCCTCCCTCCGACTCGCTGCGCGCACCACCGCACCTCCGCGGGATCGTGCCCCGCGCCGAGCGGAAAAAGCGACGCCCGAAGAGAACCACTCCTCTCCGGGCGCAAGCTACTCTAACACCGTAAACCCACCCACCGAGCTTCCCGGGCTCTTTCGGACAACGAAACACCTCGCGGCATCCCGTCCCGAAGCGAATGGATCAACGCCGCGAAACTGCCGGCCTCTCGCTCGCGCTCAACGCCCCCGACACTCTTATACGAGAGTGGCCGGAGCCGGCGACGGACCTCGCTCCCCTCGCCCGATCGTCAACGTGAAGCGCAAACAGTCCGCCGTCCGCCCTTGCGGATTGGCCCCTTGAGTGCGATTTCCACGCCTAGCCAAACGCCGCGCTCTCTCCAGCCCCCGCCTCCCGATGAATGGCCGAGTCACCCAAGCCGATGTCGCCCGCAAGGCCGGCGTCCATGTCACCACCGTTTCCCTCGCGCTGCGCAACCACCCGAGCCTGCCGCTCGCGACCCGCCAGCATCTGCAGACCCTCGCGGAGGAAATGGGTTACCGCCCCGATCCCCATCTGCGGGCGTTGATGGAGTATCGCACCGCGGGCCGGCGGCGGCTCTCGATGACCACGCTGGCCTACGTCACCCACTCCGGCGGCGAATGGGACTGGAAAAATTCCCCCGCGCACGCGCAGTTCTTCGCCGGCGCCAACACCCGCGCCACCCAGCTCGGTTACCAGCTTCAACATTTCTGGATGGGCGCGCCCGGCCTGCGCCAGCAACGCCTCAGCGAGGTGCTCTACGCCCGCGGTATCGCCGGCATCGTCTTCGCCTCGCAATGGGCCGGCGACGAAGCCTCCGCCCAGTTCGACTGGTCGCACTTCAGCGCCGTCAAAATCGATTTCCTCCCGCGCGAACCCGCCCTCCACAACGTCACCAACGACCAACGCGCCATCATGCAGCTCGCGATGCGCCGCGTCGTTGCCGCCGGCTACCGCCGCATCGGCTGCGTCATGCCGCAATGGTGGGACGAATCCGCCGACCTCGCCTGGTCCGCCGGCTTCTACGCCGAACAGGCGAAGCTCCCCACCCGCGACCGCATCCCGATTCTCGCCTACCCCAACACCCCGCTGCGCCCCGCGCCGACCAGCCCGCTCGACATGGCCGTCTCCGTCGAAAAACTCGACGCGTGGCTCCGACGCCACCGGCCCGAAGTCATCCTCAGCTACGCGCCCTTCGTCCGCACGCCCTTCGCCAAACTGGGCGTGAGAATCCCCCGCGACGTCGCTTACGTCGACCTCTACCTCGAAGCCAGCGATGGCCGCATCGCCGGCATCCGGCAAAACTGCGACCGCGTCGGCGAGGTCGCCATCGAGATCCTCGCCAGCCAACTCCAGCAACACAGCTACGGCCTGCCCCGCTTCCCCACCACCACGCTCGTCGAAGGCACGTGGTTCGACGGCGACACGCTCCCGCTCCGGCCGCGTTGACCGCTCCGCAGCGCCGCTCCTGCCACCGATCAGCGCAGCGTCTAAATCGCGCGTGCGCCGTCGCGACGACGATTTTTTGGTGCAACTCGCCCCCGCCTCTCGAAAACTCCCCGGCATGAACCGAGTCCGCCGGCCGCTCCCCCGCGCCGCAGTCCTTCTCTCCGCGCTCGGCCTGCTCGCCGCGTTCGCCGGTTGCCGCGCCGAACGCCCCCGCTCCGCCGCCGCTGCACCGCCCCCGCCCACCCGCCTCTCGCCCGTCGCCGACCTCGCCCTCCTTCGCCCGAAGGAAATCAGCGCCGGCATCGGCCGCCCGCCTTGGATCGCCCACGTCAACACCGTCGATCTCGATCGCGACGGCCGCCTCGACGTCCTCTTCTGCGAAGCCCAGGAAAACCAGGTCATCTGGCTCCGCCAGATCGCGAACGACACCTTCGACGAAATCGTCCTCGCCTCCGATCTCCGCGCCCCCGTCCACGTCGAAACCGCCGACATCGACGGCGACGGCGACCTCGACGTGCTCGTCGCCAGCATGTCCGTCGTCTTTCCCCACAACGACCGCATCGGCACCGTGTTCATCCTCGAAAACGACGGCCGCCAAAACTTCACCCCGCACATCATTCTGGAAAACACCTCGCGCGTCGTCGACATCCGCGCCGCCGACCTCAATGGCGACGGCCAGCTCGACCTCGTGCTCGGCCAGTTCGGCTACGACCAGGGAGAAATCTCCTGGCTCGAACGCACCGGCCCATGGGAATACCGCCGCCACGTCCTCCTCGAACTCTCCGGCGCGATCAACGCCTGCGTCGCCGACTTCAACGGCGACGGCCGGCCCGACATCGTCGCCTTGCTCTCTCAACAATGGGAGGAGGTCTATTACTTCGAAAACACCGGCGGCGGCCGCTTCATCACCAAGCGCATCTGGGGCTCGACCAACGAGGACTACGGCAGCAGCGGACTCATCGTCAGCGACCTCAACCGCGACGGTCGACCCGACATCGTCTTCACCAACGGCGACGGCTTCGGCCCCGCCGCCACGCCCGGCCCGCGCCCGTGGCACGGCGTGCAATGGCTCGAGAACCGCGGCGACGGCAACTTCCGCTACCGCCGCATCGGCACGCTACCGGGCGCCTACAGCCCCGTCGCCATCGACCTCGATGGCGATGGGGCGATCGACATCGTCGCCTCGTCCGCCTACTCGGATTGGAACAGCAAAAGCGCCAACAGCATCGCGCTGATGTGGTTTCGCAACGACGGCCAGCTGAACTTCGAACCCCGCATCCTCGCCCGCACGCCGAAGGATCTGATCACGCTCGCCGCCGGCGATTTCGACCGCGACGGGAAACCCGAACTCGTCACCGGCGGCTTCTACATTTACCCGCCCTACGACCAGATGGGCCGCATCAC
>JAEYYL010000157.1 GCA_023430825.1 Verrucomicrobiota bacterium | reverse complement strand
CAGCTATTCCGAACCAGGCCGGCGAGGACGCCGGCGCTCCCAGGGAGGCTCAGCTTCCCAATATTTTGGTGACGGAGTGTTCTCGCTCCTTGCTTTTTTCGTTAGCCTCCTAACTATCAGCCGCCTTACTTTATTTTTCACGCGATTCTCATGGCGTTCCTGCTCATCAAAAATCTCCCGCGCTACGACTGCTTGTTGGAAGCGGCGAAGCATTTTCCCGACCTCGATCCGTCGGCATGCGAGGTTTTTCTGCATTTGATGCAAGCGGGGGACGATGCCTTCCGCGTGGTCGATTCGCACCTGGCGGAGCACCATATTTCGCAGGGTCGTTTCATGGTGCTGATGCTGTTGCTGAACAAGGTCACGCGGAGCCCGCATCCGCGCACGCCGGCGGAACTGGCGGACCTGGCGCATGTGACGCGCGCGACGATGACCGGCCTGGTGGACACGCTGGAACGAGACGGCCTGGTGAAACGCGAGCCCGATCCCGATGACCGCCGGATGATGTCGGTGACGCTGACCCCGAAAGGCCAGGCGCTGCTGGAGGCGATTCTTCCCCCTCATTTCAAGCGCATGGCGGCGTTGATGCAGCCGCTCACGGAGGCCGAACGGAAGACGCTGGTCGATCTGTTGAAGAAAATTCGCAGCCAGGCGGCCGGCATGCCGGTGTCCGACAGCACCTCGTGTGGCCCGGCCGCGCGCTAATCCCGGCGAACCCTTTCTGATTCAACTCGCACACAACTCACCCATCCGCCCTCCCATGCCAAAGAAGTTCCTCATCGCCATCGGCGGTTTCGTCGCCGTCGTCCTCGCGCTTGGCGCGATCAAGGCCAGCCAGGTCAATGAAATGATGTCCGCGCCCCAGACGCAGCCGCTCGCCTCGGTCTCCACCATGGAGGCCCGGGCGGTGCACTGGCACGCTTCGCTCCATGCCGTGGGCACGCTTTCGCCCGTCCAGGGCGTCACGATCAGTGCCGACGCCGACGGTCTCGTCGTGAAACTGGGCGTCGACAGCGGCGCCGCGGTGAAGGCCGGCGATCTCCTGGTGGAGCTCGACACGAGCGTGGAGGCGGCGCAGCTCGCGTCGGCCGAAGCCCGCGCCGAGCTGGCCAAGATCAACATCGACCGCACGAAGGAACTCTACGCGAGCGAGGCCATTTCGAAGTCGGAGTTCGATGCGGCGTCGGCCTCGATCAAGCAGGCGGAGGCCGAAGTGGCGGCGTTGAGAGCGCAGATCGCGAAGAAGCAGGTGCGGGCGCCTTTCGCCGGGCGCGTCGGCATCCGTCAGGTCAATCTCGGCCAGTTCGTCGCGAAGGGCGCGCCGCTGATGCCGCTGCAGAACCTCGATCCGATCTACATCAACTTCGCCATTCCGCAGCGCCAGCTGCCGGCGCTCTCGCTCGGCCAGAAGATCTCCGTCAAGGTGGACGCGTTCGAAAAGCCGTTCGAAGCGACGGTCAACGCGATCAATCCGGAGGTCGATCCGGCGACGCGGGCGGTCTCGGTGCAGGGCACCGTGCCGAACCCCGACGAGCAGCTCCGCGCCGGCATGTTCGCGCGCGTGGAAGTGGAGATGGCCGAGGCGGAGGCGCTCGTGGTCGTGCCTTCGACCGCCATTTCCTATGCCTCCTACGGCAACTCGGTGTTCATCGTCGAGACGATGAAGGACGAGGCGGGGAAGGAGTTCCTCGGCGTGCGGCAGCAGTTCATCAAGCTCGGGCCCGCGCGGGGCGATTTCGTCGCCGTCCTCGAAGGGGTGAAAGCGGGCGAGCAGGTCGTCACCTCGGGCGTCTTCAAGCTGCGCAACGCCCTGCCGGTGCAGGTGAACAACGTCGCGCAGCCTCCCGTCAGCGAGGCGCCGAAGCCCGCCAACACCTGAGCGCCGTCGCGCCAGGACCACCTTTCCCCCCGCCAACCCGGGCCTCGTCATGCTTTCAAGAAGCTTCACCGACCTTTTCATTCGCAAACCGGTCATCGCACTGGTCGTCAACATCGTGATCCTGGTGGTGGGACTCGTGTCCTACTTCCAGCTCAACACGCGGCAGTTTCCACGGAGCGACAGCGCGGTTGTGAACGTCAGCACGGTCTATTTCGGCGCCAGCGCCGACACCGTGCGGGGCTACATCACGACGCAGCTCGAGCGCGTCATCGCCAGCGCCGACGGCATCGACTACATCGAGTCGGAGAGCCGGGCCGGCTTCAGCACGATCCGCGTGTATCTGCGGCTCAACTACGACACGAACGCGGCGCTCGCGCAGATCAGCTCCAAGATCGACCAGGTGCGCGGCGAACTGCCGCCCGAGTCCGAGGCGCCGACGATCAGCGTCGAGACCAGCGACAACCAGTTTGCCTCGATGTATCTGAGTTTCTACTCCGATGAACTCGATCAGAACCAGATCACCGACTATCTGAACCGCATGGTGCAGCCGCGGCTCGCCGCGGTGAAGGGCATCCAGCGCGCCGACGTGCTCGGCGGGCGCGTGTTCGCGATGCGCATCTGGCTGAAGCCTGACGAACTCGCGGCCCGCGGCCTCAGCCCGGCGGAGGTGCGCCAGGCGCTGCAGACGAACAACGCGCTCGCGGCCGTCGGTTCGACGAAGGGCACGATGATGAGCGTCAGCCTCGTCGCCGACACCGACCTGAAAAACGTGCAGGAATTCCGCCAGCTGGTCGTGGCCGAGCGCAATGGCACGATCATCCGGCTGTCCGACGTCGCCGACGTCGTGCTCGGCGCGGAGAGCTATGACGAGGAAGTGCGTTTCGGCGGCGAGACCGCCACGTTCATGGGCCTGTGGGTGCTGCCGAGCGAGAGCACCGTGGAGGTCATGCAGCGCGTGCGCGAGGTCATGCCCGACATCGAGCGCAGCCTGCCGGCCGGCTTGAAGGCGAAAATCGCCTACGATGCCACCGCCTACATCGAAGACGCGCTGGAGGAGATCGTCACAACGCTGCTGGAGACGCTCCTAATCGTGGGCGTGGTGATTTTCCTTTTCATGGGCTCGCTCCGCTCGGTGGTGATTCCGCTGGTGGCGATGCCACTGTCGCTGGTCGGCGCGCTGGCGATCATGCTGGCGTTCGGCTTCACCATCAACCTGCTGACGCTGCTCGCGATCGTGCTGGCGGTCGGCATCGTGGTCGACGACGCGATCGTGGTCGTCGAAAACGTCGAGCGACACATCCGCGAAGGCCAGGCGCCGTTCGATGCGGCGATCCTCGGCGCGCGGGAGCTGGTCGGCCCGGTCATTTCGATGACGATCACGCTCGCGGCCGTGTATGCGCCGATCGCGTTTCAGGGCGGTTTGACCGGCGCTTTGTTCCGCGAATTCGCGATGACGCTCGCCGGCGCGGTGGCGGTGTCCGGTTTCGTCGCGTTGACGCTGTCGCCGATGATGAGCGCCTATCTGCTGCGGGATCGGGCGCATGAGGAGGTGGGCCTGACCGGGTGGACGAATCACGTCTTCGACCGGCTGCGCAACCGCTATGACCGCGCCGTGGGCCGGCTGATCCAGGTGCGCGAGGGTGGGCGGATTTCGTGGAGCCTGCTGCTCTGGGGAGCGGTGGCGTGGATTCCGTTCTGGCCCATCGCGCTCGCCATCGTGTGGGCGATCTTCGGGAGCGGGGCGGTGAAGAGCGTGGCCATCCCGCTGGCGATCGGTCTGGCGGCGGCGACCTTCGTCGGCGCGGTCGTGGCGCTGGTCTTCGACCTTTTCCTCGGGCGCCGGTATCAGGCCGTGCAATACGCGCTGACGGGGGCGACGATGCTCGCGCTGCTGGTCGTGCCGTTCTTCATGTTCGCGCAGAGCGAGCTCGCGCCGAAGGAGGACCAGGGCGTCGTGTTCAGCATCCTACTGCCTTCGCCGACGTCGACGATCGACCACAACATCATCTATGGCGAACAGGTGCAGGAGATGTTCACGAGCGTGCCGGAGTATGAGAATTCGTTCCAGCTGATCGCGGCCCAGATGGGCTTTTCGGGCATCATCCTGAAGCCGTGGTCGGAACGTTCGCGCAGTTCGCTCGAGATCGAGCAGTCGCTGCAGGGCGCCGCGGCGGCGATTCCCGGGATGAACGTTGTCATCACGACGCCCGATCCGCTTCCGTCCGGTGGCTCGATGCCGATCGAGTTCGTCATTCGTTCGACGGCCGACCACGGCGAGATGCAGGAGTTTGCGAACCAGCTCGTGCTCTACGCCAACACCGAGGCCAATGCGGGTGGCGGGGCGCCGACCTTCTATTTTGCGGACACCGACCTGAAGTTCGACCTGCCGCAGGTGGAGATCGAGATCGACAAGGACAAGGTTGCGACGATGGGGCTGAGCCTCACCGACGTGGCCCGCGATCTCGGCTCGATGCTGGGCGGCGGTTACGTCAACCGCTTCGTCAACGAGGGCCGCAGTTATCGCGTGATCCCGCAGGTGGAGCGCGGTTCGCGTCTCAATGCCGAGCAGTTGCTCGACTACCACATCCGCGGACCGCAGGGGCAGCTGATCCCGCTCTCGACGATCGCGACGTTGAAGGAGACGGTGCAGCCGCGAACGCTCAACCGCTTCCAGCAGCTCAATTCGGTGAAGATCACGGGCGTCGGCCCGAGCATCGACAACGCGCTGAAGAAGCTCGAGGCGAAGGCGGCGGAGCTCCTTCCGGCCGGCTACTCGATCGATTATGGTGGCCAGTCGCGCCAGCTCCGTTACGAGGGCAAGGCGCTCTGGCAGGCGGCGTTTCTGGCGCTGGTGCTGATCTTTTTGGTGCTCGCGGCCCAGTTCAACAGCTTCCGCGATCCGTTCATCATCCTGCTCGGCTCCGTGCCGCTGGCGATCGTGGGCGCGATGCTGCCGATCTTCCTCGGCAAGAGCTCGCTCAATATCTTTTCCCAGATCGGCCTGATCACGCTGGTGGGGCTGATCGCGAAAAACGGCATCCTGATCGTCGAGTTCGCGAACAAGCTGCAGGAGGAGGGCGTGGCCAAGCTCGACGCGATCCGCCGGGCGTCGGCGACGCGGCTTCGGCCGGTGTTGATGACCTCCGCGGCGACGGTTTTCGGGCATTTGATGCTGATCTTCGTCACCGGCCCCGGGGCGGCAGCCCGCAATAGCATCGGCTGGGTGCTCGTGATCGGCATGGCCATCGGGTCGTTGTTCACCTTGTTTGTCGTTCCGGCCTTCTATGTGCTGATCGCCCGCGACCACTCCAAACATCCGGCGCGCCGTAACCAAGAGGTTGCGCTGCCCGTCAGCCAAACATCATTTGCCAAGTGAACATGAAAACGATTGTCACACGCTCTCTTCTCGCGCTGCTGGCGGCTGGCCTTCTGGCCGGCCCCGGGTTGGCGGCTTCCTCGCCGCCGCCGGTGCCCGATGAACTCGATCTCGAGACGGCGATCGGCTTCGCCCTCGAGAACAACTTCTCGATCCGGCAGGCGCGCGAGCGCATCCGGGAGCAGGAAGGGGTGCTGATCACCGTGAAGGCGAGCGCGATCCCGAATGTCTCGGCGTCCGGCACCTATCAGTTCAACGAACAGGAAATCTCGACCGGCGCGCCACCGAGCAAGCGCGGTTGGAATCTCTCGCTGACGGCGAGCCAGCTGCTCTTCGCCGGCGGCGGCGTGCGCTCGGCGATCCGCAGCTCCGAACTCGTGCGCGAGGCGGCGCTGCTCGATCTCCAGGGCGCGATCAACTCCGCACTCCTCAACGTGCGCGTGGCGTTCTACAACGTCCTGCTCGCGCGCGACAAAATCATCGTGCAGGAGGAAAACCTCCGCCTGCTCGAGCAGCAGTTCAAGACGACGAGTGACCGCTTCGAGGCGGGCACCGTGTCCGGTTTCGAACGGCTGCGGGCGGAAGTGGCCGTCGCCAACGCCCGTGCCCCGCTCATCACCGCGCGCAACAACCTTCGCCTCGGAATCGAAGCGCTGCGCCAGGCGCTCGGTTTTACCACCAGCCAGGCGGATGCGCGCAAGGTGCCGGATTTCGTCGGCACGCTCGAGTTTGTGCCGCAGACGTTCGATATGGATGCGGCCTTCGCGTCCGCCCGGGCGAACCGTCCTGAACTCCAGCGGCTGGCGAAGCTGGCCGACGCGAGCGAGGAGAGCATCACGACCGCCCGCGCCAACTATTACCCGAATGTCGCGCTCGTCGGCGGCTACCAGTTGCGCAAGGGCCCGAGCGACCGCTTCGGCGATTCGCGCGACGGCTTGTTCGTGGGCGTGCAGTCGGACTGGAGTATTTTCGACGGCCGGGCGACGGCCGGCCGGGTGCGCCAGGCGCGGTCGCGGGCCGAGCAGACGCGGCTTACTTTCGAGGAAGTGGAGCTGGCGACCGAAGTCGAAGTGCGGCGCGCCTTTTCCCAATGGCAGGAGGCCACCGAGCTCGTCGAAGCGTCGAGTCGCGTCGTGGGTCAGGCCGAGGAGGCGGTGCGGCTCGCCAATGCGCGTTACAACGCCGGCACGAGCACGCAGCTCGATCTACTCCAGGCGCAGGTTGAATTGACCACCGCGCGCAGCAACCAGGTCCAGGCTTACTATAATTACAACGTGGCGACGGCCAGCCTGCGCTATGCGATGGGGCTGACCGACGCGCTCGTTTCGCAATAAGGTCGCGTCGCGCGCTCCCGCGACTCCGGCGCAGCGGGAGCGGACGCACGGTGCGCCGCTCCCGCTTCTCCGATCATAATACGCAACTTGCGAAGTCCGGTCGTGTCTTTCCCGTCGATGAAAGTTGCCCGCGTGCTTCTGATTGGCGCCGGCCTCCTCGCAATTCTGCTGCTGGTTGCGGTGGGCGTGGCGCTCAACTCGTCGTTTCAAACCTGGGCCGCCCGTCGGGCGCTCGCGACGCAAAGCGACGTCCAGGGCTCGCTCGGCGCGGTATCGGCCGGCTTGAAACGCACCGAGCTGCGCGATGTGCGCCTGGTTTCGCAGGGCGCCGTGCTCACGTTGCCGTCGGTCGACGTGGACCTGCCGCTGGTCTCGGCCGGCGTCGGCCAGCGGATTTTCATCGAACGTCTGGTGGCGAAGGGCTGGACGCTTGATCTGTCGAACGTCCCGAATCTCGCGCAGGCGTTTCCTCAACTTGGCGGTTTGCAGCATGCGGCGAGCGTTTCGCGACCGAGGGAATTTTCGCTGTTGCCGTCAGCCTACGCGGCCGAAGTTGCGCCGGCGGCGGCGCGCGCGTTTCGCGGCGTGTTTGCGGATTTGCGACTGCCGGTGGATTTCTCGCTGGACGGCCTCGAGCTCGAAGGGGAGGTGATCGTGGCGGTGGCGGGCGAACCGGCGCCGGTGCGCGTGAAGGTCGAGATGCGGGGCGGAGGCTTGGCCGCGGGGCAGGAGGGGCGGTTCTCCCTGGCGCTCGCCGCGGCCAAAAACGACGGCGGCGCGCTGACGTGGCAGAGCGATTTGGCGGCGCGGATGGATACGCCGCGCACGTTCACCCGTCTGGCCGCGAAGGCATCGGCCTCGGCCAGCGGCACGCATATTCCGAACGGCGTGACGCTCGACATCGACACTGCGGCGGTGCGCACGGCGGAGGGCGAGGACTACACGCTCACGCTTTCCGCGGCGGGCAAGACGCTCGCTGACCTCACCGGCGCGTTATCGCAGGCCACCGGGCGGATCGGGGGCACCTGGGCCCTCGATTTGCGCGGCTCCGACCTCTCACCCTTCGCGCTCGGTCACCGGCTGCCGGTGTTTGCGGCGGTGGGCGAGGGCCAGTTCGAAACGGGTCCGACGTTCGAGGAGGTGCACGCGGATGGCGCGCTGGTGGCCTCGGCGAGCCGGCTCGAGGTGATCCGGCCGGAGCTCGCGGCGATCGGCGAGGTGAGCCTGACGGCGGATTTCGACGTGCTGCAACACGGGGAGACGTTGCGCGTGGAGCGTTTCGATGCGGCGGTGTCGGGGGCGGCGCCGGTGGCGGCGGTGCGCGCGTTGCAGCCCTTCGAGTTCAACGTGACGACGGCGCAGATGAACGTGGCGGACCCCTCGCAGGATTTGGTCGGAGTCGTGTTGCACGGTGTGCCGCTCGCGTGGGCGCGCTTGTTCCTCGGGGAGTTCGAACTGAGCGG
>JAEYYL010000153.1 GCA_023430825.1 Verrucomicrobiota bacterium | reverse complement strand
TGCGCGGACCGTGCGAGCGCTCCATCCGTTCCAACGCCTTTGGTTCGCTCGCAGGCGCCACCGCGACCGACCGCGCCGCGCCGCCTCCGCTGCGAACCCGGTGCCATTCGCGTTTCAAGCGATACGCGTTGCGGCGGACATGGTGCTGAAACAGCACCGCGGCGCACTGGCGCATCGAAAAGCGCTGCCGGTCGGTGAACGTCACGTTCGGCAAATGCGCCAGGCTATGGGCGTAAATCGCGGCGTTCTTGAAATACGCGTTTCGGTAAAGATGAACCTCCCGCCCCATCATCGCCGCCGTGATGGCCGCATGCGTGCGATCCGTGTGAATCACGGAAAAACGCGACACATAATCGAGCAGCCCTTCCGCCTCGGAATCCGGCCCCTGCGAGATGTCCCGCCCCGGCAGATCGAGCGGCCGGGCATCGAACACCGCTTCGCGATCGCGCCGAAAGACTCCCACCGTCCCTTGATGCGGACGCACCGCCCATCGGCTCAAGTCCGCCCAAAACGCCAGATCATGCGCGAGGTGAACGGCGCCCGCGCCCGAACGCGCCGCGCGCAACGCATCGAAACTTCGCCGTTCGCGGCAGAAAACGGTGTAGTGCGCGGACCACGTGCGGACGAATTTCGCGACCGCGGCGCTGTCGAGGTCGAACGACGCCGGCATGATGATGACCCGTCCAACTTGTCGGGCATATCTTTCCACCAACGGCGGCAGCGTATGCGTGCCATGGCAGAACGCCCCGCCTCCAAACACCAGCAGGACATCGGCGTCGATCCGAGACGGAGCTTCCGTTTCGTGAAATTCCACCCATCGCAATCCCAGCGCTCCCAGCAGGGTCCGGCCTCCCAGATGAATCACGCCATCACCCCGGTTGCCGCGGTTGAAGAGGATGACGATCCGTTGACCGGCCAGCGCGCGAAGCGTGTCCAGCAACGCCTGTTCATGCCCGCCCGGCAAAGCGATGGACGGAGCGATCGCTGCGTTTGCCATGGGGTCAACCGTGTTTCCGGCGGAAGAAGAGGTGCGATGCATCGAAAGGTTGAATTCCCCGACCATCGGAGAACTCACGGTTGAACCGGACGCGCGCGGTCGTGCGACCACGGCCCACACGCATCCCAAGCCATCGCCTGCGCCAGTCGGACAACCTGAACGGCCGTCCGAAACGGGCGCAACCAAGGGCTTTTTTGTTCGCCCGTTAGGTAACGATCCGACTCCGAACGTTCCCCGGAATAATTTCGGCAGAAACCATGCGGGAAACCGTGTAAACCCGGTCCGGCTCAGCGCGGCGGGAACCGCCGCAGCCTCACGCTTGCCCGAGCGTCGCTTCCGCTTCGGCGCGCGTCTCGCACGTCAGCGTCGGCACCTTTCCCCGATAATGCGTGATGGACAGGATATTGAAGCCGATGTCCTTCGCCGCATCGGGGATCACCCGCACCACGCGTCCCACCTTCGCCGCGAGATAAAGATCCATCAGCCGGGTCACCGCCGGAAGGCAATCGAGGTCCATGACCTCCACCTCCGTGAGATCCGCGATCACGACGAACGCCGGTTGAAGTTGCTTCAACAACTCCTCCATTCGCTCGGCCTCCCGTTGCAACCGCGCGCCAGTGACGACGCCATGGAATCCCACGCGCAACACATTGCGCTTCACGTCCAACTCGGCGGTGAACACGTGCGGCTTCATGACTCTCTCCAGACAACAGCCCCTTTGCCGCCTTCGCCGCAAAAATCTTCGCCACGGGCGTCTTTTATCAGCCCCGCTTCGCCAGCGATTGCTCCGCCTTTGTGCCGCCGCGCCCTCAGACAAGAGGGCGGACCGCCTACCCCTAAGCGGTCCGCCCGTTGTTTGCTTGGTTACCCCAAAGGTGACCCCCGCTAAGCGGGCGAGTCACCTCTCCACTCTAGCATACCGCGCGCCAACGCAGCGGCCGGGCCCACAACGCCTCATAAAATCTCGCGCACCGAGCCTCCGGTGGGGTTCGTCCCTCGCCAACGTTTCGCACCTGACCCCGGGACTACGTAAAATTACGCAAAAAAAAACATCCTGAATCGGCGTTGCCCGAGGCTGCCTTGAGGGGCCGCCCAATCTTATGTCCTCCGAATCCGATTCCTCCGCCGCCCCTCTTCCCTTTTCTTCGGCGGGCCCCGAGCCCCGGGCCATGACCGCGCAAGGGCGAGCGGCCGAGGAAGCCATCGCCGGCGCGGGCCGTCTCGTCGCACTGATCCTCGGCGACGCCCCCCTGCTCTCGCTCCTGGCGGCGCGCGGAATCGACAGCGTCCGCGTCCAACGCGGCGCCGTTCTGCACATCCTCGCCCAGCAATCATGCGAAGAATGCCAGACCGCCCTCGGCGCCCTCGACGCCGCCGAAGCCGCCCGCTCCCACGCCTGGTCGACGGCGCGCACCGACTACGCCCAATTTCGCCGGGCCGTGAAAGCCGCGTGCGCCGACGAAAGCAGGCCCGATCCCCTCGAAACAAGTGCGCACGCCAGGCAAAGCCTGCGCAACTTCGTCGTTCAAGCCACCGCCTCCTACCTCGCCGCCCTGAAAACGATCCCGGCGCATTTGATGACCCGACACGACTTCGATCTGGCCCGCACCAACACGGCGCTTGCCCGTGTGCAACGCCTCGTCGTCCTCGACACGCTCTTCCACACCCGCACCCGCCAGGCCACGCGCTCGCTCCGCCTGCGCGACCGCTCCGTCGGTCAGCTCAACACCTGGAGTCGTGAACTTCTCGACGCCGTCCAACGGGTCCTCGGGCAGCAATCCGCCGCCACTCCGCAGCCCGTGCGCCTCTCCCCGCCGTTGCATCGCATCGCCCCCTCGGCCGTCCCTCCGCCTTACGCCGGCCGTTTTTCAGTGCGCTTCTTCGGCAACCCCGGCGGTTGACCTCACGCGCGCCGCACCGAGACGGCCTCCCGCGATCTCTCGTCCGAGCCCCGCACCGCCGCCACGCTTCCGGCCTACGAGGATTCCGCCCGCGGGCGGTCCAGCTGCCGAAGCAACTCCGCTCGAACCCGCTCCAAATCCTCGCACACCTTGCGCCGCAACGAGTCGATCCGGTCGCCATAGCTCTCGCACCCCGCAATCGCCTGCTCCACCGCGGACAGCACCGCCCGATACTCCTGTTGTTTCATCTCCTTTTCGACCGCGTCGTCTCGCCGAGGATTCTCGAATCGCCCGGTCCCATCGCCGATCCGGCACTACGCTTTTCCCCGATCGGCCGCGCTGACACTCGCGGCTGGCCACCGCATCCACCTCCCGCTATTCACCCCGCCGTGCCCGAGCTCGTCGTCTCGCTCAACATCGGCCCCGAAAAAGTCGCCGCTTACTATCGCGGTGAAGCGCGCACGGTCATCGCCCGCGCCAGCAACGGCCAAACCGTCCAGTTCCCCATGTCGGTCCTGCACAAATCCATTTCCACCGACGGCATCCGCGGCCGCTTCCGCCTCGTCTTCGACGACCACAACAAATTCGTCCGCCTCGAACCCGACCGCTCCGAGTAACCCGCGCCGTCGCTTCGTTGCGAGCAGCGCGCGCTCTTCCGTAAAATGGAGCCGCGGCGCCCTCGCCGCGCCGAGTTCGCACGACACATCCCGTGTGATCGAGTAGCCAGGGAGGTTGCCCTCCCCTGGCTCTCACACCACCGGACATGCGGTTCACGCATCCGGCGGTTCCTCAAGAGGAGGAGTTGGCGCAGGCGTTCAGGGTATCGAGCAGGTTGATGA
>JAEYYL010000151.1 GCA_023430825.1 Verrucomicrobiota bacterium | reverse complement strand
CCCCCGCACAATGTCATATAATGTATGACATTCCCTTCCCGCTCCCGGGCGCCTAACTTTTCCGTTGCCGCCCCCCGACGCCGCCCAAGCATCGCGCGACCGTGGTTCCCGATTCCGATTATCGCATCAAGCTCCGGGTCTTCGAAGGCCCGCTCGATCTGCTGCTGTTCCTCATCCGCAAGAACGAGCTCGATATCTACGACATCCCGATCGAATCGGTGACCAAGCAATACATCGAGGCGCTGCACACCATGCAGGCGCTCGACCTCGACGTCGCGGGCGAATTTTTCGTCATGGCCGCCACGCTGATGGAAATCAAAAGCCGCATGCTGCTCCCGAAGGGCCAGCACGCGGTCGACCCCAACGCCGACGACGAGGAGATCGATCCGCGCTGGGACCTCGTGCATCAGCTTCTTCAATACAAGAAGTTCAAGGAGGCCGCCGCGAAACTCAACGAACTCGTCGCTCACCGTCAGGACATGATGGAGCGCCACGTCTCCGACCTCGCCAACGAGCTGCTCGACCGCCCGCTGAAGAACGTCGACCGCATCGAGCTCTGGAACGCGTTCAACATCGTGCTCCGCCGCCTCGCCGAGAAACTCGTCGTCGGCGAAATCCACGACGAACAGGTCACCGTGTCCGATCGGATGGAAGACATCCTCGCGCACATCAAAACCCAGAAGACCTTCATCTTTTCCTCCCTGTTCGACGGCCCCATCACGCTCCGCCTCCTCGTCGCCACCTTCCTCGCCGTCCTCGAGCTCACCCGCCTCCGCCACCTCCGGCTCACGCAGGACGAGGCGTTCTCCGACATCGTCTGCAGCGCAGTGGAACCCGAAATCCCGCTTGAAAGCACGTCCAACCCCAGCACGGTGACCGCGTGAGCAAAAAGAAAAAGTCGCCGAAACACACCGCGGGGTTGCTCGGAATCGGGTTGGACAACGACGACGGCCACAAGCGCATCACCACCGGCAAACAATTCGCGATCGTTGGCGGCTCCGAGGAAACTCACGGCCGGATGACCGAGACCGTCGTGAAAACTTTCGAGGAGTTGAAACAGCGCGGCAAAGCGCTCCAGCAGGTCGAGCCCCAGGAGCTCGCGGAAATTCTGCACCGCGCCACCCCGCGCTGACTTGCCCCTCCGCCCCGCGCAGTTGCAACACCGCCGATTCCAGCTCTCCTATCCACAAAGCCAATCCACCATGTCCGAAAAAATCGCTCAACTCACCACCGCTGATTTCAAAAACGCCGTCACGTCCGCCACCACGCCGGTCCTCGTCGATTTCTGGGCCCCCTGGTGCGGCCCCTGCAAGGCCATCGCGCCCATCCTCGAGGAACTCGCCACCGAACTCGACGGCAAACTCCAGATCGCCAAGGTCAACATCGACGACCACGGCGAGATCGCGACCGAGTATGGCATCCGCGCGATCCCGACCATGCTCCTCTTCAAGGACGGCAAGGTCGCCGAGCAACTTGTCGGCATGATGCCGAAGGCCGCCATCAAGGCGAAGCTCGCCGCCCACGTTTAAAAACGCGCGGCGAAATCCTCCGGCTGCAGGGCGGGTCTCGGACCCGCCCTTTTTTGCGCCCCGCCCCAGGCTACAGCACCAGCCCGACGCCCAACAACACGGCGTAAAGTGCCAGCAGTTTTCCCGTATCGCCAAGCAGCGCGATCAATTCGCCCGGCGTCCGCCCCTCGCGCAACCGCCGCACCTGCGACCACGCGAGCGGCGCCAGCAGCCACGGCAGCAGACACCACGCACTGCCCGCGCGCACCGCGAGCCAGGCCGGCAACAGCAACGCCAGTCCCAGCGACACGGCGTGCTGCCCGCGCGCCGCACGCCGGCCAAAACGCACGACCAGCGTCCGCTTGCCGGCCGCCGCGTCCGTCTCCACGTCGCGATAATTGTTCACCACGAGAATATTCGCCGCGAGCAAACCGATCGGCACCGCGACGAACAGCACGTCCCCCGCCAGCGCGCCCGTCTGCACGAAGTAAGTCGCACCCACGGCCACCAACCCGAAAAACAAGAAGACGAACACGTCTCCAAGCCCGTGATACGCGAGCGGCCACGGACCGCCCGTGTAGGCGATTCCACACAAGATGCTCGCGACGCCGATCGCCAGCAGCCACGGACCGCCCCACGCCAGCAGGCCGAGCCCGCAGCCGAACGCCGTCGCGAACACGAGCCACATCGCCGCGCGCATCGACGTCGGCGCGATCAGCCCCGCAGCCACCGCGCGCCGCGGCCCCACCCGCGCCGCGGTGTCCGCGCCGTGAATGAAGTCGTAATAGTCGTTGGCAAAATTCGTCCCGATCTGCACCAGCAACGCGAAACCCAGGCAGAGCGCCGCCGCCGCGGCATCGAAACTTCCGTCACGCCACGCCAGCGCCGAACCCGCCACCACGGGCGCAACCGCCGCCGGCAGCGTGCGCGGGCGCGCCGCCGACCACCACACGCGCCACGCCGGTTCGTTCACGTCGCCCACCCGGAGCCCGGGCCCTTGACTCGTTTCGTGAGCAGCGCCAGCCGGCGCCGGGTCAACAGACTCAACAGCACCGGCAAAAAGAGGAATCCCGCCGCAACAAACGGCCGTTTGTCGCTCATCCCGTCGAACAGCAGCCCAAACGTCAGGATCGCCAGGCCGTGGACCGCGAGAAATCCCGTGGGGCCCGGCAGCGCGAAATTGATCGCCCACACCAGCACGAGGGCGAAAAGCGCCGGATAAAATCCGCACAGCCCGAACGTCAGGCCGGCGAGATAGAAGATCGGGGGAAACAACGTCACACGGCTTTCGAAACGCACCGTCTGCAAGACCACGCCGACCAACAGAATCCCCAGCGGCAGATCGGCCGCGAGCTGCGCCTCCCGCGACGACGCCCCTTCGACCGCACGCAGGAGCGGTTCCCGGCCCGGCAACGTGCCGAGCAGCAGCACGCTGCCCAGCGCCGCACGCAGAAAATCGACGTGATTGCGCAGCTTCGCGATTTCCTCCCGAAAACTCACGCAGTTATCTCCCGCATCGCGCGATTTCGCCGGATTGGTGTCCCGCCATGCACGGCGCCGTGAGCCGCGCGGAAATTCGATCACGTTCCGCCCCAGGCGAAGCCACTGCCGCGGCAGCCAAAGCAAAGCCACCGCCAGAAGAAGATGAAGCCAGTCGATATTCACGCGCGGGACGCAGCGAAGAAGGGCGCACGACGCATGTCAAAGACTCACCGCAGCCTACGCCCCCGCAGACCTGCTCAACGCCGCCCGACCGCGAGCTACCTGATCGCAAACCCGCTGAAGAGCGGCTCGCGCGTCTCGCCGCTGCGCTCCACCCGTCGCACGTGGCCGTGCATCCTTTCCTCGATCGCCGCGACCAACGCCTCGATCTCCGATCGGCGCCCCTCCACCTCCAGTTGCACGCGGCCATCGACGAGATTGCGCACGAAGCCCGCCACCTCGAACTCGCGCGCGATCTGCAGCGTGGTGTAACGGAAGCCGACCCCTTGGACGCGGCCCGAAAAGAAAACGGTCTCGTGATGCACGGCAGCCATGGTCCGAGCCAGCCAAGCTCGGCGCGCCTGGCGCTTCAACACGCAAAGTGTCCGCGTCGAGCAAACCTCTTCGGAGGAGCGAAAGCGCTTTGCACGCCCTTCCGACCCGCTTTGGTTTTGGACCTTTCGCGCGCGGAATTTCTATTTGCGTTTCGGAAACCCGCGGACTCAGTCTCCGATTACAGAATGAGCAACTTCGATTCTGACGGGGCCCAGGACAACGAATGGGAAGACCGCGGCGACCTGGCGTGGAACGAGTTCGATTGGGAGCGTTATCTCCGCGAGCAGGACGAAGCTGTTCACCGCTACCTCGGATTTTACGAAGCCTGCAAAGACAGTGCGGATCGGATCGACGATGTCGCCGAGCTGATGAACTGGGGCGGCAGCGACTCCGATGATGACGAGGACGATGACGACGAGGACGACGACTCCGACGATTTCGCCCAGGGCAGCGACGTTTACACCCTGCACAAGAATCCGATCTTCGTCTCCACCAAGGCCCTTTACCTCGGCCTGCGCCGTCACTGGGAGCTGAACGCGAGCGACAACGCGAAAGTGCCCCAGCCGCTCGCGCTGGCGCTGCTGTCCTCGCTGCACCGCGGCGAAGAGCAGGCCGTGCAAGCGATCCACGCCCTCGATTTCGGCGATTACGCGATGGCGGTCAGCCTCTTCAAGCGCGCCCTCAGCGCGTTGAACGGCACGCTCGCGCTATTGAACGATCACTCCGCCGTCGCGCATCGCACGGTGGCGGCGTATCGCGAGACCGCGCTGCCGCGGCTCTTCGATTTGCGCGAGATCTGGCTCCGCGTGGTGCACGAGTGCCGCGAGGAACTCGACCGGCCGAGCGACAACGAGAGCTGAACAGACACGCCGGCGGTTTTCCCGGTTTTCGCCGTGAAATCCGCCTTGCACTTTCACGAGGCTGCGTTTGCCTCGCCAAACCTGTCTTGGAGAGGTGGCTGAGTGGTCGATAGCGGCGCTTTGCTAAAGCGTTGTAGGGGTTTAAATCCCTACCGGGGGTTCGAATCCCCCCCTCTCCGCCAGGTGATTTTGGGCGGAGGCGTTTTGCCTCCGCCTTTTTCGTGGCCGCGCGCCGCGATCGAGCTGAATTCCGCACGCAAAAAACCCGCGCCGGCGAGGGCGCGGGTTGAAATGCAAAGCGAAATCGTCGCCGCTGCTCAGTAACGGTAGTGATCCGGCTTGTAGGGACCTTCGACCGGCACGCCGAGATAAGCCGCCTGGTCAGGCGTAAGCGTCGTGAGCTTCGCGCCAATCTTTTCGAGGTGCAACCGCGCCACCTCTTCGTCGAGATGCTTCGGCAGACGATAAACACCGATCGCGTAGGTGTCCTTGTTCTTCCACAGATCGATCTGCGCCAGCGTCTGATTGGTGAAGCTGTTCGACATCACGAACGAGGGATGGCCCGTCGCACAGCCGAGATTCACCAACCGGCCTTCCGCGAGCAGGTAAATGCTCGGGCCGCCGGGGAACGTGTAGAGATCATACTGCGGCTTCACGTTGACCCGCTTCGCGTCGGACTCGTTGAGGCGGTCGACCTGGATCTCGTTGTCGAAATGCCCGATGTTACAAACGATCGCCTGGTCCTTCATCTTCCGCATGTGCTCCAGCGTGATGATGTCCTTGTTGCCCGTCGTCGTGACGTAAATGTCCGCCACGCCGAGCGTGCTTTCGATCGTGTTGACCTCGAAGCCTTCCATCGCGGCCTGCAAGGCGTTGATCGGATCGACTTCGGTGACGATCACGCGTGCGCCGAAGCCCTTCAGGGAATGCGCCGAGCCCTTGCCGACGTCGCCGTAGCCGCAGACACAGGCGACCTTGCCGGCGATCATGACGTCCGTGGCGCGCTTGAGACCGTCGGCGAGCGACTCGCGGCAGCCGTAGAGATTGTCGAACTTCGACTTCGTGACCGAGTCGTTCACGTTGATCGCCGGGACGCGCAGCTTGCCCTTCTCGAGCATCTGGTAGAGGCGGTGCACGCCCGTCGTCGTTTCCTCCGAAACGCCGCGCCACTCCTTCGCGATCGTCGTCCAGCGGAGCGGATCCTGCGCGTGAACCTTCTTGAGGAGGTTCTTGATCACCTGCTCCTCGTGCGAACCGGAGGGCGTATTCACCCAGTCACTACCCTCTTCGAGTTCGCAGCCCTTGTGGATCAGCAGCGTGACATCGCCGCCGTCGTCGACGACGAGTTGCGGGCCCTTGCCGCCGGGGAACGTCACCGCCTTGAGCGTGAGATCCCAATATTCCTCGAGCGTCTCACCCTTCCACGCGAAGACCGGCACGCCCGACTTGGCGATCGCCGCCGCCGCGTGATCCTGTGTCGAGAAGATGTTGCACGACGCCCAGCGCACGTCGGCGCCGAGCTCGGTCAGCGTCTCGATGAGCACCGCGGTCTGGATCGTCATGTGCAGCGATCCGGTGATGCGCACGCCGGCGAGCGGCTTGGCGGCGCCGAACTTTTTGCGCACGGCCATCAGGCCGGGCATCTCGTGTTCGGCGATGGAGATTTCCTTCCGACCCCAGTCGGCGAGCGTGATGTCTTTGACGAGATAATCGGAAGCGGAGGAGTGGGACGCGGCGGCAGTGGCCATGGTTTTGATGAGCTAGGTGTTTCGGTTGACGGCCGTCGGCCGGTTATTTGACGGCCGCGCGGAGAGCGGCGGCCTTGTCGGTCTTTTCCCACGGCAGTCCGGCTTTGCCGAAGTGGCCGTAGTTGGTCGTCTGGCGGTAAATCGGCCGCAGCAGGTTGAGCTGCGAAACGATGTCCGCCGGCTTGAAGCTGAAAACTTTCTGCACGGCCGCGGTGATCTGCTCGTCCGAGATGCCGAGCTTCGCCGTGCCGAACGTCTCCACGCGCACCGATACCGGCTGCGGATGACCGATCGCGTAGGCGAACTGGATCTCGGTGTGCGTCGCGAGGCCCGCGGCCACGATGTTCTTCGCCACCCAGCGGCCCATGTAGGCGGCCGAGCGGTCGACCTTCGACGGATCCTTGCCCGAGAATGCGCCACCGCCGTGGCGGCCCCAGCCGCCATACGTATCCACAATGATCTTGCGGCCGGTCAGGCCGGAATCGCCCTGCGGCCCGCCGACGACAAACCGACCCGTCGGGTTGATCAGGTATTCGGTCTTCTTCGTCAGCATCGCCGCCGGGATCACCTTCTTGATCACGTTTTCGATGAGATACTTTTCGATCTGCGCGTGCTGCACGTCCTCGGTGTGCTGGGTGGAGATGACCACGTTCACCACCTCGACAGGCTTGTCGTTTTCGTAGCGGATCGAAACCTGCGACTTCGCATCCGGGCGGAGCCACTTCACGGCGCCGCTCTTGCGGACCTTCGTCAGCTCACGACCGAGCCGATGCGCGAAAATGATCGGCGTCGGCATGAGCTCCGGCGTCTCGCTGCACGCGTAACCGAACATGATGCCCTGGTCACCGGCGCCCTGCTCCGCGGTCTTTTTGCCCTTGGCTTTCTTGGCGTCGACGCCCTGCGCGATGTCGGGCGACTGGCGCGTGAGGTAGTTGTTGATAAAAACGGAATCGGCGTGAAACACGTCGTCGTTGTTCACGTAGCCGATGTCGCGAATGGCCGCGCGCACGATCGCCTCGTAATTCAGCTTGGCGCTGGTCGTGATCTCGCCGGCGAGAATCACCATGTTCGACTTCACCATCGTCTCGCACGCCACGCGGCTGGTGCGATCCTGCGCGAGACAAGCGTCGAGCACGCTGTCGGAAATCAAATCCGCAACCTTGTCCGGATGTCCTTCGCCGACGGACTCGGAGGAAAAAACAAATGAATTGGCCATAGGGTGAGCGCCGAGAAAACCACCCCGCCAGCGACATGCAAGTGAAATATCAACATATTACTATCTTGTGATGTCTCCGTGTTGTCGCCCGCATCAGCTTCCGGTTCTCCGCCGGATACGCCCTAGATTCGTGGGGCGAATACCTTACCGTTGACGCCGACATTCTATTTGCGACCGCACGCCGCCATCGGAACATCACCCCATGGCCGACCATCCCGTTATCGACCCGCAGGCGATCGAGAACCTCCGCACGCTCAATCCCGACGATAACGACGAGTTCCTGCGCGAGATTGTCACCATTTATCTCGAGGACACGCCGCTGCGCATCGCCGAGCTCGAGCAGAGTCTCGCGTCCGCGGACCAACCGAAATTCACCCGCGCCGCACACAGCATCAAAGGCAGTTCCGCCAATCTCGGGGCGATGGCCGTCCGCGCCGTCGCCGAGCAGCTGGAACACCAGTCTGCCAAACAGGGGCTCGACCAGGTCTCCCCCCTGCTCTCCGCGCTCAAGACGGAGTTCGCCCGCGCCCAGGTCGAGTTCGCGCGTCTCGTCGCGGCGCGATAAATGCCCCGCCGCTACGCCGAACCCGCCGGCGCTCCGCCCGCCGCGCCCGTGATGATCCGCGCGCCACGCTTGTAGGTGAGATATGAATACACCCACTGCAGGAACACGAAGACCTTGTTCCGCAGTCCGACGAGAAACACCAGGTGCACGAAGAGCCAGGCCAGCCACGCCGGATAACCGCTGAAATGCCAGCGGCCGATCTGCGCCACCGCCTTCGAGCGCCCGATCGTCGCCATCGAGCCCTTGTCCCAATACGTGAAAGCCGCGCGCTCCGTCATCGCCGTCCCTTTTGCCGCCGAGCGCCGACGGGCGCGCAATTCCGCCGCGATCAATTTCACCGCATGCTCGCCCATCTGGATCGCCGCGGGCGACACGCCCGGCACCGTTTTCCCGTTCCGGTCGGTCAGCGCCACCATGTCACCCAGCGCGAAGACTTCTCCATGACCGGGCAGACTCAGATCCGGTCCCACCTTGATGCGACCGGCCCGGTCCGTTTCCACGCCGAGCTGTTTCGCCAACGGAGAGCCACCCACTCCCGCCCCCCAGATGATGTTCGCCGCGCGGATCGTCTCGCCATCCGACAATACCACCTCACCGGCCCGGATCGACTGCACGCGGGTCTGCGTCCGCACATCGACCCCGAGCCCTTCCAACTGGCGCCGCGCACTCGCCGATAAATCCGGCGGAAACGACCCCAGCACGCGATCGCCGCCCTCGATCAAAATCACATGCGCCCGGGTCGGATCGATCCGGTCGAAATCCTCCACCAGCACCATCCGCGCAAGCTCGGCAAATGTCCCCGCCAGTTCCACCCCCGTCGGCCCGCCGCCGACCACCAGAATCGTCAGCAACTCGCGCCGCCGTTGCTCGTCCGGTTCCACCTCGGCACGCTCGAAGGCCAGAAGGATCTGCCGGCGGATCGACACCGCGTCATCGAGCGATTTGAGCCCCGGCGCGAACTGCGCCCAGTCGTCGTTGCCGAAATAGCTCGTCGTCCCGCCGACGGCCAGCACCAGGTAATCGTAGCCGATTTCCTCGTCGATTTCATAAGTCCCCACCCCGCTGTGATACCGCACCGTTCGCGCCGCGAGATCGATCGACCGCACCTCCGCCATCAGCACCTCGAGATTCGGCTTCTTGCGCAAGATCGCCCGGATTGGCTGCGCGATGTCCACCGCGGACAACCCCGCCGTCGCCACCTGATACAGCAGCGGTTGGAAAAGATGGTGATTCTGCCGGTCGATCACCGTGATCCGCGCGAGATCGCTCGGGAATTTCCGGGCAAACGTGAGACCGGCAAAACCGGCGCCCACCACCACGATGCGAGGCAGCTTGCGTTGTTGTTCGGCGCTCATGCTCGCGCAACTGACAGCCAAACCGGCCATTCGCAACGCGACCGCCCGACAATTTGCTGTCCTTCACGCCCGCCCCAAACCTAGTAATCTCCGCTTCATGAACCGCCCGACCAACATCCAGCTCATCGGCCAGGAGGTCGCCATCGCCTGGGACGACGGCACCGAAAGCTATTTCGATTTCGAGCAACTCCGCGCCGCCTCGCCCAGCGCCGAGACGCAGGGCGAGCGGGACATTCTGGGCAACCAGTATGGCGGCCACGCTCCGAAAAAATTTCCCGGCGTGCGCGTCCTCGGCTGGGAACAGGTCGGAAATTACGCGCTGCGGTTCGATTTCAGCGACGGCCACCGCACCGGCCTCTACAGCTTCGACTACCTGCGCAAACTCGGCGGCGCCTGAGGCTCGCCAGCACAGTCGGCCGCCAACCCTGCCCCCCATTGTCCGCAGCCGGGGATTGAAACCGTCGACCGCCGCCGCCATTCCTGTCCGCCCACGTTTCATGAGCACCTACGTCTTCCCCGCCCGCACCACCACCGCCGAGATCGAACTCGGCACCACGCTGCAGCCGAAATTCGGCGCCGACGGCCTGATCCCCTGCATCACCCAGGACGTGCACTCGGGCGAGGTGCTGATGTTCGCCTTCATGAACGCCGAGTCGCTCGCGCACACCCTGAAAACGAAAAAGGCCACGTATTGGAGCCGCTCGCGCAACAAGCTCTGGGTAAAAGGCGAGGAATCCGGCAACGTCCAGCACGTGCGCGAACTCCGCACCGACTGCGACCAGGACGTCCTGCTGATCAAGGTGGAGCAGACCGGCGCCGCCAACGCGTCCTGCCACAACGGATACAAGTCCTGCTTTTATCGGAAGCTCGCCGACCTCGACGACGCCGCGATGAAACTCCAGTTCACCGCCGAGCGCCTCTTCGATCCCGCGACGGTTTACAAAAAGAAGTAACGCAGCAGATGGAGCCCGACGTCCCGTCGGGCTGATTTGAGCGAACGTCGCGTTTGCTCGACCCAACCCGACGGGGACGTCGGGTTCCACCGCACATCGTGTTCCCTCCGCGGCTCGCGTTCGTCGCTCATCTCCGCGACCTCACACCCCCGGCGCAAATCCCCGCGTGCTGGTCTTCGCGAACTCCAGCACGCGCTGGAACTCCGCCGACGACGCCTGCGGGTGCGCGACGAGTTTTTCCGACGCCTGCGTGCGGTTGAGCCCCTCGCGATACAGCACCTTGAAAATCTGCTTCACGCGCTCGAGCTGCTCCGCCGAGAAACCGAAACGCTCCAGCCCGACCTTGTTGAAGGTCCGCACCGTCGCCGGGGCACCGTCCGCGATGAAAAACGGCGGCAGGTCGTGCACGAGTTTCGAGCACGCCGACAACATCGCGTGCGCGCCGATCCGGCAGAACTGGTGCACGCCGCCATACGCGCCGATCAACACGTGATCCTCCACGACGACGTGGCCCGCGAGCCCCGCGTAGTTGCTCATGATGATCCGGCTCCCCAGAACGCAGTCGTGCGCCACGTGGCTGTAGGCCAGAATCGTGTTGTCCGAGCCGATCGTGGTGAATTCGCCGTCGAACGTCGCCGCATGCACGCTCACGTATTCGCGAAACACATTCCGGTCGCCGATCCGCACGCCCGGATTGCCACCCTTGTATTTCAAATCCTGCGTCTTCCCGCCGAGGCAGGCGTAAGGAAACACTTCGCACGCCGCGCCGACGACCGTGTTGCCCTCCACCGTCGCGTGATGATGCAGCCGCGTGCCCGCGCCGAGCGTCACGCCCGCGCCGACAAACGCATACGCCCCCACTTCGACGCCGTCGCCCAGCTGCGCGCCGGGCTCGATGATGGCTGTGCCATGAATTTTCGTGGCCATGTGCGTGCGATCAGGCGCCCGCTTCGGCGCCGTTCTCCACCACCGCGAACATCAGCTCGGCGGATGACACGACATTGCCGCCGACCGTGCACGTCGCCTCGGCGACGGCGAGCTTGTTGCCTCGCATCTTCGTGATCTTCGCGTTGATCACCAGTTGATCGCCCGGCTTCACCGGACGGCGGAACTTCACCTTGTCCACGCTCATCAGGTAGGGCGTCTTGCCGTCGATACTGCCGTGTCGCAGCAGCAACACGCCCGACGCCTGCGCCATCGACTCCACCTGCAACACGCCCGGCATCACCGGCTCGCCGGGGTAATGCCCCTGGAAATACGGCTCGTTGATCGTCACGTTCTTGATCGCGACGAGTTCGCTGTCGCCGATGAACTCGATGATGCGGTCGATCATCAGGAACGGATAACGGTGCGGAATCGTCTCGATGATCCGTTTGATATCGAGCGAGGTCTCGTGCGGCTGGAGCGCTTTCGGCTGCGCGGGTGCTTTCTTTTTTCCGCCGGTTTTCTTCCGCTCCTGCAGTTTCTCAAACAGCGCCTTCGTCAGCTCGGCGTTGATCGCATGGCCCGGCCGCGTCGCCACGATGTGCGCCTTCAACGGCATCCCGAGCAGCAGGATGTCGCCGATGATATCCAGAATCTTGTGACGCACGAACTCGTCTTTGAACCGTAGCGGCTCCTTGGAGATGATCTTGTCGCCGCGGATCACCACCGCGCAATCGAGCGAGCCGCCCTTGATCTTGCCCAGCTTCAACAACTCCTCGATGTCCTCGTAAATCGTGAACGTCCGCGCGGCCGCGATCTGCGTCATGTAGATATCCGGGTCGATCGTCAGCGACAGGTGCTGCGTGTGAATCCCGCGATCGTCGGCCGACGTGCACGAGATCTTCAGCGTGTCGCTCGGCAGCGCGATGATCGACGAGTTGCCCCGCGTGACCGACACCGCCGAATCGAGTTCGAAATACTCCCGGTCCTTCTCCTGCTCCACCGGCTCGCCTTGCAGAATCAGGTTAACGAACGGTCGCGCCGAGCCGTCCATGATCGGCGGCTCCGAGGCGTCCATCTCCACCAGCACGTTGTCCACGCCGCAACCGTGCAACGCGCTCAGCACATGCTCCACCGTGTGGATCTTCGCATGACCCACCTGGATCGTGGTCGCGCGCACCAGATCCGTGATCTGGTCGACGCGCGGCTTGAGTTCCGGCGCACCGTGCAAATCGATGCGCTTGAACACCACGCCATGGTCGATGGGCGCGGGTTTCAAGGTCAGCGTGACGGCCTCTCCGGTGTGCAGCGCGCTACCCTTGATCGAGACTTCGCGCGCCAATGTGCGTTGCTTCATATGCGTAAGCGACAGTTTCGGAAGCGCGCCCGGCGAAGCGCAAGCGCGATGTCGCCCCGCGACATGCACCACGCAAGGCTGCCCGGCCCCGGCCTTGACACCGCCAAAGGCGTTTCCTCACTCTCGACCCTTTCCATCCCTCGAACCCTTCATCGTCATGCCCGCAGCCAACGACATCCGCAGAGGCCAAGTCATCAAGTTCAACGGCGAGCCGCACCTCGTCATGGAAACGCAGCACCGCACGCCGGGCAACCTGCGTGCCTTCGTGCAAATCAAGATGCGCAATCTCCGCTACGGGAAAGCCCTCGACCAGCGCTTCGCGTCGACCGACACGATCGAAGTGCTCCCCACCGAGAAGAAGACGCTCGAGTTCAGCTACGCCGATCGCGACAGCTACGCGTTCATGGACCCGGAGACCTTCGAGCAGATCGAGCTCAGCGCGCAAACCCTCGGCGAAACCGTCAGCTACCTGACCGCCGGCGGCAAAGTCGACGTGCTCTTCGTCGATGAACGTCCTCTCTCCATCGACCTTCCTTCGACCGTCGCGCTCAAGGTCGTCGAGTCCGCCGACGGCATCAAGGGCGACACCGCCAGCAACGTGCAAAAGCCCGCCAAGCTGGAAACCGGCCTCGTCGTCCAGGTCCCGCTCTTCATCAAGGAAGGCGAGATCATCAAGATCAGCACCGCCGACGGCACCTACCTCGGCCGCGTCTGACATCCGGTCGCGCTCGCGAACACTTGACCCGCGGATTCACTCCGCGGGTTTTTTCGTGCCTGAACGCCCCCTTTTCACGGCGCGATCGCCGATGAGCATGGTTGCTGCTCTATTACGGCATCCCCCGCCCTTATGCCGCCCGATCCCGCGGCCCCCGCCGCCGCTGTCACCGCCACACCCGAACGCATCAGCGAACTGACCGCCACCCTCCTCGCCCGCATCCGCGGGTCGATCAAGGAGATTGCCGACATCAATCTGCAGGCGCGCGTCCTGGCGATCAACGCGCAGATCGAAGCCTCCCGCGCCGGCGAGGAAGGTCGCGCGTTCGCCGTCGTCGCCCAGGAGATGGCGACATTTTCTGACCGCACGCAACGCGCCGCGGAAAAACTCGAGCAGCAATCCGAAGGCCTCGTCCTTGAGCTCGCCGAGATCAGCCGCCGTCTCGCCACCGATGTCCGCGGCACCCGCCTCTGCGATCTCGCGCTCACCAACATCGATCTCATCGACCGCAATCTCTACGAGCGGTCCTGCGACTGCCGCTGGTGGGCGACCGACACCGCGATGGTCGACGCCCTCGAACACCCCAGCGACGAAGCCGCACGTCATGCTTCCGAACGTCTCGGCGTCATCCTGAAAGCCTACACCGTTTACTTCGACATCGTGCTCGCCGACCGCCACGGCGTCATCGTCGCCAACGGCCGCGCCGGCACCTACGCCTCGCCCGGCACCCAGCACGCGAAAGCGCCGTGGTTCCAGTCCGCACTCGCCACCGCGAGCGGCGACGAATTCGGCTTCCAATCCGTTCACGCCTCGCCGCTCGTCGGCGGGAAACGCGTGCTCATCTATTCCTGCAAAGTCTGCCGCGGCGGCGACGCCCGCGCCGAACCGCTCGGCGTGCTCGGCATCGTGTTCAACTGGGACGGCCTCGCGCAAAAAATCGTGCACGAGACCCCGATCGAGGAAGCCAAGAAACCCGTCACGCGCACCTGCATCGTCGACCGCGAAGGCAACGTCCTCGCCGACTCGCGCGACCAGATTCTCCAGGAGAAAATCGAATTTCCCGAACGCAGCGCACTCTTCGCCCAAAAGAAGGGCACGATCGTCGCCGGGCTCGGCGTCGGCCGCTCGCTCGTCGCGCACGCGCAATCGCCGGGCTTCGAAACCTACCGCACCGGCTGGCACTCGCTGATCATCGAGAACCTGCGCTGAAGTTTCTCCCGGATCGAAGGTAGGAGCCTGCTTGCAGGCGATAATAACGCGTCGCCCGCGCTCGATGCACGCCATCGCCTGCCAGCAGGCTCCTACCTTCAGCGCCTCTCTCCACTCACCGCGATCGCACGCCTCACGTCAGCGCCGCGACTGCGTCCACATAACTTTTCTCCGCCGAATCGACGCTGTCCGCCGAGCAATTCAGATCGCGCAGCAAACCGTCGCGCAGACCGTAAATCCAGCCGTGCACCGCCACCGGCTGCCCGCGTTCCCACGCGTCGCGCACGATGGTGGTCTCGCTCAAATTGTGCACCTGCTCGATCACGTTGAATTCGCACAGCCGCGCGCTCCGTGTCGTCTCGTCAGGCAAGGCGCACAAGCACCGGTCGTGTTTGACGCGCACATCCTTCACGTGACGCAGCCAGTTGTCCGCCAGCCCCACGCGTTCGCAGCGCAGCGCCGCCCGCACGCCGCCGCAGCCGTAGTGTCCGACCACCATCACGTGTTTCACCTTCAACACATCCACGGCGAACTGCAGCACACTGAGGCAGTTCAGATCGGTGTGCACCACCACGTTCGCAATGTTGCGATGAACGAACACCTCGCCGGGCAACAGCCCGAGAATTTCGTTCGCCGGCACGCGGCTGTCGGAACAGCCGATCCAAAGATACTCCGGACTCTGCTGCCGGGAAAGCGTTTCGAAAAACGTCGGGTCCTTCGCGTGAATCGCTTCGGCCCAGGCTTTGTTCTGTTGGAACAGTCGGGTCAATGTGTCCATGCGCGCGCCATGGTTCGCGCCGCGCGTTCATTGTCCACCGCGAATCTCACCGAAGACGACCGACCACGTCAGTATTTGGAGCTTAGTCCTTGGCGCTTGGAGCTTCCGCCGCAACGCGGCGGCTACACCACCCGCGCCCAGAGCAACTTGAGATAACGGCTCTCCAGGCAATTCGAGTAAACCGGGTGATCCGGCCCCGGACCCGTGCGATCGAAAAACTGCAACCGCCGGTTCTGCCGGTGCGCCGCCTTGATCACGTGCGCCTCGAAATCCTCGAGGCTCAACAGGCCGGAACACGAGCAGGTCACGAACACGCCGCCCGGCTTCACCAGCGAGATCGCGAGCAGGTTGAGATCCTCGTATTTCTGCCGGCCTTCCCAGTTGCCGTGATCGTCGCGCGTGAAAATGAACTTCGGCGGATCGAGCACGACCACGTCCCACTTCTCCCCGTTCTGCTGCATCTGCCGCGCATACGCAAAAGCATCCGCGTGCACGAACTTCAGCCGCGCCTGGTTCAGGTTGGCGTTGCGTTTCGCCTGCGCGATCGCCGCCTCGTCGAGATCGACGCTCGTCACCTCCGCCGCGCCGCCCGCCACTTTCGCGTTCAACGAAAAACCGCCCGTGTAACAGCAGAGGTCGAGCACGCGCGCATCCTTCGTGAACCGCGCAATCGCCCGACGGTTGTCGCGCTGATCGCAAAAGAAACCCGTCTTGTGTCCCTCGGTGAAATCCACCTCGTAGCGCACCCCGTGCTCGCGAATTTTCACGCGATTCGGCGCGGCCGCGTTCGTCTCCTTGAACGTCGACGGCTTGATCCCCTCGAGACTCCCGAGATCGTGATCGACGTGCACCCGCGCGAACTTCGTGCCCGCGAGCTCGTGCAACAACGGCAGCCACTGCGGCAGCCGCTGCGCAATCCCCAGCGAATACACTTCGCACAACAGCGTCTCCCCATAGCGGTCGATGGTCAGCCCGCTCAAGCCGTCGCCATCGGAGTTGATCAACCGATACGCATCCGTGCTCTCATCGAGCTTGAACAGCTCGCGCCGCAGCGCCACCGCCCGCCGGATCGCGCCCTCGAAATACGCCTCCGTCACCGGCTCCGCCGAATGCACCACGACGCGCAGCGGAATCTTCGCGCGCGGGTTGAACAGCCCGCCGCCGGTGAGATGGCCGTTCTTGTCGTAAACGTTGACGAAATCGCCCGGCCGCGCGTCCGACGACACCTGCCCGAGCAGCCGCGGAAAAATCGCCGGCTGAAACGTGAAATATTTCAGCTGCGCCCAAGGCTTCGGCCACGCCGAGCGATCGATTTTGGGCGGCGGCGCTTTCTCCTCTTTTTCCGTCGGCGGCAGTTCGGACATTCGCTTACTTGGCACTAGCCCCCACCCCGCGGCAATTTTTTTGGTGTTCGTGAATCCAAACGCCCCGCCGCCGACACTCACCTTCGAACCCATCATCCATCATGCAACTCGACTCCTTCGCCGAAATCTTCGCCGTCTTCAATCTGGAGCCATGGACCATCGCGATCCTCATCCCCGTCTCCGGGATGATCTTCGCCGGCGTGATCGCAAACTCCGGCGGACAATCCGGCGCCGCACTCCGTCGCCTTCGCCGCCACCGCTCTCTCGCTCTTTTACGTTTTCCGCGACCGCTTTCGCCGGCCCCTCCGCTTCCCCCTCTGAAACCTGGCAGGGCGAGGCGTCCCCGCCGAGCCGTGGCTCACCGGAACGGTCGTTTGCTGCCATGATGACGCTGCCATGATCGAGTAGCCAGGGAGGTTGCCCTCCCCTGGCTCTCACACCACCGGACATGCGGTTCACGCATCCGGCGGTTCCTCAAGAGGAGGAGTTGGCGCAGGCGTTCAGGGTATCGAGCAGGTTGATGA
>JAEYYL010000146.1 GCA_023430825.1 Verrucomicrobiota bacterium | reverse complement strand
GCTGGCGGAGCATCTCGCGCAGGAGCGAGAGGCCGCGGGCGGGATCGACGTCGTCGGGGCTGAGTTCGCCGTGGCCGGCGAGGAAATAGATCTTTTTCGGCTCGGGGTTGGAGACGTCGAGCAGCGCCGAGGTGATGGCCTGCTCGCCCTGGAAGGCGACTTTCTTGTCGCCGTTTTCGACGCGGTAGATTTCGGCGAGCGAGACGACGCGGCGTTCGTCGCCGGAGAGCAGGACGATGCGGTTGGCCTCGGTGATGCCGAGCTGGTCGGCCTCGCGGCGCCGCTGATAGACGTCGAGGTATTCGACCGCGATCCGGCGGACGGGATCGCGTTCGCTGGCGTAGGCGTATTCGCGGAGGAGGCCGCGCATGTCGCGGAAGGCCTGGGCGATGTCGGGATCGTCGGAGTCCTCGGTCAGGGTGACGACGATGCGGACGGGGCGCTGGAGCGTCTGAAGGTAGGAGAGGGTTTCGGGGGAGAGGGAGAAGCGGCGCTGCTGGGTGAGGTCGAAGCGCCAGGCGTAATTGCGCGCGAGGTAGTTGAGTCCGCCGAACAGCGAGAGGAACAGCATCGCCTGGAGCACGAGGTTGAGCGTGCGGACCCAGCGGGCGGTGCGGAAGCTGTGGGCGGAGGGCATGGCTCAGACGGCCTCCCGCGAATTACGCGAATGGCCGCGAATAACGGAAGGAGATGAAAGTGGAGAAACGACTGCGGGCATGGGCGGGATTCGCGTGATTCGCGGGAAAATATTCACGAGTGCAGCAGCTTCGCCTCGACGCCGAGGATGCTGAAGATGAGGGCGAGGACGGTGCCGCTGAGGTAGTAGAGCAGCTGGCGCGTATCGACGACGCCGCGGGTGAAGTCGTCGCGGTGGGCGATGACGCGCATGTAGTCGGCGGCTTCGCGGACGGGCACGAGGAGGTCGCGGTTGAGCCACGAGCTGTCGGCGAGGAAGTTGGTGCCGGCGATGACGGCGACGAGCAGGACGAAGCAGATGACGCCGGCGACGGCCTGGTTGCGGGAGAGCGAGCTGGCGAAGACACCGATGGCGACGAAGAAGAGCCCGGATACGGCGATGAAGATGTAGCCGCCGACGAGCGGGCCGAGGTCGATGAAGCGCGTGTCGCCGACGAATTGGTGCAGGATGTAGAAGAAGCCGGCGGTGGCGCCCCAGAACGTCAGGTAGAGCAGGTAAGCGGCGGTGTATTTGCCGAGCACGACCTCGGTGGTGGTGACGGGGGTGGTGAGCAGCGTTTCGATCGTGCCGAGGCGGCGTTCCTCGGCGAGGCACTTCATCGTGAGGAGCGGCACCATGAAGAGGACGGGGAACCAGAAGAACTGGAAGAAGACGTTCGCGGGTGAGAGTTCCTGCGGGGACTTGCTGTAGCTTTCGAGAATGCCGGTGAAGACGAAGCCCATGAACGCGAGGAAGGACATCGCGACGATGTAGGTGCTCGGGCTCACGAGGAGCATCCGGACTTCGTGACTGAGCAGCGTGAGGAAATGTTTCATGCGGGGACGGCCGACGAAGGGATGCGCATGCCGAATGGGTGGACGCGGAAAAGTGATGGATCGCCACGTCGCTGCGCTCCTCGCGATGACAGAAAAAGAGAGCGGGGCTGAGCGCTCATTTTTTGCGGAGGTCGTCGGAGCGGACGTCCCAGCTGCGGCGGGTGGCGGCGAGGAAAACGTCCTCGAGCGTGGAGTCGGCGCGGCTGAGGCTGCGCAGCCGCACGCGGGCGTCGGCGAGGGCGCGCAGGAGCGGTTCGCCGAGTTCGTCGTCGCGGTCGCTGGTGAGCGTGAGCCGGCGGAAACCGGCGGCGTCGGGTTCGGATTCGGCGGTGATGCGCAGCGTCGGCTCCACGGTGGCGAGGATCGCGGGGAGCGCGGCGATCTCGCCGCCGATCTCGAGCTCGTAGCTGGAGTGGCCGAGGATCTCGCGGCGCAGATCGGCGGGCGTGCCCTCGGCGACGACGCGGCCCTGGTTGATGATGAGCACGCGGTCGCAGGTCATCTCGATCTCGGGGAGGATGTGGGACGAGATGATGACGGTCATGCGGCCGCGGAGGCTGGCGATGAGATCGCGGACGATGAGAATCTGGTGCGGATCGAGGCCGATGGTGGGCTCGTCCATGATGATGACGGGCGGCTCGGCGAGGATGGCTTCGGCGATGCCGACGCGCTGGCGGAAACCTTTCGAGAGCTTGCCGATGATTTTATGGCGAACGCGTTTCAGGTCGCAGATCTCGAGGACCTCGTCGATGCGCGGGCCGAGTTTGCGGCGCGAGATTTCCTTCAGGCGTCCACGGAAATACAGATATTCGGACACGCGCATGTCCTCGGGCAGGGGATTGTTTTCCGGCATGTAGCCGATGCGGCGCTTGGCTTCGGCGGGATCGGATGCGACGGGAATGCCGCAGACGCTGACGCTGCCGGAGGTGGCCGGCAGGTAACCGGTGAGGATGCGCATCGTGGTGGACTTGCCGGCGCCGTTGGGGCCGAGGAAGCCGAGGATTTCGCCGCGGGCGACGGAGAAGGTGATGTCGCTGACCGCCGCCACGCCCGCGTAGGTTTTCACGAGGTGGGAGACTTCGATGGCGGGCGTTTCGGACATTGGGCGCAGCGTGAATCAGCGACGGACGGGAATAAACACGAATGTTGGGACGCGCGCGGCGCGCCGGCGGCTACGGGGTCTTCTCGATCGTGACGTCGCCGGCGTGGAAACGCTGGAGCCGGCCGGTGGCGCTGCGGATGAGCAGCGAGCCCTCGTCGTCGATGCCCATGGCGGTGCCGGCGATGCGGTGATCGCCCTGGAGCAGGGCGA
>JAEYYL010000141.1 GCA_023430825.1 Verrucomicrobiota bacterium | reverse complement strand
GAGTTCAGCGTGCGCGCGGAAGTCGTCGGCTTCCGCGAACATCGCGTGCTGCTCATGCCGCTCGGCGATGCGGCGGGCCTGCATGTCGGCTGCGAAGTCGCCGCGTCGGAACGGCCCGCGCTGCCGCGGCCCGGCCCGGAGATGCTCGGCCGCGTGATCGATGCGCTCGGGCGTCCATTCGATGGCCTCGGCCTGATGCCGGTCGATCGCGCGCTCGGCCAGAACGCCACGCCGCCGCACCCGTTGCGCCGCCAGCGGATTCACGATGCCTTTCAGACCGGCGTGCGCGCCCTCGACGCGTTTACGCCTTTCGGCCGCGGCCAGCGCCTCGGCCTCTTCGCCGGCTCCGGCGTCGGCAAATCCACGCTGATGGGCATGATCGCGCGCGGCTCCGAAGCCGACGTGGTCGTCGTCGCGCTCGTCGGCGAGCGCGGTCGCGAAGTGCGCGAATTCATCGAAAAGGATCTCGGCCCCGAGGGCATGAAGCGCTCGATCGTGGTCGTGGCGACGTCCGACACGCCGGCGCCGCTGCGCCTGCGCGCCGCGTTCACCGCGACGGCGATCGCCGAGGCCTGGCGCGACCAGGGCAAGAACGTCCTGTTGATGATGGACTCGGTGACGCGTTTTGCGATGGCGCAACGCGAGATCGGCCTAGCCATCGGCGAGCCCCCGGCGACGCGCGGCTACACGCCGTCCGTTTTTGCCATGCTGCCGCGGCTGCTCGAGCGCGCCGGCGCGGGCGAGCAGGGCGCGATCACCGCGCTCTACACCGTGCTGGTCGAAGGCGACGACATGAACGAGCCCGTGGCCGACGCGGTGCGCGGTATCCTCGACGGCCACATCGTGCTCTCGCGCCAGCTCGCGCATTTCAACCATTACCCGGCGATCGACGTGCTCGAGAGCGTGAGCCGTCTGACGCGCGAGGTCTGCACGCCCGACGAGGTGGCGCTCGCCGGCCGCGCGCGCGAGCAGCTCGCGCTGTATCGAAAAAACGAGGACCTCGTGTCTATCGGCGCGTATCAAAAGGGATCGAACGGCGCGCTCGATCGCGCGATCGCGCTGCACGAGCCGTTGAAGAACTTCCTGCGCCAGTCGGTGCAGGAGCACACCCCGAGAGCGCAGAGCTTTCTCAATCTCAAACAAATCCTCGCATGAAGCGCTTCCGTTTTCCCCTTCGCCCGGTGGCCGTGCTGCGCGCCCATCAGGAAGCCCGCGCCCGCGAAGCGTTCGCGGCCGCCGTGCACCGGTATGTCCAGGCCGAGGAGGAACTCGCGCGCACCCGCGTCCGCATGCGTGCCCTCGAAGCCGCGCTGTTCTCCGGCCGCAAGAGCAGCTTCCGCGCAGCGGAGGCCGCGTTGCTGCTGTCCGACTACCGCCGCGAATGCGCTGCCGAGGGCGAAACCGAGCGCCGCGTGATCGCCGCGCGCGACGAGATGCAGGCGCGCCGCAGCGACTACCTCGAAGCCCACCGCAAGGTTGAAATCGTCGAGCGCCTCGAAACCAAGGCGCGCACCACGCACCGCCGCGAATGCGATCGCGAGGAGCAGGCCGGGTTCGACGACTTCGCGAGCCGGCGTCGCGTCAAACCGTTTTCCTTCGCGTCATGACCATGCTGCGCAATCCCTTCGTCACGGCCGCGGCCGCGCTCCTTTTTGCCGTCGCCCTCGGCGTCTTTACCTTCTGGCGCGCCGCCCAGCCGATGGTCCTGCAGGTCGTCGAAGCCCGCGCCAAGGCCGCCGCTGCCGCCCCGAAAAAGGAGAAGGGCTGGGATTTCTGGACGATCGAGATCGAGAATCTTTCCAACGAATTGAAGGAGGAGCGCGCGCGCCTCGGGAAACAGGCCGACCTGCTCCAGCAGGGTGAGGAACGCCTCGCCGCCGAACGCGCGGAACTCGCCGCCATGCGCAGCGAGATCGAGGGCCTGCGCAAGGAAATCGCCGAGAAGGTCGTCGCCATCCGCGCCGACGAGGCGAAGAACATCCGCTCGCTTTCCCAGACCTACGCGAACCTGACCCCGCGCGCCGCCGTCGCGATCCTGCGCGAGATGGACGACGTCACCGCCGTCAAAATCCTCTTCCTCATGAAGCCCGACACGGTCGGTCCCATCTTCGAGGAGATGAGCAAGACCAGCGGCACCGATGGCACGCCGCTCTCCCGCCGCGCCGCGATTCTTTCCGAGAAACTTCGCCTGATGAAATCCGGCACCGCCAACCCATCTTAAACGTTTCAATCCTCGCGCCACGGATCGGCGCGATTTCCCACCACGGAGGGTTCGATCATGCATGCAACTCTCCACGTCCACGTTTCCACTCGATCCCGCTCTGGCCGCCGTCCCGGCCGCCAACCTGCCGTCCGGCCTCGGCGCTGCCGGCGATAGCGATACGCCGGCCTTCAGCTCGCTGCTTTCGTCCGAGCGCCAGGCCGCCGGCGAAACCGTCGCCCTGCCGCCGGCCCCCCCGTTGTTTGGTCCTTCGACCGGCGGCGAACCGGCCCCGGCGAGCGGCCGCGAGCAGGAGGCGATCGCCGCGTGGCTCGCCGCCAACGGATTCCCGCCGCCCGCGGCACCGATCGCCATCGTCTCGCCCGAATTGCTCGGCGCGGAGCCGGCGGTGCCGGTCGATCCTTCGACGCCGGCGGAGGGGACCACCGTGGCCGGCTTCGGCGAAGCGGTCGAGGGCGCGAACGCCGGATCGCAGGAAGCCGTGACCGGCGATCGCGTGCGACGCACACGTCTCGCGGGCGAAGAGACGGGCGTCGCCGCCGCCGAACGTCCGCGCGTCTTTGTATCCGAACGCGTATTACGTGCGTCTCCCGCGGTCGCGGCTTCGCCCGATGCCATCGACGCAGCGGGCGCGCAAGCCGCCCAAGCCGGCGACGCGGCCCTCGCCGCGGAGCGTGCCGGCGTCACGCCGTCCGCGCCCGTTGCCGACGCTGCTCCGGAAAAAACACGCGCGCGCGCGGCTGCCTCCGCTGCGGACGCCGCCATCGCGCGCGGCAATCCTTTCGCGTTCGCCCGTGCCGATCGCGTCATGTCCGCCGCCGTCTCGGACGCGCGAGCCATGATCGCGCAAGCCGCATCGCCTCACGCCGAAGCGGTCGGCTCGACCGCGGAGGCAGCGTCGCCTTCCGACGACGCGGCGATGACCGCGCTCGCCTCCGAAACGCTTCCGTCTCCGGCGATGCCGCGCGCCGAACGCGGACGGCCCGATCCGCGGACTTACGCGGCACACGATGCAGTCGCTGCGCCCGCCGCAACCGTGGAGTTGCCCACGACTTTGCGCGTCAACCGCGGCACGGAAAAATTTGCCGTCCCTGGCGACAATCCGGGGGGCGAACCTTCGCCGGACAATTCCGACGCAGAAAAAAAATCCCTAAACTTTGTTGTAAAAGAAGTTACGGGACACTCACCGGCCTTTGGCATCAACGCTGCTAAAACCGAGGCCTTCATGCCCGCCACCGCCACATCCGCCGCTTCTTCGTCCTCGACGGTCGAGCTCGAGCGCGTGTCGCCGGTGTCCGGGACGTTCGAAACGCTGTTTACGGAAACCGAGCAGGCGGTGCCGACGTTGGTGCAGGCCGCGCGGCGTTCCGTGGAATCCGCGCTGGCAGTCGCCGAGCAGTTCGCCACCGGCGACAAGCGGGCGGTGATGCTGCAGTTTTCCGTGTCCGGCGTCGATCTCGGCGTCCGCGTGGAACTGCGCGGAGACGGCGTGCATACGACTTTCCGCACCGATTCGCCGGAGTTGCGCGCCGCGCTCGCGCAGGAATGGCAGACGGTCGCGGGCGGGCAGGGGAGCGAGCGCTCCGCCCGCTTCGCCGATCCCGTGTTCACGTCGGCCTCCCAGGGAAATGCGCAACACGGCGACGGCTCCGCCGATCAACGCGGTTCGCATCCGCGCCAGGATCGGCAGATGTCCGAAGACCTCGCCGCGCTCAACGTCGCGCCGCGGATCAAGTCGCCCCTCGCCGCCGCGCCGGCGCCCGCCGCCCGCGCCGCCGCGGTCTCCACCTCCACCCGACTGCACACCTTTGCCTGATTTACCATGAGCGTCTCACCCGTCGGCCCCACCTACCGAACCACGGCCGCCTCCGACGAATCGGAGCTTCCGCTGGTCACGAAAAAGAAAACCCAGCTCGGCCAGGAGGACTTCCTCAAGCTCCTCGCCGTCCAGTTCAAATCGCAGGACCCGATGAAGCCGATGGAAGACACCGCGTTCATCGCGCAGATGGCGCAGTTCACCGCGCTCGATCAGTCCAGCTCGCTCGTCGATCAGATGGCGCAGATGCGCACGCAGCAGGACATCGCCACGGCCAACAGCTACATCGGCCGCCTCGTCACCTTCGACAATGGCAACGACCAGGTCCTCTCCGGCGATGTCAGCGGCGTCGACATCAGCGACGGCACGCCTCGCCTGATCATCGGCGACAAAACGTATCCCCTTTCCTCCGTGCTCCTCGTGGAGCCCGGCACCGTCCAACCGTCGTCGCAACCGGTCAACCCGGCCGGCGCCTAGTCCTCAACTCCGAACACCACCACCATGGCCCTCATCGGCACCCTCACTTCCGGCATCAGCGCGTTGAAGACTTTCAGCAAAGGTCTCGACGTGATCGGCAACAACATCGCGAACGTCAACACGACCGGCTACAAGAGTTCGTCCGCCAGCTTCGCCGACACGTTCAGCAACACCTTGCGCGCCTCCTCCACCGGCACCTCCGCGATGCAGGTCGGCACGGGCGTCCAACTCGCCGGCATCTCCGCCAACTACACCCAGGGCTCGCTCTCGAGCACGGGCAACGGCACCGACCTCGCGATCTCCGGCAACGGTTATTTCGTCGTGCGCAATCCCGCCGACGGCCAGCTCTTCGCCACCCGCGCGGGTAATTTCCGCATCGACGAACAGGGCTACCTCGTGTCCGCCAACGGCCTTCGCGTGCAGGGCGCGACCGGCGGCACCGCTTCGCTGCCGCCCAGCTCGGTCGGCAATCTCCGGCTGAAGACCTCCGCCGAAATCACCGCGGAATGGGCGTCCAACAACGCCACCGCGATCCACGACACCGAGATCGCGCGCGACGCCGCCGACGGCGCGGCGACCGCGCTCAACGCGCTCGTCACCAGCAACGCCGGCGCCGCCACCGCCGCCGACGTGCTGACCTCCATCCAAGCCGCGCGCGACGCCGCCGTCACCGCCACCACCGCGGCGCAAACCGCCTCCGACGCCGATCCGGCCGACCAAGCGCTCCGCGACGCCCTGATCCTCGCGAAGGCCGAGAGCGATGCGCTCTCCGACGCCTACACCACTGCGCAGGCCGCGCAGGGCACCGGCACCCCCGCCGAGCAACTGGCGAACGTGCAGACCTCGCTCAGCAACTCCGCCGCCCTCGCCACCACCGCCGTCGTCGCCGCCACCACCGCCGCGACCGCCGCCGCCACGCCGTCCGACCGCGCCAGCTTCTCCATCGATAAGCTCGGCAACGTCGTCGAGACCTACGGCAACGGCTCCTCCGTCATCACCGGCCGCATCCTGCTGCAGAATTTCAGCGATCCGTCCGCGCTCATGAAGGAGGGCAACAACATGTATTCCGGCTTCGCCGCCGCCGGCCCGATCGGCGGCACCTCCACGCTGAGCAGCGGCGGCAATGCGCCTGGCACCAGCGGGCTCGGCACGATTCAGGCCGGCACGCTCGAGTTGTCCAACGTCGACCTCACCGAGCAGTTCTCCGAACTGATCACCACGCAGCGCAGCTTCCAGGCCGGATCGCGCCTGATCACCGTCTCCGACTCCGTGCTCGAGGACATCGTCAACCTGAAGCGTTAACCCAACTCGGGCTGCGCGCGTGCGCGCAGTCTTCACCTTCCTCCCTCTTCCCATGGCCAAAGCCGCTCCTTCCACCGCACCTGGCGCCGCCGCGCCCGCCGGCGCCGCGCCGGCCGCCGAGAAAGCGGCACCCGCGCCCGCCGCGAATGCGTCCGGCGGCGGCTTCAAAGCCTGGCTGCCCGCGCTCGCCGTCATCGTGCTCGCGCCCGTGAGCACGTGGGCCGTCAGCCAGTATGTGCTGATTCCCCAGCTCCAGAAGAAACTCGCCGCCGCCACGGTCACCGCCGACGCCTCCGCCGGCGCCGCGCACGGCAGCGAAGGCGGCGCCCACGGCGGCGCTCCCGGGACGGACGGCAAGGATGGCGCCCCGAATTACGAGTTCCAGAACGTCGTTGTGAATCTCGCCGGCACCATGGGCACGCGCTACCTCAAGACCAGCTTCCTGGTCACCGGCGCCGATTCGAGCATCCGCTCCACCTTCGAGGCCAACAAGCCGCGGCTCACCGACGTCACGCTTAACGTCCTCTCGTCGCTCTCGCTCTCCGATCTCGAGGAGCCGGGCGCGAAGAACGTCCTGCGCGAAAAACTCGTCGCCGCCTACAACCAGGCCCTCGGCAAGAAAGTCGCCGAACAGGTCTATTTCTCCGACTTCGTCGTGCAGTAATCTCGCAGAGAGGACCACAGACCATGGACCAAAGACTACAGACCGAAACCTGCGTGCGCTTCGCTTGCGCCCGCCGCGCGTGGTCCGTGGTCCGCAGTCAGTAGTCCCGATTCCCGCCATGGCCGACGATCCCAACATGGGTGGCAGCACGCTCGATCAATCGGAGATCGACAAACTGCTCGCGCAGGAGGTGGCCGCCGCGCCGCCGAAGCAGTTCCTCATCCGCCCGGACGGCTCGCGCGTCGGCGCGTCGCCGAACATCAAGGTCGAGGCCTACGATTTTCGTAATCCCGTTTTCCTCTCCGAAATCGAACTGCGCCGACTCCGCCTGCTGCACGAGGATTTCATCCGCTATCTTTCCGCGCGGCTCTCGCTCTACCTCCGCATGGAGCTCGGCCTGAAGATGGCGAAACTCACCACCGCCACCTACGCCAAGTTCACCGAGTCGCTGCCGAACCCGACGCACCTCTGCCTGTTCAAGGTCGATCCGCTCGTCGGCGTCGGCATCCTCGACATCAATCCGCGCCTCGCCCTGACGATCGCCGATCGTCTCCTCGGCGGCCGGGGTCATTCCGTCAAGGCCGAGCGCTACCTCACCGAGATCGAAATCGCGCTGCTCGAGGACGTGATCAACATCGTCCTCGAGGAATGGTGCTCGCAATGGAAGAGCGAGCAGGAGCTTCACCCGATCATCATCGGCCACGAGAACAACGGCCGTTTCCTCCAGACTTCGCCGAAGGACGCGATTGTCCTCATCCTCACGCTCGAGGCGAATTTCGGCGACTGCTCCGAGCAGATTCAGTTCGGCGTGCCGTATTACACGATCGAGCCGGTCGTGAAGAAAATGCAGGCGCGCCGCCAGAAGGACACCGCCGTATCCTCCGCCGAGAAGAAAGCGGAATGGCATCCCGCCTACGCCGGCATCACGATCCCGGTGCGCGCCGAGTGGCACGCGCTCGAAGTCGATCTGCGCGAGGTCACGAGCCTGCGCGTCGGCGATGTGCTCGAATTGCCCGCTTCGATTTTTCACGACACGCGCGTGACGCTCAACGGCAGTCCGAAATTCGTCGGCACCGTCGGACTCGATTCCGACAAGGTCGCCGTGCAGCTCACCCGCAAGCTCCCGGCGGCCAACCCGGCCCCACCCAAATCCGATGGAAGAAAAAACACTTGATATCGTCCTCGACGTAAAAGTCCGCATCACCGTGCAGCTGGGCTCGATCCACCTGCCGATGCGCGAAGTGCTCGAGCTCGCCCCCGGCTCGGTCGTGCAGCTCACGCAGCACGCCAGCGATCCGGTCGGTCTCTTCGTCAACGACCAGCTCGTCGCCTACGGCGAGGTCGTGGTCGTCGAAGACAACTTCGGCATCAAGATCACCGAACTGGTGGGCAGCGCGAAAGTCGCGTCGTGAAACGTTTTTTCCCATCGCTGCACCGCCCGTGGGCGTTTCGCCGCATCGTCGCCGCGGTCTTCGCCGCATTGGCCTTCGGTGCCGCCGGTTTCGCGGCCGAACTCGAAGCGGACCACGTCATCGTCCCGAAAGCGTCCGCGGAGAAAGCCGCGGTCGCCGAACGTCCCGCGTCGGGCTCCGGCGCGTTGACGCTGGTCGCCGTGCTCGCGCTCGGTTGCGCCGGCGGCTGGATGCTGTGGCGCGGTCGCACCGGCGCGCTCGCCGGATTGCGCGGGGGCGTGCGCGCACCGCGCAACCTCGTCGTCGAGGAGACGCGCTCGCTCGGCAACCGGCAGTATCTCGTCGTCGCCGCTTATCAGGATAAGAAGTTTCTGCTCGGCGTGTGCCAGGGCCGCATCGATCTGCTGTCCGCGCTGCACGAGGACGACACCGCCTCGGAGAAAGCGCGTTCATGAACCTGGCCGCTTCCTTCTTTCGTTCGCGGGCGCCCCTTGGCGCGGGCGGCGTGGGTCCGTCGGTCGGCCGGCGTCTTTGGCGCGTGGCATTCTTCGCCGCGATCGTGGTGCTCGCGCTGGCCGCGGCGCCGCTGCTCGCGCAGCCGGCGTCGGCGGACGTTATCACGCCCGCCGGAAACGCGGCCGCGCCGGCGCCCGCTTCGGCTTCGCCGGACACCATCGATGCCGATCCTTTCCGCCTGAACATCGGCCTCGAGGGCACCGGCCAGTCCGGGCAGGTCAGCGTCGCCGTGCAGATCGTGCTCGTGATGACGCTGCTCTCCGTGGCGCCGTCGATCGTGCTGCTGATGACCACGTTCACGCGCCTCGTGATCGTGCTCGGCTTCGTGCGCACCGCGCTCGGCACGCCCAGCGCGCCGTCCAACCAGATCGTCATCGGTCTCTCGCTTTTCCTCACGTTTTTCCTGATGGGGCCCGTCTTCGACCGGATTCACCAGGAGGCGTTGAAACCGTATTTCGACAAGGAGATCACCGCGTCGCAGGCGCTCGATCAGGCCACGATTCCGCTGAAGGAATTCATGCTGAAGCAAACGCGCACGCGCGACCTCGAGTATTTTCTCGAACTCGGCGGTTTCGGACCGACGGCGGTGCGCGATCTGCCGATGCGCGTCGTGATCCCGGCGTTCGTCATCAGCGAACTCCAGACGGCGTTTCAAATGGGCTTCCTGCTGTTCCTGCCCTTCCTCGTGATCGATTTTCTCGTGTCCTCCACGCTGATGGCGCTCGGCATGATGATGATGCCGCCGATCACCGTCGCCCTGCCGCTCAAGCTGCTGCTCTTCGTCCTCGTGGACGGCTGGCACCTGGTCGTGAGATCGCTCGTGCAGAGCTTCGCCGTGTGATCGCGAAGCCCGCCGTCCGACTTTCTGCCGTTTAAACCGCTCTCAACCGTCTCATGAATCCAGAAATCGCCATCGACTTGTTCAAGACGACGGTCGTGTTCGCGCTCTACATGGTCGCGCCGTTTCTCCTTCTCACGCTGGTCGTGGGTCTGGTCACGAGCCTCGTGCAATCGGTGACGAGCCTGCAGGAGCAGACACTCACTTTTGTGCCGAAGCTCCTGTCGCTGTCGGCGCTGATCCTGATCCTAACGCCGTGGGTGCTGCGGTCGCTGACGGAGTTTGCGACGATGATCATCACGCGCGCGGGGACGCTCGGGCATTGAGGCCCGCGGGCGCCCGCCTCCCACGGTAACGGAAACGGCTCGAGACGCGTGCCATGTCGCTCGAATTCTTCGTCACCTGGATGATGGTGTTCCTGCGGACGGTCGGCTTGATCGTCCAGTTGCCGGTGGTGGCCGGCCGGCCGATCCCGATGCTGGTGCGGGGTGGCATCTGCATGTGCATCGCCAGCTTGTTGACGGGCGTGGTGCCGCCGGCGGAGGTGCCGGCGACCTTGTGGGCGCTCGCCATTTCGGCGGCCGGCGAGGTGCTGGTGGGGCTGGTGCTCGGCTTTGTCGTCCGCATGGCGTTCGCGGCGGTCGAAATGGCAGGCCGCATCATCTCGACGGAGGTGGGCCTGAGCGCGGCGCCCGGCATGGGCGTGCCGGAGCCGGCGTCCGAGCCGCTCGCCGCGATGCTGTCGACCTTCGCCGTCGTGCTGTTTTTTCTCTTCGGCGGCCATCTGATGATGCTGTCGGCGCTGTCGCGCAGCTTCACCCTGATGGCCGCGGGCAATCCGAGCCTCATGGCCGACTCGGGCGATTCGATGATCCGTGCCTCCGCGCATGTCATCGAGCTCGGCTTTCGCATCGCGGCGCCGTTCATCGCGATGAATTTCCTGGTCACGCTTTCGTTCTCCACCCTCGGGCGGGTGGTCCCGAAACTGAATCCGTTCATCATCAGCTTCTCGCTGAAATTGATGGTCGGCTTCACCCTGCTGGCTTCGGCCGGCGCACTGCTCGCGCGGCATCTCTACGACGAGTCCGGCCAGACGCCGCTACGCATGCTGGAAGTGCTCTCGGGCACCTGACCGCCGAGCCGGTCGCGGCCCCCGCCGGGCGGATTCAGGTGTTACCCGCGCGGCAAAAATTGCCGGAACTTTAGCCTAAATTCGCGCAAGGGGTTTTCCCCTCACGTAATCGGCAGAGATAAAAGTTTAATTGATTGGTAAACAGGGACTAAAAACGCGTTCGGCCCCCTTGGCATCGGCGTTGCTAAACCGCCGCTGCACATGGCCGAAACCGACCAGGACCAAAAGACCGAAGCCCCGTCCGAGAAGAAGCTCTCCGAGGCGATGGATCGCGGTCAATTTGCGCGCTCCCCGGAACTTTCGGTCCTGTTCATCCTCGCGGCGTTCCTCGGCGTGTTCGGCTTCACCGCGAAGGCCGCCTCACGCGAGGTCGCCGATTACGCGGCCGCGATGTTCAGCCGCTTCACGACCGTTTCCGTCGAGCGCGACACCATCAACGTCCAGATCAGCGAAGCGATGCTCACCAGCGGTCGTGCGCTGACTCCCGTGCTGTTGTCCGTGGTGGGCGCCGCGCTGCTGGCCGGCGGCATCCAGAGTGGGTTTCGCATGGCGCCCAACGCCGTGCGCTTCAAGCCGGAGAGCCTCGATCCCGTCGCGGGTTTCGGCCGCATCTTCAACAAGTCCACGCTCGTGAAGGGGGGCGTCGACGCGCTGAAACTCGTCGCGATCGGCACCGCCCTTTACCTCGGCGCGCGCGGGTTGATGTATGACCCGCTCTTCAGCGCCCCGGTCGAAGTCGCCTACTTCGGCCAGTTTCTTTCCAACGCGACGCTCCTTTTCCTCTCCCGCCTGATCTTCGCCTTGGGCGTGGTCACCGCGATCAGCTACGCCTACGAAAAATTCAAGACCGGCCGCGAGCTGATGATGACCAAGCAGGAGGTCAAGGACGAGGCCAAGAACGCCGAAGGCAGCGCACAGGCCAAGAGCGCGATGCGTCGCATGGCCCGCCGCCTGATGCAAAAGCAGATGCTCTCGGCCGTCGCCACCGCCGACGTCGTCGTCACCAATCCCACCCACTACGCCGTCGCCCTCAAATACGAGCGCGGCAAGGACCAGGCGCCCGTCGTCCTCGCGAAGGGCGAGAATCGTTTCGCGCAGCGCATCAAGGCGCTCGCCGCCGAGCACGGCGTGCCGACCGTCGAGAACAAGCCCGTCGCGCGCCTCCTCTTCGCCATGGGCAAGGTCGGCGATGCCATCCCCGCCGAACTCTACCAGGCCGTCGCCGGCATCCTCGCCGTCGTGTATCGGACTCATCGATACTACTTCCACCGCCTGAAGGCCCGCCGCCTCGAATCGCTCGCGTAAGCCATGGCGACCGCCGCTCCAGCTCCCGTCAACAATCCGTTCAACGCGCTCGTGAAGCGCGCGGATCTCGTCTTCACCGGCGGCCTGTTCATCACGGTCCTGCTGCTGATCATGCCGATCCCGACGGTGCTGCTGGACTTGTTCCTGGCACTGAACCTCGGGCTCTCGCTCATGGTGCTGATGGCGATCGTCTATGTGAAGGACCCGCCCGAGTTCTCCAGCTTCCCGACGCTGCTCCTCGCCCTCACGCTCTTCCGCCTTGCGCTCAACATCAGCTCGACCCGCCTCGTGCTCGTCGACGGACACGCCGGCCAGGTCATCGATGCGTTCGGCCACTTCGTCATCCAGGGCAACTACATCGTCGGCGCCGTCGTTTTCCTCATCCTCGTCGTCATCAACTTCGTCGTCATCACGAAGGGTGCCGGCCGCATCGCCGAAGTGAGCGCGCGTTTCACCCTCGACGCCCTTCCCGGCAAACAGATGGCGATCGATGCGGAGCTCAACGCCGGCATCATCGATGAGGTCACCGCCACCGCCCGCCGCCTGAAGGTCCAGAAGGAAGCCGACTTCTACGGCGCGATGGACGGCGCCTCGAAGTTCGTCCGCGGCGATGCCATCGCCGGCATCATCATCACGCTCGTCAACGTCATCGGCGGCTTCGCCATCGGCGTCCTCCAGATGGGCCTCTCGCTCACCGAATCGCTCGCGAAGTTCACGCTGCTCTCCATCGGTGACGGCCTCGTTTCCCAGATCCCCGCGCTGATCCTCTCCGTCGGCGCCGGCTTGCTCGTCACGCGCGCCTCCGAAAACAACAACATGGGCACGCAGCTCGCCGGCCAGCTGCTGCGTTATCCCCGCGCGGTCAGAATCGTCGCCGGCATGCTCGCCCTGTTCGGCCTCATGCCCGGCATGCCGCTCATGCCGTTCCTCGTTCTCGCCGGCATCGCCTACTTCATCGGCAAGGTGCTCGGGGAGCAGGAGGCCAAGACCGGCCACGCGCACGGCGCCGAAGCCGCTGCCGCCGACAAGGCCGCGCAAAAGGCCGGAGCGGGGAAGGGCGGCGCCACCGCCGACGCCCCCGCCGGCGCCGCGCCCGCCGCGACGGGTCCGAGCGAGGACGTCCGCAAGCTCATCGAGGTCGACGTGTTCGCGATCGAGATCGGTTACGGCCTCCTCAACATGGCCAACGCCAAGACCGGCGGCGACCTGCTGGCCCGCGTCACCGGCGTCCGCAAATCCCTCGCCCGCGAAAAGGGCATCGTCGTCCCGCCCGTTTCCGTCCGCGACAATCTCGAGCTCGAGGCCAACGACTACCGTTTCCTCCTCCGCGGCAAGCAGCTCGCCCGCGGCCAGCTCCACCCCGGCCGCTCGCTCGCCATGAACGTCTCCGCCAGCAAGGTCCGCCTCCGCGGCGTGCCCACGCGCGAGCCGGTCTTCAATCTCGACGCCACCTGGATCGACGAATCCGAGAAGAAGACCGCCGAGCTCAACGGCTACACCGTCGTCGATCCCGCCTCCGTCCTCATCACGCATCTTTCCGAGACGCTCAAGGCCCACGCGCATCACCTGCTCGGCCGCCAGGAAGTCCAGTCGCTCGTCGATCATCTCAAGCTCACGCAGCCCGCACTCGTCGCCGAACTGCTGCCCGACCTCGTCACGCTCGGCATCATCCAGCGCGTCCTCCAGAACCTGCTCCGCGAGAACATCGCGATCGTCAACCTGCCGCTCATCCTCGAAGGCATCGGCGATTTCGCCTCGCTCTCGAAGAATCCCGACGATCTCAGCGAACTCATCCGCCGCCGGCTCGGCCTGTATTTCGTCCCCGAGTTCGAGAGCGCGCCCGGTGTCGTCCGCGCCGTCACGCTCGATCCGCGCCTCGAACAATGGCTCGGCACGAAGGTGCAGCGCTCCGCCACCGACGTCGGCCTCGCGCTCGATCCCACCACGACCCGCCACCTGCTCGAGGAACTCAACCGCCGCGTCGCCGACCTCACCGCGCAGGGCAACCCCGCCGTCCTGGTCGTCTCCACCGAGGTCCGCCTCCCGCTCAAGCGCTTCTTCGAATCGTCCTTCCCGCGCCTCACCGTCCTCGCGTTCCAGGAACTGCCCACCGCGACCGAAATCGAGAACGCCGGCATCGTCACCGTCCCCGCGCACCTCGCCCGCGCCGAGGTCCCGCTCAAAGCCGCCGCCTAAGCCATGCCCGCCGCTTCCACCCGCCCCGCTCCCGGCACGTGTTTCAAATTCACGGTGCGCTCCGCCGACGAAGCCGTCTCGGCGATCCGCGAAAAACTCGGCCAGGACGCGCGCGTGCTCTCCGTCCGCTCCGTCGAACCGAAGGGCCTGCGCAAATTCTTCAGCTCCCCGCGCCTCGAGGTCATCGCGCAGATGGCCGGCCCGGCCGAGTCGTCACCAATTCCTGAATACACGCCGGCCGCTCCCGCCGCCGCGGCCGAGGCCCCGACCTCGCGCGAAGCCATTTTCGACGAGGTGTCCGCCGAGACCGCGATGCCCGATGCGCCCGCCGAGGATACCCGCTCGCGCTACAACATCCGCCACACGCCGATCGGCCTCACCGACCTGCTGCGCCGCTCCGGCCTCACCGAGACCGCGCTGCACCGGCTGCAATCCGGCTCCGACTGGCCCGAGATCAACCGTCTCCCGCTGCACCGCGCGCTCGCCGAGACGTCGCGCCTGCTGCGCGAACGCGCCGAGGCCCGCACCGCGCGCCCGCCGCTCTCCCGCGCCGCTTTCCTCGGCACGCCCGGCGTCGGCCGCACCACCGCCCTCTGCAAATGGCTCTCGCTCGAGGTGTTTCGCCGCGCGCGCGTCGGCCATGTCGTCACGATCGAGTTCGACCGCCCGAATCCCCTCGGCCCGCTGCCGGTGTTCGCCGAGGCGCTCGGCGTGCCGCTCGCGCATTTCCCGTGCGAGACCCAGCCCGCCGTGCCGAACGGCTTCGTTTACTTCGACCTGCCGAGCATCTCGCCGCGCCGCCCGATCGACAACGCCGCGCTCGCCACCTGGCTCGACCGCGAGCGCATCACCGAACGCGTCCTCGTGCTCAACGCCGCCTACGACCGCGCCGCGATGCGCGACGCCTACACCGCGGGCCGCGACCTCGGCGCCACGCACCTCGTTTTCACGCACCTCGATGAGGTGCCACAGTGGGGCAAGCTCTGGGATTTCCTCTTCGACGAGGAACTCGAGCCGCTGTTCCTCGCCACCGGGCCGTCGCTTACCGGCGACTGCGAAGAGGACGTCTCGGGCGCGATCGCCCGCCGCACCCTGCCGGAAAACTAAAACCCTTTTCGCGTCATGAAATTCGTTTTCCTCGCCGGCGGTATCGTCGGGTTTCTCTCCGCCGGACTCGCCGGCTATCTCGCCGAACGCTCCGCCGACCGGATCTTCTTCGATGCAGCCGTCGGCTGCCTCGTCGGAGCGCTGCTCTTCCGCTGGTTCTGGACCGTCCTCGTTCGCGGCATCCGCGAAACCATTCTCATCCGTCACGCCGCGACCACTGCTTCGGCCGCGGAGAATCATCCCAAGCACAAGTAATCGCTTCGAAAGGTTATCATGAACTCCCCCGCCACCGTTGCACCAGGCATGGATGCCGCTCCCAAGACCGTGTGGCGCGCCTATCAAGGCGTGTCCCCGAGTGCCGTCGATGAGAAGGATCTCATCGAGCGTCACCTCTATCTGGTGCGAAACGTGGTCGATCGCATCAAACTCAACCTGCCCACGCACATCGACGCCGACGATCTCTACAGCGTCGGCGTCACCGGCCTCATCGCCGCCGTGCGCAAGTTCGACCCCGAGCAGGGCTGCACCTTCGCCAGCTACGCCGCCATGCGCATCCGCGGCTCCATCCTCGACGAGCTCCGCCGCATGGACTGGTGCCCGCGCCGCGCCCGCGCCCGCTCGCGCAAACTCAAGGAAACGATCATCGAGGTCGAACAGAAGCTCGGCCGCGCCGCCACCGACGCGGAAATCTGCGGCGCCCTCGGTCTCTCCCAGAAGGATTACTCCAAATGGGTCGAGGACGCGCGCCCCGTGACGTTCCTCGCGATCGACCACCGCAGCGACGGCGAGGAAGGGGAGGGCGCCTCCCTCCACGAATTGCTGAAGGACGAGTCGGATGTCACCGGCCGCGAAACCATGGAGAAACGCGAACTCCTGGAGCTTCTCACTCAACGGATGGCCGAATTGCCCGATATACCCAAGAAGATCCTCGCCATGTATTATTTTGAAAACATGCGCCTCGCCGAAATCGCCGCTGTTTTCGGCCTGACGGAGTCGCGCATCTGCCAAATCCACGCCCAAACCATCCTCGGCCTCCGCGGCTACCTGCAGCGCGTCCGCAACCGCTGATGCGAAAGCACCAAGCTCCAACCCCCAAGCTCCAGAGAAACTCCAAATCCCAATTCCCAATGAAGATTTCTGACCTTGGGATTTCTCTGGAGCTTGGTGCTTGGAGCTTGGTGCTTCGCACGTCGCCATGTTGATCCTCATCGGAGCTTTCGTCGTCTTTGCTTCGACCATCGGTGGTTTCATGATCGCCGGCGGTTCGCCGCTCGTGCTGCTGCACATCTCCGAATTCGTGGTCATCGGCGGTGTCGCCATCGGCGTGCTCATCATCGCCAGCCCCTCGCACGTGCTGAAGGAGGTCGTTCACAAGGTGAAGGGCTGCATCTCCGGCAAGAGCGCGGGCAAGGCCGAGTTCTTCGACCTGCTCAAACTCCTCTACGAGATCTTCATGGTCGGCCGGCGCAACGGCCTGATCGCGCTCGAGGAGCACGTCATGGAACCGCAGAAAAGCGCCATCTTCCAGCGCTACCCCTCGCTCCTCCAGCACCCCGAACGGCTGGAGTTTCTCGTCAACGGCCTCAAGCCCGTCATCGACGGCAAGATCAAGCCCGACCAGCTCGAGGAACTGATGACCGCCGAAATCGACGCGAAGGAGGAGGAATGGAACCACCCGGTGCACATCCTCCAGCTCGTCGGCGACTCGCTCCCCGGCATCGGCATCGTCGCCGCCGTGCTCGGGATCATCAACACCATGGCCGCGATCTCCGACGGCCCCGAAAAGGTCGGCGAACGCGTCGCCGCCGCGCTCACCGGCACCTTCCTCGGCATCTTCGCCGCCTACGGCTTCGTCAACCCCGTCGCCAATCGCATCAAGTTCAACAACGCCTCCGAACTCCTCTGCCTCCGCTGCATCATGCAAGCCGTCGCCGGATTCGCCAAAGGCCTCGCCCCGCTCACCGCCGTCGAAATCGCCCGCCGCTCCCTCGACAGCTCCGTCCAGCCCGGGTCGACCGAGCTCGAGGCCGCCCTCAAGGCCCTCCCGCCCGTCAAGTGAGCGCTGCACGCTCACGGTTTAAGATGAAAGTTGAAGTTGAAGAAACGATCCGGCCAAACGCGCTCCTGTGCTCCTCGCGGACGCGTTTTCCACTTCAACTTAAACTCCCCACTTCAACTCGCTGAAAGCGAATGGCCCGCAAGAAAGCCGATGCCCACCACGGCGGCGCCTGGAAGGTCGCCTACGCCGATTTCGTCACCGCCATGATGGCTCTGTTCATGGTGCTGTGGATCTCCGCGCAGGATCAGAAAATCCTCATCGCGACCTCGCGCTATTTCCAGAACCCCTTCCGCTCGCCGATGGACGCCACCTCCGGTGTGCTCCCGTTCAACAGCACCAAGACCACCCAGGGTGAGGGCGACGAAAGCGGCAGCGAGAAACAGGACACGAAACGGCAGATCGAGATGACGTTCCTCAACACCGTCGCCGCCGATTTCTACCGCCTCCTCAACCTCGACAATCAGCTCGAGAACAAACCCATCGACATTCAGGTCACCACCGACGGCCTGCGCATCACGCTCTTCGACCGCGGCACCCAGCCGCTCTTCGAGGGCAACACCGCCGACTTCACCGCGTGGGGCACCTTCGTCATGCAGAACCTCTCGTGGACGATCGACCGTCACAATTTTCACGTGACGATCGACGGCCACACCAAGGCGAAACTCGAGCTCGGCCGCGACAACTACTCATCCTGGGAACTCTCCGCCGATCGCGCCAACGCCGCCCGCCGCAGCCTCGTGCACTATGCCGTCGATCCGCAGATGATCGAGCGCATCACCGGCTACGCCGACACGCGTCCGCTCCCCGGCGAGCGGCCGGAAGCCGAAGCCAACCAGCGCATCACGCTCAGCCTCGCCTTGCGGGCCGTGCGCGACACACCCGAGCCCCGCGACAGCGGAAAATCCATCGAACAGGCCGCCCGCGACGCCCAGCCCACGCCCGCCTCATGAACTCCTTTCTCCAAGGCAAGAAGACGCTCACCGTCCCCCCGCTTCGCCCTTTCGCCACCGCCTCGCGCACCCCGATCGCCGCCGCCGCTTCCGGCGGCGCCACGGCTGCCAAGCCCGCCGCCCCCGTCCATTGCGGGTCGCCGAGCCCGACCGTCGAAGTCGTGAAGGAAGGCGATAAGGTCGTCCGCCTCATCGTCGTCTGCGGCTGTGGCGAACGCGTCGAGATCGAGTGCCTCTATCCCGGCGGCGTTTGAGCGCCGATCGGGCAGGGCGGGGGAGAGCGTAGCCGGGATTCAAGTAGCAGCGGAGCTCCATGCTCCGCCCGCTGCGAGGTAGGTTGCGCGCTCGCGTGCAACGCCGGACCCGCGCGCCAACTCCCGCGTCAACGCGAGCCGTCTGCAACGCCCGCCGGCGTCCCGGAAATTACTGCCCGATGGGGTGCGGCAAGATTTTCCAAACTTCGCGGTGAAACCGATAGTTTGTTGGCCTGTGGTTACTTACGCACTTGGCATCGGCTTTGCTAACTTTCCGCGTCCATGAACATCGGCATGTATCAAAGCGCTGCGTCCCTTTCTGCTCTCGAGCGGTGGCAGGACAATGTTGCCCAGAACATCACGTCGAGTCAGGTCACCGGCTACCGCAAGCGCACGATCAATTTCTCCACCGAGCCCTCGGGCGAACTGCAATCGGATCCGCGCCGCCCCGTCGGCAACGAAGGCGGCATCCCGATGCTCTTCCCGAAGGTCAACACCGGGATCAATTTCACCAGCGGCGAGACCCAGCCCACGCGCCGCGAACTCGATGTCGCGATCCAGGGCGAGGGTTTCTTCGAGCTGCTGCGCCCCGATGGCTCGCATGTCTATACGCGCAGCGGCGAGTTTCGCATGCGGTCCGACCGCACTCTCGTCACCGCCGGCGGCGAGGAAGTCCTCAGCACCAACGGCGCCCCCATCGTCTTCGTCACCAACGGCGGCGCGATCAACATCAACCAGGACGGCACCGTGTTCCAGGGCGAGACGCCCCTCGGCCGGCTTTCCGTGCAACGCTTCGAGGACAACGCCCGCCTCATTCCCGTCGCCGGCGGCTACTTCTCCGCCCCCGACGGCATGGACCCCGAGCAGGTCGACGAACCTGAACTCCTCCAAGGCTATCTCGAAGGCAGCAACGTCACCCCGCTGCGCGAGATGGTCGACCTCGTCCTCATCTCCCGCGCCTACGAGGCCAACCAGAAGATGATCGACACGATGAATCAACAAGCGGGCAAGGCCCTCGAGGCCCTGGGCTGAGCCGCCGCACACCGACGCGCTGTTCCATGACTTCCCCAGACAGACAACCGCAATCACGACTGCATGGCCGAGCCCGCTATGGGGGCGGGCCGGCCCCATTTTCAAGTAGCAAGCATCGAGTAGCGAGTAGCGAGCATTCGATCTCTGTATCCGGCTACTCACTACTCGCTACCCGTAACTCGCTCCTCCTCCATCCATGAACCTCTCACTCTACTCGGCCGCCACCGGCATGGAGGCGCAACAGCTCAACCTGAACACCATCGCGAACAACCTCGCGAACGTGAACACGCCCGGCTTCAAGCGCAGCAAGATCGAGTTCCAGGATCTTCTCTACCAGAAGCCCACGCGCGCGTCCGGCACCGATTCCGGCGGCGGCAATCTCGTCCCCACCGGCATCGAGGTCGGCAACGGTTCCCGCGTCGCGTCGACGTCGAAAGTTTTCACCCAGGGCCAGCTCACCTCCACCGGCGAGAAGCTCGACATCGCCATCCAGGGCGACGGCTTCTTCGAAGTGCAGCGCCCCGACGGCACGCTCGGCTACACGCGCGACGGGTCGTTCAAACTCAATGCCCAGGGCCAGGTCGTCACCATCGACGGTCTTCCCGTCCTCAGCGGCTTCCAGCCCATCCCGCCCGGCTCCACCGGCGTCGCCATCTCCGAAAACGGCCAGGTCACCATCACCGGCGCCAACGGCACCACCACCTTCCGCCTCAGCCTCACCCGCTTCGCCAACCCCGCCGGTCTGCGCAGCATGGGCGGCAATCTCTACGAGGAAACCGCCGCCAGCGGCACCCCCGAAATCGGCCAGCCCGGCGAACTCGGCTTCGGCAGCCTGATGCAGGGCTACATCGAGTCCTCCAACGTCAACATCGTCGAGGAAATGGTGAACCTCATCGTCGCGCAGCGCGCCTACGAGATTAACTCCAAGTCCATCCAGACGTCCGACGAGATGCTCCAGAACGTCGCCCAGATGAAACGCTGAGCCCATGGCCTTCTCCCCGCATCGCTCCCGCCGTTTTTCGCTCCGCTTCGCCGCCGGCCTCCTCGCCGCCGTCTTCGCTCCGGCGGCCTTCGCGCAGCCGGTCGACGAGACCGCCGTCGCGAGCACCACGCCGCTCACCCGCGAACACCTCATCGGCGAACTCACCGCGCACCTCGCCAGCCACTTCAACCTCGAAGGCGACCTCCAGCTCGAGTTCATCCGCCCCTGGGGCCCGCCCGCCCGACTCGCCCAATTCTGGCAGCTCGAAATGCTCGAATACCCGTCCGTCCCGTCCTCTTCCATGCTCGTCCGCTGCCGCGCGCTCGCCGATGGCGAGGTCGCCGCCGAATGGACGCTCGTGCTCCGCGCCACGCTCTGGCGCGATGCCTGGTTCTCCCGCCAGCCGCTCGCCAGCGGCGAAACCTTCGATCCCGCCGTCCTCGAAGTTCGCCGCGTCGATCTCCTCCGCGAACGCGCCGCGCTGCCCGCCACCGTCGGCGACCGCTCCTACGCCATCGCCCGCTCCATCGGCGCCGGCCGCCTGCTCACCTGGCACGACATCCAGCGCCGCCCCCTTGTCCGCAAAGGCAACCTCGTCGAGGTCTCCGCCGCCGACGGCCAACTCCTCATCACCATGAAAGCCCTCGCCATGCAAAACGGCGCCCAGGGCGATACCGTCACCGTCCGAAACCCAGAATCGCGGAAGGATTTTGCCGCGATGGTCGTCGATGAAAACCGTGTCGAAGTCCGCTTCTAACTCCCTCCGCGCGCTGGTCCTCTCCGCGACCGCCTGCCTCGCCGTGGCTCCCGCGAACGCGGCGCCCAACGGCTCGCTCTGGCCCATCAACAGCGCCACCGAGCGCGGCATGATCGCCGACCGCAAGGCCTCCCGCGCGGGCGACATCCTCACTGTCGTCGTCAGCGAATCCGCGATGGCCCAGAGTTCGCAGAGCAAGAAATCCTCGCGCGATTCCAACCTCGACGACGCGATCCAGCAGTTCTTCTTCGCCAACACCCGCGCGCTCACCCACAACGGCGCGCTCCCGCGCCTCAACCTCGGCGGTTCCTCCAGCTACTCCGGCGGCGGCGACGTCTCCAACTCCCAGAGCCTCTCCGCCCGCGCCGCCGTCACCGTCAGCGACGTCCTCCCCAACGGCAACCTCGTCATCCAGGGCGCGCGCATCGTCTCCTTCTCCGGCGAAACCCAATACGTCGTCCTCCACGGCCTCGTCCGCGCCGACGACGTCGAGCGCGACAACACCGTCTCCTCCACGAACATCGCCGACGCCCGCGTCGAATTCTACAGCGAAGGCCAGCTGACCGACGCCCAGAAACGCGGCTGGTTCTCCAAACTCTACGAAAAGCTCCGCCCGTTCTGAAAAGGACTGAAGGACTGAAAAACTGAAAAGCTGAATATGAAATTCGAATCTCGAATCTTCACTCGTGCGGCCGCCCGGGCGCTCATCCGCGCGGCGATCGGCTTCAGCCTTTGCGTCCTTCCGCTCCTCATCCCTTCCCTCCACGCCTCCCGCGTGAAGGACCTCACGCTCGTCGAGGGCGGCCGCGATAACCAGATCGTCGGCTACGGCATCGTCGTCGGCCTCGCGGGCGATGGCGACAGCAACGCCGCCACCACGCTGCGCAGCGTATCCAATATCCTGTCACGCTACGGCCTCACGGTGAACTCCGCCGACATCAAGGCCAAGAACGCCGCCGCCGTCATGATCACCGCCGACATCGGCGCGTTCCTGAAACCTGGCGCGCGCATCGATGTGAACGTCGCCTCCATGGGCGATGCGAAATCGCTCCAGGGCGGCATCCTCCTCCAGACCCCGCTCCTCGGCGCCGACGGCCGCGTTTACGCGGTCGCCCAGGGCGCCGTCGCCATCGGCGGTTTCCTCGGCGGCACCGGTGGGGCAGGGGGCGCCACCGTCCAGAAAAATCACCCCACCGTCGGCGTCATCAGCAGCGGCGGCATCGTCGAACGCGAGGTGCCCTCCACCTTCGTTCGCGACAACCAGCTCCGCCTCCTGCTGCACAATCCCGACTTCACCTCCGCCGCGCGCATGGCCGATGCCATCAACGCCCGCTGGCCCGCCGCCGCCAACGCCGTCGACGCCGCCACCGTCAACGTCGCGCTGCCCGTCAACTACCAGGGCCAGGACGTCGCCTTCATCGCCGATCTCGGCACCATCGAGGTCCAGCCCGATACGCTCGCCCGCATCGTCATCAACGAACGCACCGGCACCATCGTCGCCACCTCCACCGTCCGCCTCTCCCAGGTCGCGATCGCCCTCGGCTCGCTCACCATCACCGTCACCTCCAACATCGGCGTCAGCCAGCCCAACGCCTTCGCGCAGGGCCAGACCGTCGCCGTCCCCACCACCCAGACCGATGTCAACGAGGTCAAGGGCGGCTTCACCGTCCTCAACGAGCCGCCCACCATCGAGCGCCTCGCCGCCGCCCTCAACGCCCTCGGCGTCTCCACCCGCGAGATGATGGCCATCCTCCAAAGCCTCAAACGCTCCGGCGCCCTGCAGGCCGAACTCGTCATCAACTGATCCCCGATGAACGTCGTTCCGATCAACGCCACCTCGCCCGCCGCCGCCGGCGCCCTCGCCGAACTCTCGCAGCCCGCCGCTCTCCGCGCGAAACCGCTCACCGGCGCCGCCCTCCGCAACGCCTCACCCGACGTCCAGCGCAAGGAGGTCGCCGCTCAGTTCGAAGCCATCCTCGTGCGCCAGTTGCTCAAGCCCACGATGACCTCGATGTTCGGCCCGGACAGCGGCGCCGCCGGCGGCATCTACGGCGACATGCTCACCGACACTTTCTCGACCCAACTCACCCGCGGCCAAGGCCTCGGCCTCGGCCGCCTCCTCGAGCAACAACTCTCTCCG
>JAEYYL010000126.1 GCA_023430825.1 Verrucomicrobiota bacterium | reverse complement strand
TGAGGGGGCGGAGCGGGCCTTGTCCGGCGCACTGGTTGCGCGGCGGTGGGTGAAGGAGCGTCGTGAAAATTCATCCCGCTCCTCACGGAGCGAGCCACTCGTGGATACGTGGCGCCGACATTGCGTTCGAAACCGGTGCGACGCAGGCTCGGGCCATGTTGTCACCGGACGTGCCGCTGCTCTCGATCATCATCGTCGCCTACAAATCGCGCGACGAGATCGGCGCGTGCGTGGCGTCGCTGCCGCGGACGATCGAGGGGCGGCCGGTGGAGGTCGTGGTCGTCGACAATTCGCCCGGCGACGAGGGCGTCGGCGACGTGCTGTCGGCGGGGTTTCCGCATGTCGTCCATGTGCCGGCGCCGGCGAACCTGGGCTTCGGGCGGGCGAATAATCTCGGTTTCGCGCGGGCGAGCGCGACGGCGGAGTTCGTGCTGTTTTTGAACCCCGACACGGTGTGCAACGCGGCAGCGCTGGTGCATTGCATTGCGCGGCTGCGGGCGGACGAGCGGATCGGGCTGATTTCGCCAAAGCTGGTGCGCGCGGATGGTTCGATGGACCTCGCGTGCCGGCGGTCGATTCCGACGTTGTGGGATGGGTTTTGCCGCGCCAGCGGGCTGGCGGCGGCGTGGCCGCGGGTGAAGTTGTTTTCCGGATACAATCTGACGCATCTGCCGGAGGACGGCACCTACGACGTAGGGGCGATCAACGGGGCGTTCATGCTGGGGCGGCGGACGGTGTTCGCGCGGGTGGCGGAACGCGGTCAGGTTGACCGCGCTACGGGGGCGGTCTTTGACGAGGCGTTTTTCATGTATGGCGACGATTTGGATTTGTGCATTCGCGTGGCGCGGGCGGGGTGGCGGATCGTTTACGACGGGTGCGTGAGCATCGTGCACCTGAAGGGCGTGAGCGTCGCGAAGGACTTCGAGGCGATGTCGCAGGCGATCTTCGATGCGAATCGCGACGTGTATCTGAAGCACTTCAACCCGCACGGGCGGACGTGGGTGCGGTGGAAGTATGCGGCGATGTTCGGGCTGTGGAAGCGGGTCGCGCGGTGGCGGGCGAAGCGGCGCGGGCGTCGCACGGTGCGGCCGATGTGACCGCGCTGCGCGCGGAAGCTCCAAGCGCCAAGATCCAAGCTCCAAGGGGGCAGCGGTGCTCGGGGGGGTAAGCTGAAACGCTGAAATCGAGCGGCTGTTCTTGAAAGCCGGAGTGCCTTTTCGGCGGGTCTGCTGGCTGTTTTTCCCCGTGCTCATCTCAGCGGCCTCGCGGAGCTCGGCCCTCCATGGGGACACGCGGCCTCGCGGAGCTTGGCCCTCCATGGGCGAACCTTGGCCTCGCGGAGCTTGGCCCTCCAGCGGAGAGGTGCGGGCGTTTACTCGTTGCGGTTGCGCCAGCGGAAGAACGTGAGGGCGAGGATCTGCAGGTCGAGCCAGAGGGACCAGTTCTCGATGTAGTAAATGTCGTGCTGGATACGGCGCGGGAGGCTCGTGTCGCCGCGCAGGCCGTTGATCTGCGCCCAGCCGGTCATGCCGGGCTTCACGAGATGGCGCGGGACATAGTGCGGAATTTCGCCGGCGAGACGTGCGACGTGGTGCGGACGCTCGGGTCGCGGGCCGACCAGACTGAGATCGCCGCGCAGGACGTTCCAGAACTGCGGAAGCTCGTCGAGATTCCACCGGCGGAGAAAGGCGCCGATGCGCAGGAGGCGCGCGTCATGGCGCGCGGTGCTCACGGCGAGGTGATCGCTCGCGGCGGCGTCGGGGTGCATGCTGCGCAGTTTCCACAAGGTGAACGGCCGGCCGCCGGCGCCGACGCGCGTCTGCGCGAAGAATACGGGACCGTCGGGCGACTCGCGTTTGATGAGGATGGCGCAGACGGCGAGGAGCGGCGCGGAGAGGAGCAGGCCGAGGGCGGCGCCCGCCAGATCGACGAGTTGCTTGAGGGCGCGGTTGAAGAGGCGGTCGATCGCGAGGGATTCGATGCCGAGCACGGGGATGCGTCCGATGGTCTGAAGGCGGAGACCGCCGAGAAGAATCTGGAAGGAGGACGGCACGACCTTCCATTCGACGAAGGCTTGTTCGCAGGTTTCGACAATGGTCTGGAGTTGCGCGGGCGGGAGGTCGGTGCGGGCGGCGATGAGGACGTCGATCTGGTGTTCGCGCAACGTTTCGCGCAGGCGCTCCGCTGAGCCGATGGGAGGGACGGAGGCGGGCGCGCTGTCGCCGGGGAGGGTAATGACGCCGCAAATACGGAACGGGTGGGCGGGCGTGGCGGCGAGATCGGCGACGAGCGTGGCGGCGTCGTCGTTCCAGCCGAGGAGCGCGACGCGCTGGCGCAGGCGCGAGACGAGGCGGGTGCGGGTGAAGAGCGCGTAGGCGGCACTGCGCCAGACGAACATGAGGGCGAGCGTGACGAGGTAGGCGAGGACGACAAACCAGCGCGAAATCGGCGGCTGAAAGTAGAGGACGACGGAGAGGCTGAGGTAGGCGGCGAGCCAGAAGGTCGTGCCCTTGATGATGAGGTTGAGGGACTGGAATTTTCGGAGGAGGAAGTGCTCCTCGTAGAGATTCAGGTGGGCGTAGGCGGCGACGAGGAAGGCGGTGCCGAGCAGGAGCAGCGGGAGGTAGTCGGCGTAGCGGGCGCCGGGGACGTCGATGCCGATGGCGCCGATGGGCGTGGCGTAACGCAACCAGTAGCCGATCGACAGGCTGGCGAAGGCGACGAGCGTGTCGCCGGCGAGGAGCAGCGACGGGAGGACGACTTTGCGCAGGTGGGCGGGGCTGGAAGGGGCCATGGGGGCGCGCCGGCTAGATGAAGCGGATCGGGGCTGAAATCGAACCCGGAGTTGGGACACAGAGGGCACGGAGCGCGGACACAGAGGTCGCGGAGGAAGACGCGGTCCTCGGCTCGGTGTTCTCGGTGTCAGGGCTCTGTGTTCTCGGTGGCAAAAAGATGTCCTTTCTTCGAAAAGGGCGAAGCGGATCAGGGCGAGGTGGGAGCGTCGAGGAAGTCGAGCAGGAGATCGCCGCGAAGCCAGCCTTTGGAGGGGAGTCGGGTGGCGAGGGAGGGCGGGAGCTGGAGGGCGGTTTGAACGTTGACGTCGACGGGCGGCGGACCGTCGGGGTGGCCGAGCAGCACGCCGTAGCCGGTGCGCAGGCGGCGGAAGGGGGCGCCGGGATGCGCGGCGGCGGACGCGTCGGGCGATGTATCCGCCCAGGCATGACGCAAGGCGTCGGCCGCGGGGCCGGGCGGGAGCGGGGCGGAGGCGGCGAGTTGGAGGATGGCGGAGCGCTGAGCGGCGAGGGGGCCTTCGAACCAGAGCGGCGACCAGGCGAAGGATGGGTCGTTGAGGCATTCGGTGGCGAAGGCGCGTTGCGCGCCGGCGGTGTCATTGGCGAAGAGCCGGGCGAGGCCTAGGCCGAAATAGACTTCGCCGCGCTGCGGGGCGAGTCGGGCGGCGGCGAGGAAGTGCGCGGCGGCTTCGGCGGGGGCACGGTCGAGGAGCAGCCAGCCGAGGTTGTAGTGGGCGTATTCGAGATCTGGATTCGTGCGGAGCGACGCCTGGAGTTCCGCGATGGCGGCGGGAGCATCGGGGTGGGTGTCGCCGCGGAAGGGGTGGCCGGTCGCGAGGTGAGCGGCAAGTTGGTGACGGTAATACGGGTCGGCGGAGCGGGCGGCGGAGGCGCGCTGGAGGCCGGCGACGTAGGCGCGCGCGTCGTCGCGGGCGAGGGCGTCGAGGGCGGCGGCGTAGGCGGCGCGGGCTTGAAGGTCGCGCGCGGTGGCGAAGAGCACGGGCGCGACAGCGAGTAGGCCGAACAAGCCAATCGCGCGCGAGGAGAGCAGCGGGTTGGGACGCGGGCCCGCGGTGGACGAGGCAGCGGCGACGCGGGCGGCGGCGAGGACGGCGAAGGCGGGGACGGCGAAAGCGTGATCGAAGAGCAGGACGAGGGCGCCGCCGACGAGGCCGGCGGTGAGGAAGAGACGTTCGGGCGGCTGATCGATGAAAGGTAGGAGCCTGCTGGCAGGCGATGATGCGCGTTCGCGGTCGTGGGTTTTATCGCCTGCAAGCAGGCTCCTACCTCGGAGAGAACGGAGCAGGCCGAGGGCGATGAGGACGAGGGCGAGGAGGCCGGTGGCGCCGAGCGTGGCGAAGGTTTGTGCGGCGGCGTTGTGGAGTTGGACGACGTTGTCGGCGGAGCCGGGGAGCGTGGCGCGGACGCGGGGGAAAACGTGTGGCACGGTGCCGGGGCCCCAGCCGAGCAGCGGGCGTTCGGCGCCGAGGCGGAGGCCGCCGAGCAGCATGGCGGTGCGCTGGTCGTTGCTCTCGCGAGCGGCGGCGGTCCATTCGCGGTGGAGCACGAGCTGACGCAGGCGGGCGTTGGTGGCGACGACGACGGTCAGCGCGACCGCGGCGAAGGCGACGAAGAGAAGAAGTCGACCGCGACGCAGGAGATAAACCGCGGCGGCGAACATGAGCGCGCAGGCGAGCGCGAGGCTGGCGCCGCGGTTTTCGGAGGAGAGCGTGACGACGATGGCGAGCGCGGTGCCGGCGGCGAAGAGGGTGCGGGCTTTTCCCTTCGTGCGGGCGGCGCAGGCGGCGAGCCAGGTGGTGGCGAGGACGCCGACGCTGCCGACGGTGTTGGCGTGGCCGAAGGGGAAAGCGTTGCGCGAAGATGGCCAGCCGCGCCAGTCCCAGGGTTGAAACCAGAGTAGTGCGCTCGCGAGGAGCGTGGCGAGGATACCGGCGCCGATGAGGAGGAACGCGGCTTGGCCGCGAGCCGGGGAACGAAAAAACGGAAGCAGCGCGTAGGGCAGCGCACAGCCGGCGAGCACAGGCAGCGCGGCCGCGAGGGCGAGGCTGCGGAGGGGGCTGGCGAGGGCGGAGGCGACGGCGGCGAGGGCGAGGAGTGCGAGGCCGGCGTCGAGCGTGCGGCCGAGCGAGGGGAGTTCGCCGGTGCGGAGCACGCGGTATAGAACTGTGCCGATCGGCAGCAGCCAGCCGAGCGCGGCGAACGCGGCCCACGGCCAGGCGAGGATGCGCGTGGCGGACGGGTGCAGGACGGTGAGGCCGACGGCGAGGGCGAAGGCGGCGGCGAGGAACAGGCGGGCGGCGGGGGACGATGCCGCGCGGGCATGGACCGGAGAAGGGCCTGCTGAGTCCATTAAGCTAAGAAACGGCGGAAGCGCATGCGGTGCGGATGACAGCGGTTTGGGCGGAGGCGGGCAAGCGTGCGGCACTACACTCAATCCCGCTGCTCACGCAGCGAGCCACGGGACAAAGTCGGATTGGGTTCTCTGCGCTCTTTGCGATCTCTGTGTTGAAAGGATTGGGGCGGGGCATGGGTGGAGGGGGGATTTTTAAACACGGAGGACGGGTTCGTTCGACGTTGAGCCCGCTCCTCACGGAGCGAGCCACGGGCGCTGGCGAGGGTGGGTGAACTTGGATGTTGGAGCTTGGAGCTTTGAGGCGGGGTTGTCCGGGCTTCGTAAAAGGCGGGCTTAAGCACCGCCCTACTTTCGGAGTTCCTCCGGGCGGCGGGGAGCTTGACGGTCTTGCGGGCGGAGCGGCAGGCTCGCGCGATGTCGACGTCGGAGGGCGCGCCCGAAGGAAAAAAACTGCCATGGTTGAAACTCGCGGTGGGCGCGGTCGTGCTCGGCGGGGTGGCGCTGCTGGTGTTGCGCGGGGTCGACGTGCGCGGCGCGATCGAGCGCGGGATGGAATGGATTCGCGACGCGGGGCCGGTGGTGTTTTTCGCGGCGATGGCCGTGCTGCCGGGGCTCGGGGTGCCGTCGCTCACGTTCATGCTGACGGCGGGGCCGGCGTTCGGCGACCAGCTGGGGATGCCGCTCGTCGTGGCGCTGTCGCTCGCGGCGATGACGTTCAACCTCGTCGTGACGTATGCGCTCGCGCGGCGGGCGTTGCGGCCGTTTTTGGAGCGCACGCTGTTGCGGCTCGGTTACAAAGTGCCGGAGGTCGACGACGGCGATCTGACCGGGCTGGCGATCGTGATGCGGGTGACGCCGGGAATTCCGTATTTTGTGCAGAACTACACGCTGGGGATCGTCGGCGTGCCGCTGGTGAGATATCTGCTGATCTCGTGTCTGGTGACGTGGGTTTACGGGACGGGCTTCGTGCTGTTCGGCGACGCGCTGCTGCACGGGAAGGGGAAGATGGCGTTTCTGGCGGTGAGCTTTCTCGTCGTGGCGGTGGTGATCACGCACACGTTGCGGCGGCGGTATGCGAAGAAGAAAGGGGCGGAGGGGTGATGAAGGGGAGGGGTGAGGCGATGAGGCATCGGGAAGTAGGGCGGGTGTACGCCCCCCCCGCCGGGGGCCCAAGGGGCGGGGGGGGCCCCCCCCCACGGGGGGGGGGG
>JAEYYL010000101.1 GCA_023430825.1 Verrucomicrobiota bacterium | reverse complement strand
TGGGGCTTCGGCGACATCAACCGCGTGATCAACCACGTCGGCAGCGCGCCCCCCAACATGACCATCACCGAAGACACGGTCTCGAAGGGCTACGAGTTCGAGTTCGTTGCCAACCCGACGGATAACTGGCGCATCATCGCCAACGCGGCGAAGGTCCAGGCCATCCGCAACAACGTCGGCGGCCCGGCGATGATCGAGTTCGTCAACATCGTAAATGAAGCGATGCTGGGCGCCGCGGGCGATCTCCGCATCTGGAGCGGCGGCGGCTCCAACCAGATCCGCAACTCCTGGAACGGAAACTTCTACAGCGACTACTCCCGCACTCGCCTCAGCGAAGGCAACGTCGCTCCGGAACTCCGCGAATGGCGCTTCAACCTCATCACCAGCTACGACTTCACCCACGGCGCCCTCAAGGGCTTCACCGCGGGCGCCGGCTACCGCTGGCAGGATGATATCGCCATCGGCTACAAGCCGCTGCGCACCGCCGATCCCGCCATCATCACGTTCGACCTCGAGAACCCCTACATGGGCCCCTCCGAGGACGCCGTGGACCTCTGGGTCGGTTACCGCCGCAAGCTCACCGACAAGATCGACTGGCGCATCCAGCTCAACGTTCGCGATGCGTTCTCCAGCAAGGGCCTGATCCCGCTCACCACCCAGCCCGACGGCTCGGTCGCCGCCTGGCGCATCGCTCCGTCCCGGACCTGGCAGCTGACGAACACGTTCAGCTTCTAAACAGCGAGCGGTAACTCAGCTCTGTTAAACTCAGCGCCCGCGGCCCACGCCGCGGGCGCTTTTTTGTGTCGAGTTCGGTCGGACTCCTGCAGGCGAAGGGCTCGCCCGTCGGGGACGTCGCGCCCCAAACGGCGGAACCCGACGTCCTCGTCGGTTGATGGTCGTCGAGCAGCGGTTCCTCGGCGTTGATCCGCGCGACGCCGGAGATCGAGTGCCGGAGGACGATCGGCCTCTCTCGCTCTCAAGACCCACGACGAGGAACGTCGGGCTGGTCAAAAGGTAGGGCGATCCGTCCCCGGCGAGCCGCCCTCCCCTTCCTCGCGTCCTACCGCTTCACCCGCGGGCTCTCGACCGGACCGAGATAACTCGGCCGCACGCCGCCGGCATCGACGATCACACGCTGCAACATCACGCCCGGCGTCACCCGCCAGATTTTCAACACGTGCGGCCCAGCACGTTCGACCCGGTGCTTGGTCACCACGCGACGCACGCCGTCCGCCACCGACTTTTCCCACGCCGGCAGCGTCGCCCACGTATCGAGCTTCACCATCTGCGGCGGCGCATCGTCGAACGACACCGCCACCCGCAGCCCCTCGCCCGGCTGGTAATCCAGCGACGGCGCGCAATGCAGTTCCACCGTCACCTCGCCCGTCGAAGTCAGATGCACGTCGTATTCAATTCTCGGAGACGCGCCGCCCGGCGTCGACTCCGCTGCGGTGACCGGAAACGTCGACACGCCGCCGAGCGTGCGGCCGAAATCCGGCAGCACCTTCCACTCGACGCCGCCCCCGTTCACCGCGCGCGCGAAATGCGGCGCCTCGATCGCCACCTGACGGTCGATCTCGACAAAACCCGCCAGCGCGGCGACGTCCGGCTTCTCGACCGGCAACTGCACCCGCTGACGCTCGCCGTTGCCTTCGATCGTGATCGTCGCCGTCGACGCACCCGCCGGCACTGCACTCCAGTCCACGTCGATCTCGAGCCGCGCGATCTCCTTCACCGTGCCGGTTGCCGGCGTGATTTTCACCCACGGCTGGTCCGCCGTCGCCCGATAATCGAACGCCGCCCGGCCGCGATTGAACACCTCCACCCAGCGCGTGACGTCCGCGAGCACATGCAACGGCGGCAGCACCGCGCGCCCCGCCCCATAGCTCGGCCAGGAACGTTCCGAACCTTCGATCGCGATCGCCATCGACGCGTCCGCGTAAGGGTTCACCTCGCTCACCGCCGGGGCCGCTTCGAGATTCGGCGTCTGCCAGTAGGTGTAGCCCATTTTACTCTGCGACATCTGGTGATTCCACCGTCCGCCGCCGAGCGTGTGATATTGCTTCACGAGTTCCTGATCCAACGCGAACAGGTCCCGCACGCGCTGCGCCTGCGTGTTCGCCGCCGCGCGGCCCTGCACGGTGTAAAGCCGGTTCAATCCCGCCGCGGCATAAATCTCCCACACCACCCCGCTCGCCTTCACCGGATACAGCACGAGCTGGAAAAACGCATCGCGCGCGCGCGCGGGCAGCGTCGCGTGCAATTCCTCCGCGCGGGTCGTCAGCTCGCGCCACATGCCGAGCACACGTTCAGACTCGCGATAGTTCACGAAACTCAGGGTGTCCGGCGCCAGCATCTCGGGTTTCCGCAAGCCATTCAGCTTCGTGTAGCCATCGATCAACGTGGCCACTTCGGCGGCATGCTCCGCGCCGAACTCCCGCGCCGCCCACGCGCGCGTGTAATCGCCGAGCGTGTCCTGATTCCACCGCGCCGGGTTCCACGCGAGGTTCAGGAAGAACTCGATCGGAAACTCCATCGGCTTGATGTCGCCCACGTTCACGATCCAGATGCGGTTCGCGTCGTGCTGCCACGCGAGGTTCATCTGCTCCCACACCTTCGTGATCGGCGTGGTGTTGATCCATTTGTAGTTCCGCGGACCGCCGACGTAGTCGAAATGGTAATACACGCCCGCGCCGCCGGCCCGTTTCTGCTCCTCCGGCGTCGGCAGCCGGCGGATGTTGCCCCAGTTGTCGTCGCACCAGAGCAGAACCACGTCGTCCGGCACGCGCATCCCGCGCTCGTAATAGCCCTGCACTTCCTTGTAGAGCGCCCAGAGCTGCGGGATTTCCGCCTGCGGCTTGCCCAGCACCTCGCCGAGAATCGTGCGCTGGTCGGCCACGATGCGCTCGAGCAGCGCCACATTCTCCCCTTCGCTCATCGGCTCGTCGCCATCGCCGCGCATGCCGAGCGACACGATGATTTCCTTGTCCTTCACCCGCTCCACCCCACCGCGCCAGAACTCGCGCAACACGTCCGGGTTTTTCGTGTAGTCCCACGGCCCCTTGCCGTAACGCTCCCACTCCGCATGCGCGCGCATCATCGGCTCGTGATGCGTCGTGCCCACCACGATGCCCATCTCGTCCGCGAGCCGCGCGTTCTCCGGATCGTCGTCGATGAACGCCCGCGGCAGCCACATCGCCGGCCAGATATAATTGCCGCGCAGACGCAGGATCAGCTCGAACACGTGCCGGTAAAACGTGTGATCGAATTTCCCGAATTTCTCGTGCACCCAGCCCGTCAGCGCCGGCGCCTCGTCGTTGATGAAGATGCCCCGGTATTGCACCACCGGTGAATCGACCGCCACCCGACCCGGCTTAACGAACAGCGTGTCACGCGACGTCACGGGCACATCCGCCCACCAATACCACGGCGACACGCCGATTTGCTCCGAAACTTCGTAAATGCCGAAAATCGTCCCACGCTTGTCGCTGCCCGCGATCACGAGCGCCCGCTCCACGCCGGGAAACGGCTGCGTCACTGTCTCGATGAGGAAGCCTTCCCATTTCCCGGCGACCGCGGAAACGTCGAGCTTGCCCGCGCGAACGAGCTGGTCGACCAGGCCGCCGCGCCCGATCGTGCCGATCACCACCGCCGCGCCTCCCGTCGGAGCCGCGTCGACGAGCGCAGGTTTTTGGCCCGTCACCCGTTCGATATCCTGCTGAAGATCGCCGGCAATGCGGATCACACCCGGCCATTCCTCCGGGCCGACGTGCAGCGTCGCGGTCCTTCCTCCGTGCGCGAGCGGCAGCCCGCCCGGAATCTCTTGAAAGGAGACGAACGGTTCCTGGCCGAGACCCGCGAACCCGCGGGGCGAAAATGCCGCCATCAGCGCCAGGAACGCCGCGCCGGAAAGAAGGGATGAGATGAAACGTCGCATGGTTTGGATAGGCTGGGGCGGCCGACAACAGCGTCTTCTGCCTCACTCGCCATCACACGTCTGTCGTTCGGCAATGCGACGAAGTTCCGGGTCGAACTGTTGACGGCCCGTCCGTCGCCATCCCCCCGGTTTCCCGGCCCGCCACTCGCTCCCACCGTCCGCCGCGCCCAACCGGCTTTCCGCTTGCGGCCGCCTCGCGATCGGCGGAAAACTCACGCCCCTATGGCTCGCTACACGCGCATGCAGGTGCTCAACGCAATCTACGACATCAGCGTCGTGCCGGTTTTCTATCACCCTGACCTCGACACCGCGAAGAACGTCGTCGCCGCCATCAGCCGCGGCGGTTGCAAGCTCGTCGAATTCGTCAACCGCGGCGATCACGCGTGGGAGGTGTTCTCCGAACTCGAACGCCACTTCGCCAAAGCCGATCCCTCGCTCATCCTCGGCGTCGGCTCGATCGTCGACCCCTACACCGCCGCCCTCTATATCAATTGCGGCGCGAACTTCGTCGTCGGCCCCTCCCTCAACGCCGAAGTCGCCAAGGTCTGCAACCGCCGCATGGTCCCCTACTCGCCCGGCTGCGGCAGCGCGACCGAAATCTCCAACGCGCAGGAACTCGGCTGCGAAATCGTGAAGGTGTTTCCCGGCAAGGAAGTCGGCGGTCCCGGCTTCGTGAAAAACGTGATGGGGCCGATGCCGTGGACCCGCATCATGCCCACCGGCGGCGTCGAATCCTCCGAGGAATCGCTGACCGCCTGGCTCGGCGCCGGCGTCGCCGCCATGGGCATGGGCAGCAACCTCGTCACCAAGGAACTTCTCGCCGCCAAGGACTGGACCGGCATCGAGCACAACGTGCGCGACACCCTCGCCCGCGTGAAAAGCGTCAAAGCGAAACTGCGCGGCTGAGCGCCGCGCGCCTCGCAGCCCCCGCCGCCGCGCGCTCACGCGCGCGTCAGCAGCCATATCATCGTTGCGAAAACCGCCCCGAAGACCACGAGCCGCACGAAGCCGATCCAAAAGGCATCGATCTCGTAATCCGCGTCTCCCAGCGGCGTCCGAGACGGGCGCTCTCCGACCCGCGGCTCGCGGCGCGGCCGGTCGACCAGCGGGGCCGACGTCCGGCGCACCCCGGACGAATCGCGGCGTTTGTTCTCCGTTTTCATATTCGGGCGCGACGTGCCCGCGGACCCGTGCCGCTCCACGGCTTTCTGGAAGAACGACTGAAGCGAAGAGGAAGAATGATGATTGAAAAGTGTCATGGTAATGAAGGCTTGGGGATTGATCGAATCGATCGGGCTCGACCCGTCGGCTAGGCGGCGAGTGCTGTGCTGACCGCCGCGTCGTCGGCCACCGCTTCATCCGCCGCGCAAAGCGCGTCGTCGCGATCCGGGCCGTCAGGATCGCGGATGAGCCGGCTGCTCATCTGCTGCGTCTCCACGAGAATGTGGTTCGGGAACCGCGCGCCGGGCTCGCAGCCGGGGTTCAGCAACAGCGTGCCGTCGCGATGCTCCCGCCAATGCAGCGGAGTGTGCACATGACCGGAAAGCACCAACCGCGGCGCATGACGCCGGATCGCGGCCACGAGATCGGGATCGCCCCCGTCGTCGCCGCTCGGTCGCAGCGCAACGAGCGTCCGGCTCGGCGGCGCGTGCACCACCCAAACATCCGCCGGCGCCCCCTTCGGTCGCGTGGTCGCACCGATATTGAGCAACGAAATACCGTCGAGCGTCACGCGCTGGCCATCGGTCCAGACCAGCGGATTATCGATTTCACGCAGCCAATACGCCGGGGTCCAGCGACCGACCGAGGAGTCCCACTCCAAATCGTGATTTCCGCTGCAGACCGCGATCGCCCGCGGAAAATCGCGCAGCCAGCCGGACACCCAGTCTTTCTGCCGCCGCTGAGGCGTCGCGAGCGTGAGGTCGAGCAGGTCGCCCGACATGACGACCAGGTCGTGCGCGGGCGCATGATGAAGCAGCCAGTCGAACCAGCGCTTGTTGAAATGGAAATCGGTCACGTGAAGTAGGGTCATGGGAATCGTCCAGGCTGAATCCGCTCAGCCGCGCACGCTCGGCGGATGAGGGAGGTGTTTTCAGGATGCGACCGGCTTGAAGGGCGATCGCGTGAGGCCTCGCGCGCGCGACCACGCCGGTCGCGCCGCGGCAGAAAATCCGGTCGAGGTTTTCCCGGGGCCGCGCTTCAGGTCCGGGCGCTCCACGCGCCCGCCGTCAGCTCGCGGCTCCGGGCCGCACCGGGCAGATATACAACGCAACACCCGTCGCCAGGGGCTGGCGGGCGCAGAAAATAAAATTCTGTTGCGTGTTCGGGTTCACTGTAGAGGGAGCTCTGGGCTGTATAAAAACGTTGTCAAGCCTTCGGGCGCCTCCCGCGCCCGACACTCGATCAACGGCGGCGACGGCCGGGAAAACCCGCGCGTATGACGGTCGGTCAGGTGCGATAGGCGAGCACGAGGATGATCGCGACAATCGCCACCAGCGCGACCAGGCGAACGGGGAAAAGCGGCGGCTGGTTGTCGTCGGAAAGCGACGGGTAGCGACGGCGCGCCGTGTCGGGAGCGTCGCGTCGGTCTCTCGCGACCGACGGCTTATCAGCGGGAAAGCGGGCCCCGTTCTGCGGTCGTCCGGCCGGATTGCGTTTCTCTGGATATCGCTGGGGTGGCGTTTTCATGCCGCCAGTCTAGCCGCTCCCGCCGGCCCCGCCTACTGCACGGAACGCCGCTCAGCCATGCGCGATGCGCATGGACGGCCTTCGGCGGACGCAGTGGCGACCTGCCGACGTTGGGGATAAGCTCGCAGCATGAAAACCAACGCTTCCCGCCTCCCCGCCGGCCCCACCGCCGCCGACCGCCCGATCGCCACCGGCGCATCCATCGGCCACGTCCATCTCAAGGTGGCGAACCTCGAGCGCGCGATCGCGTTCTACCGCGACGTGCTCGGATTCGAGGTGACCGAGCGGTTCGGCCGCAGCGCGGCGTTTCTCTCCGCCGGCGGATACCATCACCACATCGGATTGAACGTATGGGACAGCGAGGGAGGCTCGCCGCCGCCGCGCGGCACCACCGGCCTCTACCACGCCGCGATCCTCTACCCCACCCGCGCGGATCTCGCCAACGCGCTCCGTCGCCTGCTGGCGCACGGGATCAGGCTCGACGGAGCCGCCGACCATGGTGTCAGCGAGGCGCTCTATCTCCGCGACCCCGACGGCAACGGGCTCGAACTCTATCGGGATCGCCCCCGCGCGGAATGGCCGCGCAAAACCGACGGCTCGCTCGCCATGACCACCGAACCGCTGCAGCTGGACTCGCTCCTGGCCGAGCGCTGAGGCACCTCCGCCGGCCCATGGCCACCGGCGCAATGATTTGAGTAGCGCTCTCCTCGGGCCCGGTTCATTCGAAAGCATCATGCGTCGCACCAAAATCGTTGCCACCCTCGGTCCGGCCAGCAGCTCGCCGGAAGTCGTTCGCCAACTCATCCAGGCCGGCATGGACGTCGCGCGGCTGAATTTCTCTCACGGCAGCTATGAAGACCATGCCCGCCAGATCGCGACACTGCGCGCGCTTTCGCGGGAACTCGATACGCCGGTGACGATCCTCCAGGACTTGCAGGGACCGAAGCTCCGCGTCGGTCAACTGCCCAACGGTGCGACCACGCTCGTGCCGGGCGAACAAATCGCGTTGGTGCCGGAAACCGATTTCACCGGCGCCGAGGGCACCGTGCCGCTCGACTATCCCGACCTCGCCGACAGCGCGAAACCGGGCATGCACGTCCTCCTCGATGACGGCTTGCTCGAATTGGAGGTGGTGGAGATCGCACGCCGCGAAGTGCGCTGCCGCGTGATCGAAGGCGGCGTGCTCAAAAGCCGCAAAGGCGTCAACTTCCCCCACCTCGCGCTCCCGCTGCCCTCCCTCACCGAGAAGGATATTCGCGACGTCGAGTTCGGCCTCGCCCACGGGGTCGACTGGCTTTCGTTGAGCTTCGTTCGCTCCGCGGCGGACGTGCGCACGCTGAAGGAATTGCTCGCCGCCAAAGGCGCCACCACGCCGATCATCGCCAAGATCGAAAAGCCGCAGGCGGTGGAAAACGTGGACGAGATTCTGCAGGAAGTCAGCGGCGTGATGGTCGCTCGCGGCGATCTCGGCGTGGAAGTCCGCCCGGAAAAAGTGCCGATGCTTCAGAAGCAGATCATCGAGAAGTGCAATCGCCTCGGCCTCCCCGTGATCACCGCCACGCAGATGCTGGAAAGCATGATTCGCGAAGCGCGCCCCACCCGCGCCGAAGCAAGCGATGTGGCCAACGCGATCATCGACGGCACCGACGCCGTCATGCTCTCCGGCGAATCCGCGATCGGCGCTTTCCCGGTGCGCGCCGTGGAGATGATGGCCCGCATCGCCACCGAGGTGGAGTCGGCGATTGTTTTCAAAGCCTACTCCGCCACCGATCCCGGCGACGCGCACGCGCTCACCGAAGGGGCCACCGCCATCGCGAAAATGCTGAACCTGCGCGCAATCGCCGTCCTCACGACCAGCGGCTACACCGCCCGCCTGCTCGCCGCGGAACGTTCGCGCACCGCCCTGTTCGCCCTTACGACCAGCGCCAGCGTGTATCACGCGTTGAATCTGCACTGGGGCATAAAACCGCTCGTGGTCCCCGCTCCGCCGCAGAGCGTCGAAGGCCTCGTCAGCCAGGCCGAAACTGTTTTGCGCACCCGCCAGCTCGCCGCCCCCGGCGACAAGATCCTGGTCATCGGCGGCATCCCCCCGGGCCGCGTGCGCGGATCGAACTTCATGCAGCTCCACGTCGTTTCCTAGCCGCACGGGTGTGGCCGCACCCCCGCGCCACATGCGCATCACGCATGCCCTCCGGCTTGCGCTCGCGCGCACCGCGATCAGGCTCGCCGGACGTGAACCTGGATCTGCTGCGCTCGCTCTTCGCCATCGCCGAGTTCGGCAGCCTCAGCCGCGCGGCGGAGCAGCTGCACGTCGCGCAGTCCACCCTCACCCGCCAGATGCAAACGCTGGAGGCCGAAATCGGCGGGCAGTTGCTCGCCCGCGGCCACAGCGGCGTGGCGTTGACCGCCGCCGGCCACGTGCTGCTCGAAGGCATGCGCCCGGTGGTCGCCAAGGCCGATATCGTCGTGGCCGAAGCGCGGAACCTCGCGCGCGGTCGCAGTGCGTCCGTGCGCATCGGCTATCTGATGTCGGCCGCCGGCGGATACCTCACTCCGGCTCTCGCCGCCGTCCGGCGATCTCATCCCGAAACCAAATTTCACCTGGTCGATCTCTCCCCCGGCGACCAGATCGCCGCCTTGCGGCGCGGCGAACTCGACGTCGCCGTCCTCGGCAATCTCAACGCCGCGATCGCGCGCGAGTTCTTCGTTCGACGCATCGCAACCTTTCCCGTCCTCGTCGCGCTGCCGGATACGCATCCCCTCGCGGACGGCGACGACATCGCGCTCGCCAGTTTGCGCCGCGAAATGTTCGTCGGCGCGACGCCCGACGACATCCCCGGCTTCAACCCCTGGCTGGTTCAAATCTGCCGCCGCGCCGGCTTCCGGCCGAAGATCGTGGAAAACGCGAGCGGCCTGGCGCACACCCTTACCCTCCTGGTCGCGGAAAACGCCGTCACCCTGCTCCCTGCGCTGGTCCAGGGCTTCAAAGTTCCCGGCGTGACGTTCCGGCCGCTGCGCGGCGCCCCCGTGAAATGGGAACTGCAGGTCGCGTGGCACCGCGGCAAAATCACCGAGCCGGTCCGTGAACTCGTGAACGCGCTGACGCGAAAGCGAGCGTCCGCATAGTTGGCGCCCTGAAAAAACCTGAAGCCGCGGCGCCCTCACCACCTTTCACCCGCGACCCTCGCGCCCACGATCGCGATCTTTTATTCCTTTTTCGGTGCGAGGTTGCATCCGCACCGCTATCGCATCCCGTCAGACGAAATATTTCCATGCTGTTGACTCTCTACCTCATCCTCCCGGCCTTACTCGTCGCAGTCGTGATCGCCTCCGTCTGGCTCGAGCGCTGGAGCGTGCCGGTGATCCTCGTGGCGCTGGGCACCGGTATCGTCTGCGGCAGCGACGTGCTCAATCTCTGGCATTTCGACGACATGGTGCTGACCAATCAGGCCGCGAATCTCGCGCTGGTGTTCATCCTTTTCCACGGCGGGTTCATGACCAAGCGAGCCGATTTCCGCGCGGTCGCCCTCCCCGCCGGCGGGCTCGCCACCTGGGGCGTGCTGCTCACCGCGGCCGTCACCTTTGCCGTGCTCCGCTGGGTCCTCGGCTGGTCGATGGAACTGTCGTTGCTCCTGGCCGTGATCATCTCGTCGACCGACGCCGCAGCGATCTTCTCCATCCTCCGCCGGCAATCGCTTCCGCCGCGCCTTTCCTCGACCGTGGAAATCGAGAGCGCCGCGAACGATCCGATGGCGATCTTGCTGACCACCGTCGCCGTCGCGACGCTCGCCTCCGGCGAGAAATTCGGCAGCGCCGACGTGCTGCTCTTCTTCTGGAAATTCGGCGCCGGTCCAATTATTGGATACGTCGCCGGCCGGATCACGCTCTGGCTGTTCAACCGGCTCACCCCGCAGGACCGCGGCTACTATTACGTGCTCTTCGTCGGCCTCGTGCTGCTGACGTATGGCGTGGCCGAACTGGCGCAGGCGAGCGGCATGCTCGCCGTGTTCACGGCCGGCTTCGTCATGGGCAACCGGCCTTTCGTGCACAAGCAGGGCGTGCTGAACTTCTCGGAGGCGCTGTCGACCATCGTGAACATCGGCATGTTCGTGCTGATGGGTCTGCTGGTGTTTCCGCGCGAATGGTCGGAAGTCTGGCTGCAAGGCCTGTTGTTGTTCCTCGTGCTGACGTTCATCGCGCGGCCGCTGGCGGTTTTCCTCGGCACGCTGGGAATGAGTTTAAGCTTCCGCGACCGGGTGTTCGCCTCATGGGCCGGCTTGCGCGGCGCGGTCCCGATCGTCCTGGCCACCTATCCCGCCGCCGCGGGCCTCCAACTCGGCAACGAAGTGTTCAACCTGGTGTTCTTTGCCGTCATCCTGTCGATCCTTGTGCAGGGTTCGACGCTCGGAACCGTCGCCCGATGGCTCGGGCTTTCCCAGCCGGCGCGGCCCAAGGCGCTCTTCAACCTTGAAATGATCACCATGGCGAAAAGCGACTACGATGTCGTCGTCATCGATCTCCCCGGACCGAAAGGAACCGAAGGCCCGCGCATCCGCGATCTCTCCCTTCCGGAAGGCGCGGTCATCACGCTGGTCACTCGCGGCGACCAAGTCGTGCTGCCCAAGGGCGAAACGCGATTGCAAGGCTGGGACCAGGTCACCGTGCTCGCGCACGCACCGGACGAAGACCGCATCCGCGAGACCTTCGCGAACGCGTTTCCGGCGATCGATGACGACCGGGCACCCCATATCGCATCGAGCTGACACTGGTCCGAACCCGCAAGGGACGGGCGCGGATTACAGCCGTAAGAAGCGCTGGGACGGAAAAGCGCGGGCCCATGGCGAGGGTCCGCCCCCCGTGAGTCCTGACACGCTACGCCGTGCAATCACCCAACAAAAAAGCCCTCCCGAGCAGTGGGAGGGCTTTCAAATTGGGTGCAGGGGTTGGATTTGAACCAACGACCTTCAGGTTATGAGCCTGACGAGCTACCAGGCTGCTCCACCCTGCAACAAACGGGACGCGGAACGTGCTCCCCGCGTTTTTCTCTGTCAACCCCGATTTCGGAAATTTCCCAGTTCGCGCTTGCCAGCCCCCACGCCGCCCTCTGTTTTCGACCGCTCCGTTAGTTAACACATCAACCATCAGTCCTCACGATCGCAAGGCGGCCCATCGGCCGACCTGTGTTTCGAGAAACATAGATCACATGAACGTCACTCCTAAAGACCTGCTCGATGCCGGCGTGCATTTCGGGCACCAAACCAAGCGCTGGAATCCCCGCTCGAAGCCTTTCGTCTTCGATCACCGTCAGGGCATCAGCATCATCGACCTCGGCAAAACCCACGTCGCGCTCGAAAAAGCCTGCACCTTCATCGAGGACACCGTCGCCAACGGCGGCAACATCCTCTTCGTCGGCACCAAGCGCCAGGCCAAGGACATCGTCCGCGAAGCCGCGACGTCCACCAACATGCCGTTCTGCGTCGACCGCTGGCTCGGCGGCACGCTCACGAATTACGAGACCGTCAAACGCTCCATCGCGAAGTATAAGAAATACCAGCAGCAGGAGCTCAGCGGTGAGATGGCGAAACTCGCTTCCAAGGAAGTCGCCGCCATCAAGCGCGAGATGGTCCGCATGCAGAAGAATTTCAGCGGCATCGTCGACATGCCGGGCCTCCCGACCGCGATGTTCGTGGTCGACGTCAATCACGAGAAGATCGCCGTCGCCGAAGCCGCCCGCGCGGGCATCCCCTGCGTCGGCATCTGCGACACGAATTCCGACCCGTCCACCCTCTCGCACCCCATCCCCGGCAACGACGACGCGGTGAAATCCATTCGCATCATCGTCGAGACCGTCGTCGCCGCGATCCAGAACGGCCTCGCCCAGCGCGACAGCCGCCGTGCCGCCCGTGGCGCCGCCGACATCAAGTCCGCCGCCGCCGCATCTGCCGGTATCGGCGCCGAGCCGGCCTCCCCGGAAATCGACCTCTCCAAGGTCGAGCTTCCCCCGGACGTCGTGCCTCTCGTCGAAGGTGAAACCGAAGTCGTTGCGCCGAAGAAGGTCACCCGCCCGAAGCGCGCCGTCGTCAAAGCCGAATAAGTTTTCCCAATGTCCGTCACCATCACCGCCACCATGGTCAACGACCTGCGCGCCGCCACCGGCGCCGGGTTGCTCGACTGCAAAAAAGCGCTCACGGAAGCCAACGGCAACGTCGAGGAAGCCACCACGATCCTGCGCAAGAAGGGCGCCGCGACCGCCGCCAAGAAGGCCGATCGCGCCACCAATCAGGGCCTGATCGAGAGCTACATCCACGTCGGCGGCAAAGTCGGCGTGCTCCTCGAAGTCAATTGCGAGACCGACTTCGTCGCCCGCAACGAGGACTTCAAGCAGTTCTGCAAGGACGTCTGCCTCCAGATCGCCGCCGCGAATCCGCTCTACGTTTCGCGCGACCAGGTCCCGGAAGCCGACCTCGCCAAGGAACGCGAGATCGCCGCCGCCCAGGTCCAGGGCAAGCCGCCCGCGGCCGTGCAGAAGATCGTCGAAGGCAAGCTCGACAAGTTCTACTCCACGATCTGCCTGCTCGATCAGCCGTTCGTGAAGCTGCCGGAAAAAACCGTGAAGGACGTCCTCACCGAGAAGATCACCAAGATCGGCGAGAACCTTCAGATCCGCCGTTTCACGCGATACCAGCTCGGCGCCTGATTCCGCGAACCCAACTGCTCTCTCAAGCGCCTCGTCCAACGAGGCGCTTTTTTTTGCTCCCTTCCAGAGGCAGGAGCCTGCTTGCAGGCAATTCGAAGCCTCCCGGTGTGGCTCGCTGCGTGAGCAGCGGAAATTCTTCATCGCCCATCTCCCTCCCCTTCGATCCATCCTGTTTCTTTCTCGGCCCGTCTCCGTTTCCCTCTAGATTCACTCCGCAGCGCACGCTACACTCGTCGCGCCATGAAAGTCACCCGCGTCCAGATCGCCGCCCGCGGCCTCACCAATCGCTGCCCCAACTGCGGCAATCACACGCTCTTCAAGCCCGGGACCCTTTTCCAGGTCAACAAAACCTGCCCGTCCTGCAGCTTCCCCATCGAACGCGGCAACGACGAGGGCTTCTTCCTCGGCTCCCTCTCCCTCAACTACGGCGTCACGCTCATCTGCTTTCTGGTTCCCGTGATGCTGCTCGCCTATTTCGACGTCATCGAAAACACCACCGCTGCGATCATCGCCGGGGTCGGCGCCGTCCTCGTTCCCGCCCTCCTCTACCGTTCCTCGCGCAGTTGGTTCCTGATGAACTATTACCTCGTCCTCCCGCATCACCTCCCCGCCAACGGCGGCACCGGCCGCGCCGGCGAGGACAATAACCGCTGAGACGACCTCCCGCGAATGACCGAATCAACGCGAATTTCCGGCGATGAAGAGAGTGAGGATTTCCCTTCCAACCCTTAGGGACTGTTTGGGAATTCGGTCATTGCGAGTCCCGCTCTGCGGGACGACGAAGCAATCCAGCCGGATCGCCACGGCGCGCTTCGCGCACCTCGCGATGACAGTCTATTCCCAAACACTCCCCAGCGCGGCGGGGGCGCCGCGGCTCCATTGCCGGCAGCTCGCCGTCCCTGGTGCGGGAGCTGGGTCCTTGGAGCTTACTTGATCCCCATCTTCTTCCGCTTCCGATACAGCGTCGCCTGGTCGATGCCGAGGATCTCGGCGGCCTCGTTCATGCTCGAGGTCACTTCGAGCACGCGCTTGATGTGCTGCTCCTCCAGCGCCTGCAAACTGACCATTGCGCCGGTCTGCAACGGCGCATCGGTGGGCACGCCCGGACCGGCCAGATTTTGCCGGATCTCCACCGGCAGATCCGAAAGGCCGATGCGTTTCTCCGGTGCGAGAATCACCGCGCGTTCGATCGTGTTGCGCAGTTCGCGCAAATTACCCGGCCACGAGTAACGCCGGATGCTCTCCGCCGCCTCATCGGTGAAACCATCGACTTTCCGGCCGAACTGCACCGCGCAGTGCTGCACGTAATGCTCTGCGAAACGCAGCACGTCGCGCGGTCGCGCGCGCAGCGGCGGCATCTCCACCGTGATCACGTTGAGCCGGTAATACAGATCTTCGCGAAACGCGCCTTCCGCGACGCGCTTCTTCAGGTCGCGATTCGTCGCCGCCACGATGCGCACGTCGGAGTGGCGCGTGACCGTCTCGCCAACGCGCTCGTATTCCTTTTCCTGCAGGAGCCGCAGCAGCTTCGGCTGGATCTCGAGCGGCAGGTCGCCGATTTCGTCGAGGAACAGCGTGCCGCCTTCCGCCGCCTTCACCTTGCCCCAGTGATCGCGCAACGCGCCGGTGAACGACCCGCGCACGTGGCCGAAGAGCTGGCTCTCGAGCAGTTCCTTCGACAGCGCCGGACAGCTCACCGTGACGAACGGCTTGTCGTTGAGATGACTCTCCGCGTGCAGCGCTTTCGCCGCGACGCTCTTGCCGGTGCCGCTCTCGCCGAGGATCAGCACCGACGCGCTGCTCTTCGCCGCGCGCAACAGCACGTCCATCACCGCGCGCATCACGGGCGTCTCGAAATCGATCAGCGGCTCCGGGCTCTGCGCCTGCACTTCCTTCACCTGCTCCTCGAGCCGCTCGATCTTGCGACCCATTTCGCTGATGCGGCGCAGGCGTGCGAGCACGGCGTGAAACTGATCGCGCGTGAACGGCTTTTCCAGGAAATCGACCGCGCCGTGGTGCAGCGCCTGCACAGCGGTTTTAACCGTGCCTTGCGCGGAGAACATGACCACGGGCAGGTTCGGCCGCACTTTCAGGAGCTGGGGCAGGAGCGCGAGGCCGTTTTGCCGGCCGAGGTGCAGATCGAGCAGGACGGCGTCGAACTTGTCTTCGCGCACGCGTTCGAGCGCGAGATCGCCGGTCGAGGCACTCGTCGCGAAATGGCCTTCCTCCTCGATCAGGAGGCACGTGGCCTCGCGAAAAATCTGGTCGTCGTCGACTACGAGGAAATCCATGGCGAATCAGCGAGGGGCAAACGTTGCGACGGCGCGGGGAATCGGGCCCTACCCGCAATCCAAGCGGCGTGGCGTTGGAGGGTAGGAGCCTGCTTGCAGGCGATTCGCGCGCCGCCCGCGTGCGAACATTTAATCGCCTGCAAGCAGGCTCCTACCTTTCGGACTCTGAAAAATTGTCTCATGGTGCGCATGCGCTCACGCTGACACCGTCGCCGGCGAAAAGGTCAGGATGAACGTGGCACCCTGACCGGCTACGCTCTCGAAGGTCAGGTCGCCGCGCATGTCCTGCATCAGCTTTTTCACGATGCTCAGGCCGAGGCCGGTCGACGGTTCGCCGCCGGTCGGCCGCGCGCTCAATCGGCGGTAGCGCCGGAAAATCTGCTGCTTGTCGTGCTCGGTGAAACCGGGGCCCTGGTCGATCACGCGACACTCGCCGCGGCCGTCGGGCGCGAGGCCGACGATCAGCTTCACGGTTTTGCCGGACGGCGAAAACTTCAGCGCGTTCGACACGAGATTATCGAGCACCTGCTCGAGCGCGGCGCGATCGCCTTCGACGAGCACGCCTTCCTCGCGCTGCTCGAGTTCGAGCGCGATGCCCTTGCGGTTCGCGTGCTCGGCGTGGCGTTGCACGACATTGCTCGCCACGTCGTGAATGTAAACCGGCTGGAACTTCATCGGGCGGCCGTGATCGACCTCCGAGTTGGCGAGAAACTCCTTCACGAACGACAGCATCTGGTCGGTCGCGCGCAGGATGTTCGCGCCCATCCGCTGGAAACGCGTGTCGTTGATCGACTGCGCCTTCTCGTTGAGCAACTGCACGCTCATCAGCATGCCGCCCAAGTGATTCTTCAAATCGTGCGCGAGAATGCCGAGCAGCTCGTCCTTGTCTTCGGCGAGCTGGCGCAGCCGGTCGCGCGCGGTTTTCAACGCGAGATGCGTGCGGACGCGCGAGAGCAGCTCGGACGCGTTGAACGGCTTCGTGACGTAGTCGACGCCGCCGCTCTCGAGCGCGCGCACGATGAGCGTTTTGTCGTCGGCGGCGGAGAGAAAGATGATCGGGATGTCGATCCACGCGACGTTCGCGCGAATGCGTTTGCACACCTCGAAGCCGTCGAGCCCGGGCATGAGCACGTCGAGCAGGATCAGATCGATCGGTCGCGCGGCGAGGCGGCGCAGCGCCTGCTCGCCGTCGAGCGCCGGCACGATGTCGAAGCCGAGGTGGCCGAGCATGTCGCCGAGGACCCGGAGATTCGTTTCCTGATCGTCGACAACCAGGATGCGGGCGGACGTCGTTTCGCGGGTCATGGGGGGAAGTTGGACGGTGGCGGAGCGGCAGGCGCCGCGGAAGCGGGAGCGGCGGATGCGACGGCCAGAATCAAGCGGGGAAATTCCGCGAGGCGAGCCTCCATCTGCATCAGCGCATACTGATCGGCGTCGCGCTCGAGCGCGGCGGCGTAATCGTTCAGCGGATCGCAGGCCGCGGAGCGCGCGAGTTCGTGCAGGCGCGACGCGAGTTGTTTCACGTCGCCGATCGCGCCGCTGTCGGAGGCTTCCTTCCAGAGCGTCGCTTCGAGATGACGGAGCGTGGGCAACAGTTGCGGCCAGTGACCGGCCACGACGGCGGCCGAGGCGGCAGCGGTCGACGTCGCAGCCGCGGGCGAGACCCCGGATGGGGCGACGGGAAACGGCGGTTGCGAAGGCTGGCGCGGGAGAAACGCGGCGAGCTCCTGGAACAACGCCTGGCGCGTGAGCGGTTTTCTCAGGTAACCGGCAAACCGCCCATGCAACACCTGTTCGTCATCCATCATGTTCGCAGCCGTGACCGCAATCACCGGAAGAAGTTCGGCGCCCGGGAGTTTACCCAGCTCGGTCAGCGCCGTGCGGCCGTCCATTTCGGGCATGCGAATGTCCATGAGCACGATGTCGGGACGTTGCTCGCGGACGAGTTCGAGCGCTTCGCGACCGTTCGACGCGAAACGGAGCCGGTGGCCGGTTTGCTCGAAATGCCCGGAGATCAGCTCGCGGCTCTTCTGGTCGTCGTCGACGACGAGCAGATCGGCGGCCTGGAGATCGTTGAAATCGACGCGCTCGTTGCGATCGGCGCGGGCGTGATCGGGGAGCCGCGCGGACGCGGTCGCTTCGGCGAAACACACGCGAAACGTGGTGCCGCGGCCGAGTTCGCTCTCGACGTCGATCTCGCCGCCGAGGCGGGTGGTGAGGCGTTGCACGATGCTGAGGCCGAGGCCCGAGCCCTGGCGCTCGGACGAACGCTGCGGGTTCACCTGCACGAAGGGGCGGTAGATGTCTTTCAGCTTTTCCGGCGGGATGCCGATGCCCGTGTCGCGCACGGTCAGTGTGAGCCGGCCGACGCCGGGTTTCGCGGCGTGCGGTTGCCAGCCGACGTGCAACGCGACCTCGCCGCGGTCGGTGAACTTCACGGCGTTGCCGAGGAGGTTGACGAGAATCTGGCGAACGCGCGAGCGGTCGAGGAGGAGCGCGCCGGGCAGGGCGGGGTCGACATCGCAGGAGAGTTTGAGGGCCTTGCGCGCGGCTTGCTGGGCGAAGACGGTCTGCATGAAACCGGCGACCTCGCGCAAATCGGTCGGCTCGATGTGCAGCTCGGCGGCGCCGGCATCGATCTTCGACAGATCGAGGATGTCGTTGATCAACTGAAGCAGCGACGCGGCGCTGTCGCGGATCGCCTGCACGCGCTGTCGGGCTTTGCTCGTGGCGGGGACTTCGGCGACGAGCAATTCGCTGAAGCCGAGGATGGCGTTCATCGGCGTGCGGATTTCGTGGCTCATGTTGGCCAGAAACGCGCTTTTCTCGCGCGCTGCGGCCTCGGCGCGGATCGCCTGTTCGCCGAGCAGGCGCTCGTTTTTCTCCTGCCGCAGGGCCAGGCGGGAAAGATAAAGCGCGAACATGCCGGCGCCGAGTCCGAGCGCGCCGGCGAGCAGCGTGGCCAGCAGCGCCTGCTGGAGCCGCAGCCGTGTGGTGGCGCCGGAGGCGTTCACGAGGTCCTGCGGCCGGCGGTCCATGCGCTCGATCGTGTCGCGGATCCGCTGCATCGTCGCGCGGCTCTCCTCCTGGCGCGCGCGGTTGAAGGTCGTCGACCAGGTGGCCTGGCGGCGTGCGTCGATCGATTGGCGGAGCGAGGCGAGCTTGAGTTCGGCGAGGCCTTTGAGCGTGAGCACGTCGTCACGCAAATCGGGCTGCGCCATCGCGTCGGCGGCGAGTTTTTCGAACCGCACGGGCAATTCCAGTTCGGCGCGGATGAAGGGCTCGAGGTAGCTCTCGTTGCCGCTGAGCAGAAAGCCGCGCTCGCTCGTCTCGGCGTCCTGCAAGGCGGACAACACATCGCGCAGCGAACGGCGGAACTGCGCGGAGTCGACGGTGGCCTCGAAACTTTCGCTGAGGTTTTTCCACACGACCAACCCGAGGCCGATCCCCGCCAGCGATAATGCGATCCAGAGGGCGACGAGGTAAGTGTAGATCAGCGGATTAAGCAGGCGCATGAGGGAAATCGCCGGCGGGCGCGTCGAAGGCGCGCGGCCGGGTGAAAGAGCGGGAAGTGAAACGCGAAAATGTCAATTGAGCCCGGCGCCGAGCGACATCCGTTTACGCCTGAGGTGCCCGCAATTCGCACGCGGAAGAAAGTGCGAGCGTGCGATGACACCTCAACTTGGAGCCGCGGCGCCCTCGCCGCGCTGGCCCGTGAAACGCGGCGCGTCCGGCTCCCGGTTGGCGGACGACCAGGTCGTCCCGCCTTTTTCATCCAACGCGTGGACGAAACTCACCGGGGCTGACGTGGGTCGAGCACCCACAGCTGTTTTTCGAGCGCGCGCAGCGAGCTGTAAAGCAGGCGCGTGGCTGCGGCATCTGCGGCCGCTTGCGCTTCGCGAAACGCGGCGCCGAGGGCCCGCCCGCAGGCGCGCGCGGCATTGACACTCATCCGGGACGCCTCGGCGATCTGCGGGATGCGCGGGCGCACGGACTTCCTCCCGCTCCGCGGTCGCGCCGCGGCCCGCACCGATGCGCCCGCCTCCTCAGCCGCTTCCGCGCCCATTTGCGCGAGCAGGCGATTCAAACCATCCTTCGCATCGGCAACGATCGCGATCAGCTCCGCAGGGTCGTGCGGCGAACCCGGCGCGGGACGCGATTCCAGCGCGCGCAGCGAAGCGTCCCACTCCGCAAGGGAGTCGTGAGCCGCGCGCAACTGACGAATCAGGCGGGCGCGGCGGCGCGATGGGACGGCTGGCCGCACGGTGACGAGTGAAACGTGGCGTGGAAGTGAGTGCGAAGCGGGAGGCGAAAGGGAAAGGTTCGAGGAAAATCAGGCCGCGACACCGGCCCACTGCGGCGTGAGCGCCGGCGCGGCGTGCGACGTCGGCGCCAACTCGTGGCTCGGGCACGTGATGTTTTCTGCACCGACATGCTGGAAAATGTGCCACGCGATGGAGGCCTCCGTTTCGTTGCGCGCATGCACGCAGAGGACGATGCAACCGTTCTGCACTTTTTCAAGGGTGCGCGCGGCCATGTCGGGCGCGAGACCGAGGGTTTCCAGGTTGCGCGCAACGTCGGCCCGCCGCGCCCGGCGATCGAACAGCTGGCCGAGCAGACCGGCGGTGGCGATCGGGAGGGCCGAGCGAAGCGACACCCGTTTGAAGTTCTTCAACCAGCAGCACACACTGTTCGGCGCGCGGCGCGTCGGGAAGACCGCCGAAATCCGCTCGGTGCGAATCCCGGCGCGAATCAGGCGGATGATGGCGATATCGGCATGCAGGCGGGAATGGGCGTCGGCGAAAACAGGGATGGAGGACATGGGAAGAAGGAACGGTGAAGGGTTTTAGCAGACCCGATGCCGTGCGCTCGTTTGGAGCCGCTCCGGTGCCGGATTTGCGGATTGCCCCCATATCTAGCTAGGGGCGTTCCAGTCCGTGCCAACTTGCGCAACTCGCTCCCCTCGAGTTGGCTAACGCTGATTGTGAATAACTTCCGTGTCGTTCGCGGTGCTGCAAAATGCGAAAACAAGGCCGATCGCCTTGCAGAGTGCACAGC
>JAEYYL010000062.1 GCA_023430825.1 Verrucomicrobiota bacterium | reverse complement strand
CGACCACGGATCGCCCGTCCACTTCGACCAGCGGTTCGCCGAGCGTCGATGCGATGCGCAGCGCGACGGCGGGTCTTTCGGATGCGGCGGGCCAGCTCGGCTCCGCGCTGCAGTCGGGCATGGACGGAGCCGCCGCGATCATCTCGTCGGGCGGCCTCTTCAGCCGTAACGAACTGGTGCGGGTGCCGCTCTCCCAGTTGAGCTACGACGCGGGCGAGGATCGCATCACGATCGCGATTTCGCGCAACGAGTTCAGCAGCCTGAGCGAGCCTTCCGACACGAGTCGCAGCGCCGCCGAGTAACGCGCGGCGCGACAGGCGGTTTTTTCTCCTCGCAGCCCCGGAGCGCCACGGCGTTCCGGGGCTGTTTCGTTACTGGGGGAGGAGGACGGCCACCGCGTAAATTTACGTAGTCGGGGAGCGTTTCATTGTCGGGCGGGGCCGACATGTTTCCCTCCGGTCGCTCCACGCCGCCGGGCGGCGCTGCGGGCCGGCCGAACCCTCACCGTGAGATTCGAACTTTGGAAATCCTCGATCGACCGTCAGTGGTATTGGCACCTGAAGGGCGAGAAAAACGAGAAACTGGCCCAGGGCGAAGCCTACGCCACGAGAGAAGCCTGTCTGGAGGCGATCCAGCAGGTGCGGAAGTCGTCCGCGGCGACGATGCAGGATCTGTCGTCGCGGGAGAAAACGTCGGACGTCTAGCCGGCAGTCCCTCGCCCGAGGGCGGGCTAGATCGCGTTATTCGGCGACGGCGGACTGCGGCTGCTCTTTCGGGGCGGGGCTGGCGGGCTCTTCGGGGGCGGTGCTCCAGTAGCCGCCGGTCCATTCGCGCGTCTCGGTATTGTAGCGGCCGGGGACCCAAGTGGCGCCCTCCTGCGGAAGCGAGGCCCAGCGACCGGCATTCCATCGCCATTGGTTGTCGCTCCAGGTGTAGCTGCCGGGAACCCAGGTGGCGTTGGGCGCGGGAGGCGCGGTTTGCGCTTCGCGAATATCGGGTGGCGGTGCGGTGGGAACGCGCACGGCAGCCGGAGCGGCGGAGCGCATCGTGCCTTCGACGAGGACAGGTTCGCGTGCGGGTTTGACCGGAGTGGGGGTGGCGCCGGTCGAACTGGTGCTGTCGATGGGCGCGGCGGTGGTCGACGACGAATCGGCGGAAGGGGCGGCGGGGGACGCTTTGGGCTCGGAGGTTTCGCGCGCAGGGGCAGCCGGGGGAGCGTCCGCGGTGGAAGGGCCGGAGCCGGAGCGGGTTTGCGGGGCGGCGGCGAGCGCGCTGGTGGAGAGAACGGCGAGAACGAGGGTGAAAGTTTTTTTCATGGCGGCGGGGTGGATGGCGCTCTTGGACCGCCGATTTCGTCGGAGGAGCCCACGCCATCGCGTGGGAATGCGCCGGTGCGCCGCCAGACCCGAGGGCCGCTACGCGGCGGCGCGGGCCGGCTGCGCCGCGAGCAGGGCGCGGACGTCGTCGCCGGAGATCGTCTCGCGCTCGATCAGCGCGGCGGCGATGGCGTCGAGCGCGGCCCGGTGCTCCCGCAACGCGGCGGTGGTGGCGGCGTAGTTGCCGTCGAGGAGTTCGCGCAGATGGTGTTCGGCCTCGTGCAGCGTCTGCGGACTGGCGAGCGGGCCTTCGTTGTCGGAGCGCGAGAGGGCCATGAAGCCGAGCGGCGACATGCCCCATTCGAAGATCATCTGCCGCGCGGTGCGCGTGGCTTCCTGAATGTCGCCCGAGGCGCCGCTGGTGATGCTGCCGATGCCGAGCTCCTCGGCGACGCGGCCGGCCATGAGGCAGCGGAGTCGAGCGACGAGCTGTTCGCGGGAATAGTTGAGCAGATCGCGTTCGGGCGTGAAGTGCGTGCTGCCGAGCGAGCGGCCGCGCGGGATGATTGTGACCTTCTGGAGTTTGATCGTGTCCTCGCCGGAGAGGACCTGCATCAAGGCGTGTCCAGCTTCGTGATACGCGATGACGCGCTTGTCGTGCGGCGTCATGCTGCGGCGCGTTTCGCGGCCCCAGTTGATCTTGTCGCGAGCCTCGTCGAGGTCCGCCATCGTGATCGCGGGGTGGCGGTGGCGCGCGGCGTGGATGGCGCCTTCGTTGAGGAGGTTGGCGAGATCGGCGCCGGAGTAGCCGGGGGTGGTCTTGGCGATTTCGGTGAGGTTGACGGAATCGGCGAGTTTCACGGCGCCGGCGTGCACCTGGAGAATCGCGACGCGGCCGGCGAGGTCGGGCAGGCCGACGGAGACCTGGCGGTCGAAGCGGCCGGGGCGCAGGAGCGCGCGGTCCATGGTGTCGGGGCGGTTGGTGGCGCCGAAGACGACGACGGCATCGCCGGAGTCGAAGCCATCCATGGCGACGAGGAGGGCGTTGAGCGTCTGGTCGTGTTCCTGTTGCGCGCCATTGGAATCGCCGGAGGCGCGCTGGCGGCCGAGGGCATCGATCTCGTCGATGAAGATGATGCTGGGCGCGGTTTCGCGGGCTTTTTTGAAGAGCGAGCGAACACGCGAGGCGCCGACGCCGACGTAGAGTTCGACGAAGTCGGAACCGCTGAGCGAGTAGAAGTTGGCCTTCGCCTCGCCGGCGACGGCCTTGGCGAGCATGGTTTTGCCGGTGCCGGGCGGGCCGACGAGGAGAACGCCCTTGGGCATGCGTCCGCCGGTGGCGGCGAAACGGGCGGGGTCCTTGAGAAACTCGACGACTTCGTGGACCTCGTCCTTGGCTTCGTCGCAGCCGGCGACGGAGGAGAACTTCACGCTGGAGGTGACGGGGCGGAGACGGTGACCGGCGAAGGCGGTGAAGCGTCCGGCGTAGCGTTGGGCGAAGACGATGATGCCGGCGATGAGCGCGAGGATGCCGAGGGGAGCGAGCGCGCCGCGGGCGACGCGAGCGGCTTGCTCCGCGGTGGTGAGCTGGCGGGCGGCGGCGGCCGTGGCGGCGTCGTCCTCGGCGAAACGGTGTTCGCGCAGCAGCGCGAGATCGGCGTCGGTGAGCCGGGCGGTGCTGCGGACGGCGCGGGTGGCGCCGCCGGCAGAGGAGGTGGCGGCGAGGTCTGCGAGGCCAAGGGCGTGGCCGCGATAAAGGATGCGTCCCTCGGTGAGCTGGCCGGCGCGGGCGGCGGCGAAAAATTCGGCGGAGTCGAGTTTGTCCTCGGTGGGCGTCGCGCGAGCGCCGGTGTGAGAGGATAACCCGAGGTGCGCGATCGCGGTGAGAACGAAAAGTCCGACGAGGACGAAGAACCAACGAAGAGGCAGCATGGGCATTGCTCCTATGCGACAGATCGGAGCTTTCCCCACAACGTCGGAAATGGCGGCGAGGCGTGGGCGCATCGTGCGGGCGGCGCGCATCGCGTGCGGTGTGGACGAAGCCGCGCTGATGCGCAGCTCGGCGTCCTCCGCGAAGTTGCGCGGGCGCGGAGAAGGCCGGCGGGGTGAGGGTGAGTCGCGCAAATCGTTGAAAACGGTTGCGCGTAAATATCTGGATAAACTTCCGGAGGGCGCCCGAGGCTGTCGGCGGGGAGGTTGGGGTGAACCGCCGGGCCCCGACGCGGGTCCGATGTCACATGAATCCTGATACAACCGACGACCTTTCCTCGAAACTGCTGGTGCAGGGCATCCACGTGGAGCTGACCGAAGCGATGCAGGCGGCGATTCGCGACAAGTTCGCGGTGCTGCTGCGGCACAACGATTATATCGTCCGCATCGAGGTGCGGTTGCAGCAGGATCAAAAGATGGGCTCCGAGCGGCACTACACGGCGACGGCGCAGATCGCCATCGCGGGGCCGGATTTGGTGGCGTCGGCCGAGGGCACGGAGGCCTACGACGTGATCGACGAGCTGGTGGAGAAACTCGACCGCCAGCTCGGGCGGCGCCAGGGAAAGCGGAAGGACAAACGCAATCACCCGCAGGCGCCGGAGATCGCGGCGCAACTGCCGAAGGTGGACTGACCGCCCCGCGGCCGGCGGCTCACTTCAGAATTTCGAAAACGCTCGCGTGATCGTCGGTCCAGAGCGGCACCTCGCGCGCGGACGGCTCCTCGGCGGTCGCGAGCATGGCGTCGCTCTCGAGCGCGGTGGGATCGGTGGAGAGCAGGACCCAGGTGCTGCGGAACACCCACCAGGATTTATCGGGCGGGCTGTGTCCGATGGTCACGGCGGCGAGGCCGAAATGCTGCGCGAGTTTTTCCACCACGGGCTGGAGATCGAGGTAGCGGTTGGAGGTGTGGATCGCGAGCACGCCGCCGGGTTTCAACTGGCGCAGATAGATCTCGAACGCCTCCTTTGTTAACAGATGGACGGGGATGGCATCGCTGCTGAAGGCATCGAGGGCGAGGACATCGAATTGCTGCGATTCGCCGCGCTCGAGTTCGCGTTCCATCGAGAGACGGGCGTCGCCGAGGATCACTTCGACCTGGGCGGCGGAGCGGGAGAGGTAGGTGAAGTGCGTGCGGGCGAGGCGCTCGACCGCCGGGTCGATTTCGTAGATGCGGACGCGATCGCCGGCGCGACCGTAGGTGGCGAGCGTGCCGGTGCCCAGGCCCACGACGCCGAGGTGATGAGGCCGCTGCGGCGGGAGCTGCCCGATCGCGAGACCGACGCCGCTCTCCTCGCTGTAATAAGTGGTGGCCCACATGGCCTGAGGCATGTCGGCGAACTGGAGACCGTGGGAGGTGACGCCGTGCACGAGCGTGTGATAGTGCAGGTCGGGCTCGTCGGGATTGTGCTCGAAAATTTTCAGCACGCCGTAGAAGTCGCGCGTGGTGACGACGGCGTCGCGGGAATCGCCGCGGACCTGGGCGATCAGGAGCATGCCGATGCCGATGGAGAAGAGCATGAGGAAATTGCCGACGCGCAGTTCCCATTCGCGCACCCAGCCGCGCCGTCCGATGGCGCCGAGGAGGAAGGCGACGGCGAGGAAGACGATGAACGTCCAGTTCTCGCCGACGAGGTGTTTGAACTGTTCGACGAACTCGTGCCACGGCTCGTCGGAATTTTCGCTCAGCGTGCCGAGCAGCGGCAGGACGAACAGGGCGGCGAATGCGCCGGCGCCGGTGCCGAACGCGAGTTCGCGGCTGCGATGGCGGAAGGCGAGGACGCCGACGAAATAGGTGATGAGCCAGAGGCCGAGGTGGAGCTCGAGGTAGCGGTCGAAGGCCAGCGGGGCGACGACGGCGACGAGGAAGCCGCCCACGGCGCCGCCGGCGGCGATGTGGAGGTAGAAGGAGGTGAGCTGGCGGGCGGCGGGGCGCAGCCGGAAGAGTTCGCCGTGGCAGAGCATGCAGCCGGCGAAGAGCGTGCCGGCGTAGCCGATGACCTGTTCGGGGAGCTTGGCGTTGTGGCCGGCGAACAGCAGATGGATGTCGACCAGCGCGCCGAGGGCGAAAAGGCCGGCGAAAAGGCCGCGCGAATACCAGCGGGGATGATCGAAGCAGAGGATGAACGTGAGCAGGTAGAGGCTCAACGGCAGCACCCACAGGAACGGCACGACGGCGATGTCCTGGCTGAGCTTGTTGGTCGTGGCCAGGAGCAGGACCGACGCGACGCAGGCGAGGCTGAACCAGAGCAGTCGGTCGAGCGGCGAGGCGCGCGGTTCGGCCGGTGCGCCGGGGGCGGTTGTAGTTGAAGTTTCACTACGCGTCGGGGCGATCGCCGGAGCCGAGCGCCACACGTGCCACGCGCTCCAGCCGCAGCTCAGCGCGAAGGCGGCGAGGCCGAAGGACCAGTAGGTGGCGGAATCCTGGCGCGAGAAGGCGCGCTCGAACACGAAGGGAAAGCCGAGCAGGGCGAGCAGCGAGCCGGCGTTGGAGAGTGCGTAGAGGCGATAGGGGGAGCGGCCTGGCTGCGCGTGGTTGAACCAGTGCTGCATCAGCGGGCCGGTGGCGGAGAGGACGAAGTAGGGCACGCCGATGCTGGCGGTGAGCAGGAGCAGGATGCGCCACACGGGGCTTTCGTCGCCGTGGGGGCGCCAATGTTCGCCGGGGATAATGGGGAGCAGGGCCAGCGCCAGAGCGATCAACGCCAGGTGCACTCCCACTTGCCGCCGCGGGGCGAGCTTGGTCGCCGAGAGGTGCGCGTAGAGGTAGCCGCCGAGCAGCAGCGTCTGGAAGAACAGCATGCAGGTGGTCCACACGCCGGGGCTGCCGCCGAACCAGGGGAGAATGTATTTTCCGAGGAGCGGCTGGACGGCGAAGAGGAGAAACGCTCCGAGGAAGATGGTGAAGGCGAAGGGCAGCATGCGGTGCGCGGCGCGTCCGCGGACCGGTCAGCAGTCGCGGGGATGCGTCGCAGGAAGACGGGCGAGGCTGGCAGGAGTTGCGGGGCGGCGGCAAGCGGAGCGTGACGCGACCTGTCCAATCTGCCCAAACGAAAAGCCGGCCTGTAAAGGCCGGCTTTTGCGGTTGGAGGTTGAGGGGGAGGGTGGATCAGGCGACGGCCGCGGCCTCCGACTGACGGCGGCGGTAGGTGCGAAAGCCGATCACGCCGACGAGCAGCGCGGCGCCGATCGCGGCATAGGTGGAGGGTTCGGGCACCGGCGTGAAGGAGACGTAGAGCGCACCGGCGCTGGCGGTCTGGTTCTCGGCGATGGTGATCCACTCGGGCGCGACGAACTCGAACTGAACGTAGTGACCGGCGTAGATGAACGGAGCGATCGGGCCGGCGGTGATCGTGTAGTTGTCGTTGATCAGACCACCGACGTTTTCCGTGTTTTCGATCATGAACGAGATCGGCGTGAGCAGCGACGTGTAGGCTTCCGGCGCCGTCAGCGTGACCCAGAGGTCGAACGCGGCGGAGCTGGACGTGGAACCGCCGTGGTTGCGGCCGTTCGTGATCTGGAAGATCTCGTCGGCGACGAGACCGCCGCTCACGCCCGCAAAATTTTTCTGCGTGAACGCGATCTGGGTCGGCACGGAGTCGTCGGTGTAGGGGATGCCCGACTTGAACCAGGCGGAGCTGCCGTCGGGTGCGTTGAACATCGAGTCATTCGGCCCGAGGGCATTCGTGAAATTGCCCGTGAGCTTCCCGTCGATCATCAGTTGCGCCTGCGCAACCGTGGCAAAAAGGGCGGCGCTCAGCCCGAGCGCGGCCAGACGAAGCATAGATTTGGTTTTTGAGTGCATGGAAAAAATTCCAGAACCGAAGTGTGAACGTATTTGAGTTGGAGCGGCGCGGACGCCGCCTGTTACCCCGGATGGACCGCGACTGGCGGGCTCGGTGCGCGCGACGGGCCTAGGCCAAGGGCATTGGCGCGCTATCGGGTAATTTCCCCAGAGTGGGCCGGGGCGGGCCTCGTGGGTGGCGGCAAGGCCAAGGAGGAGAAACGGATCGCCGGCCAGAGGCGGAGATCAGTCTTCCGTGAGTTCGTAAACGAAGCCGAAAGGGTCCTTGAAGCTCAGCGAGCGGCCGCGGTCCTCGACGATTTCGCAGCCGTTTTCTTCGAGCCGGGATTTGGCGGCGCGGGCGTCGATCACGGTGAACGACGGGGCGGGCGGGCGGACCACGGCGGCCTTGCGGACCTGGAACTGCGCGCGACCGGTTTCGTATTCGAGCAGGTCGTCGTTCTTGGCGAGGAGGCGGAAACCGAGCACGCCGCTGTAGAAGGCCTCGGCTTTCCGGAGGTCGGGCACGTGCACGGCCACGGAGTTGTTGAAGCGGAATTTCATGCTGGCAGGAGGCGCAGTGGTCCCGGGGAGGCGCGAAATGTTCCTTGGGCCGAGGGCGGGCGGGGCGGAGGCGGAGGATTTTACGTTTTCTTGGCGGAAGGGGCCAGGGGTGGCGGAGAACGGAACCACGCGGGTTTCGGCGCATCTGTTGACCTTCCATGCTGTCCGAATCGCTCTCGAGAAACCCGCTGCGCACGCGCGGCGATTTGCAGGCGGCGATGCGCGAACTGTGGCGACCCCTGCGGCCACGGTTCGAACGCGACGGCGCGGCGGCGACGCTCGGCGATAATGCCGCGACCTACGGGGCGCCGGCGGCGATGGTGGAGACCTTCGCGCGGCCGTTGTGGGGCGTGGCGTCGCTCGTGGCGGGCGGCGGGGAGTTTGCGGACGGCGAGCTCGTGCGGCGCGTGCTGGCCGATGGCGTGGACCCGGCGAGCCCGCGTTACTGGGGTGAACTGGGCGATCGCGACCAGCGAGCGGTGGAAATGGGATCGCTCGCGGCGGCGTTGTGGCTGGCTCCGGGGCTGCTGTGGGAGCCGTTGCCGGAAGTGGCGCGCGGGCATCTCGTGACGTGGCTGCGGCAGATCAACGAGCGCGAGCTGTGGGACAGCAACTGGCGGTTTTTTCGCGTGCTCGTGAACGGCGCGTTGCAGGCGGTGGGCGAGCGGAGCGACCGGGCGCGGGTGCGCGGTGACCTCGAGCGGCTCAATTCGTTTTATCGTGGCGACGGCTGGTATGCGGACGGCGACACGCCGCAGTTCGATTACTACGTGCCGATGGCGATGCAGTTCTACGCGCTGTTGTATGCGAAGCTCGCGGGGCGCGACGCGCCGCTGGCCACGGAGTTTCGCGCGCGGGCGCGGCGGTTTGCGCCGGATTTTGCGGCGTGGTTCGCGCCGGACGGGAGCGCCTTGCCGCTGGGGCGGAGCCTGGCGTATCGATTTGCGCAAGGTGCGTTCTGGGGCGGGCTGGCGTTTGCGGACGAGCCGGGGTTGCCGTGGGGTGCGATCAAGCGGCTGCATCTGCAGCACCTGCGCTGGTGGCTGCGTCAGCCGATTTTCAGCGAGGACGGTTTGCTGAGCGTCGGCTATGGCTATCCGAACCAGATCATGGCGGAGGCCTACAACGCTCCGGCGTCGCCGTATTGGGCGATGAAGGCGTTCCTGCCGCTGGCGCTGTCGGCGGAGCATCCGTTCTGGACGGCGGAGGAGACCTCGCCTGACGTGCCCGAGGTGCAAACGCCGGCGGGCTGCGAAGGGCTGGTGGTGTGCCGCGACGAGGCCCGCGGGCACGTGTTCGCGTTGTCGAATAATCTGCCGCATCCGGCGGGCCACCGGCACACGACGCAGAAATACGGCAAGTTCGTTTACTCGACGGCGTTCGCCTTCGGCACGCCGGCCGGCGGCACGGCGCCGCGGCACGGTGCGGCGGACAACGCGCTGCTGGTGAGTTTGGACGGCCGCGAGTGGCGCGCACGGGAGGAGTTCGCGGCGCAGCCCCGGGCGGGCCGCGTGCTGCACTCCCGCTGGTCGCCCTTCGACGGCGTGCAGATCGACACGTGGCTGGCGCCCGCGCTGCCGGGGCACGTGCGCGTGCAC
>JAEYYL010000044.1 GCA_023430825.1 Verrucomicrobiota bacterium | reverse complement strand
GGGTGCGGGAGCGCGCGGCGCGGCGGCGGCGGGTGCGGCGGAGGAACCGGCGAGCGCGAAAGGCGCGTGCGTGGCGGCGGGGTCGACGACGCGGATCGGCACGAGGGCGGTGAACGTGGTGCCTTTTTCCAGTTCGCTGATGACGGTGATGTCGCCGCCCATCATCTGGCAGAAGCGCCGGCTGATCGCGAGACCGAGGCCGGTGCCGCCGTATTTACGCGTGGTGGAGGCGTCGGCCTGGACGAAGGCGTTGAAGAGCTTGCGGAGCTGCTCGGGCGTCATGCCGATGCCGGTGTCGGCGACGCGGAACGCGATGCAGTCGACGCCCTCGTGGAGGGCGCGTGTCACCGAAAGTGTGATACTGCCCTCGTGGGTGAACTTGGCGGCGTTGCTGAGGAGGTTGAAGAGGGTCTGGCGGACCTTGGTGACGTCGGCGCGCATGGTGCCGAGGTCGGGCGGGCACTCGACGACGAGACGGTTGGTGTTTTTCTCGACGAGGGGCTGAATGGTGGCGGTGACCTCGGCGATCATCGCGGGAACGGCGAAATCCTCGAGGTAGAGCGTCATCTTGCCGGCCTCGATTTTGGAGAGATCGAGGACGTCGTTGATGAGGCCGAGGAGGTGTTTGCCGGCGGAGTGGATCTTTTTGAGGTCGGGGACGAACGCGTCCTGGCCGAGATCCTCGGCTTCCTCGATGAGCATTTCGCTGTAGCCGATGATGGCGTTCATCGGGGTGCGGAGCTCGTGGCTCATGTTGGCGAGGAAGGCGCTCTTGGTGCGGGAGGCTTCCTCGGCGGCTTCGCGGGCGTGACGGAGGTCGGCGGTGCGCTGCTCGATGGTGGCTTCGAGATTCTGGTTCCACTCGGCGAGGCGTTCCTCGCGGGCGTGGATCTCGCGCGCCATGCTTTGGAACGCGCGGGCGAGGCGGCCGCTTTCGTCGACGCGGGCGACGAGCGGGTCGAGTTCGGAGACGTCGAACGTGCCGGTTTCGAGGGCGTTGGCGGCGCGCTCGAGTTTGACGATCGGGCGGGTGGCGCGGCGGGCGATGAGGCCGACGAGGGCGAGGAGGACGACGAGGCCGCCGTAGCCGATGAGCGCGGTGCGGCGGGCGAGGGCGGCGACGGGTTCGGTGACGATCGAGGCGGGTTGGTCGAGGATGACTTTCCAGCCGGTGGCGGGGGCGACGGTCCAGGAGAGGATGCGTTCTTCGCCGGCGTCGGTGGTGTAGGTGGCGGAGCCCTCGGTTTCGCGGGCGAGGCGTTCGCCCTGCGGGAGGGAGTCGAGGGTGGTGCCGGCGTAGCCCTCGCGCGGCAGATGGGTGGCGTCGGGATGGGCGATGAGCCGGCCCGCGCGGCTGGCGAGGAAGAGGAATTCGCCGGAGTCGACCGCGCGGCGGGTGGCGGCGCGCTCGTGGAGGTTGTGGAGGAGGGTGCCGATTTCGGTGAGCGGGAGATCGACGCCGGCGGCGCCGATGAACTGGCGATCGATCAGCACGGGAAACGTGATGCTGACCATGGTGATGTTGGAACCGTCGGCGTCGAAGAACGGTTCGGTGAGGTGGAGTTCCTGCGTGCGTTTGGCGCCGGCGAACCAGTCCTGTTTCGGGTCGTGGTAGTCGTAGTCGATGCGGCGGAGCGCGGGCCAGCTGACGCGGTCCATCCAGATCATGCCCTTGGGGTCGGACCATTCTTTGGCGTCGAAGGCGATGTAGGTGCCGTAGATTTCGCGGGCGGGGATGCGGCGGAGGAGATTGCGGATGATGTATTCGAGGTGAGGTTCGGGTTCGCGGCCGACGCCGGCCTGGTAGGCGGCGAGCATGCGCGGGACGTAGGCGAGGCGGTTGATGGCTTCGTCGACGGCAGCGGAGGCGGTGCGGACCTCGTTGAACGCGTCGGCGCTCGCCTGCGCGATGATCGAGGTGCGGCCGGTGCGGAAGGCGGTGAGCGAGAGGCTGCCGAGGACGAAGAGCGAGGCGAGGCCGATGGCGACGACGAGGCGGGCGCCGATGGTTTTGGGGAGGAAGCGGGAGAGGGACATCGAGCGAAAAAGGGAGGATGAATTGGCCGCAAAGAGGCGCAGAAGGCGCAAAAAAGGCTGAGAAGAGGGAGTTCGTTCTTGCGCCTTTTGCGCCTCTTTGCGGCTGAAGTCTGGACTAGAGTTCGAAGCGGACGATGGAGAAGTCGTCGTCGAGGGGGCCGGGGCCGTGGAGGGTTTTCACGTGGCCGAAGAGGCGGTCGAGGTCGGATTCGTTTTCGTGCGGCGGCGTCGCGAACGAGGCCTGGAAATCGGCAAAGTCCCACATCGTGCCGTCGGGACGGGCGATTTCGAACGTGCCGTCGCTGACGACGTAGAGGCGCACCGGGTCGGGCAGGCGGCGCTCGAAGGTGCGATACGTGGCGCCGCTCATGCCGCCGCAGATCATGCCCGCGCCTTTGAGGAGCTCGACGTTTGCGGGCGTGGTGGCGGAGGCAGAGGCGACGAGCAGCGCGGGCGGGTGGCCGGCGGTGGCGAAGCGGAGCGTGCGGGTCGACGGCTGCCACACGCCATACCAGATGGTGAAATACATGTCGTTCTGCTTCTCCATCAGGAACGCTTCGTTCAACGCGGTGAGCATCGCGCCGGGGTCGCGGAAATCGACGCCGGGCAGCGCGGCGTTGCGGAGGACGTTGATCGCGGTGACGGACAGCAGCGCGGCGCCGACGCCGTGGCCGCAGACGTCGAGCAGATAGAGCGCGAAATGATCGGGATCGATCCAGTGATAACCGAAGGAATCGCCGCCGAGTTCGGTCGAGGGAATGAGGCGCCAGTCGGTCTTGATCGCGCCGGAGATGAGCGGAGGCGGGAGGATCGAGCGGACGTAGTTTTCGGCTTCGGTGAGCTCGGCTTTGAGGCGCGCCTGGGTCTCCTCGATGGTTTTGACGTAGAGGCGTTCCTGATCGCGGAAACGTTTTTTCTCGAGGCCGGCGCCGATGCGGGCGCGAAGAAGGGTCGGGTTGAAAGGCTTCGGGAGAAAATCCTCGGCGCCGCGTTCGATGCAGCGGACGACGGCGGCGAGTTCGTCGAGCGCGGAGATCATGATGACCGGCAGGTGGCGGAGAGACTCGTCGTTTTTGATTTCGAGGAGCGCGCCGTAGCCATCGAGGACGGGCATCATCATGTCGAGGAGCACGAGATCGAAGGACTGCGCGCGGAGCAGATCGAGGGCGGCGCGGCCGTGTTCGGCGGACGTGACGGTGTGGCCCTGGCGCTCGAGCTGGCGGGCGAGCATGTCGCGGTTGCCCTCGTTGTCGTCGACGACGAGGATTCTACCCGGAACGGCGGCGGGGGCGTCGGGCTCGGCGGACGTGGCGGAGGCGAGGAGCGCGGCGGCCTCGGCGGAGGAGACCTTCGGCTGTATCGGAGAACTGGAGACGATCTCGCCGGCGAGCGTGAGGCGGTCGTCGGTGAGGTTTTCGTTGATGAGCGCGAGGAGGGTTTTCGCGGCGCCGTTGATTTTTTTCAGGTCGGCATCGTAGGCGTCGTGACCGGCGTCGGCGGCCTCCTCCATGAGCAGTTCGCTGTAGCCGATGATCTGGTTGATCGGCGTGCGCAGGTCGTGCCGCAGGTGGGAGAGCGGCGGGCGCGAGTCGGAGGCGGGGGCGGACATGAAGCAGAAAGGGGCGGGGCGGTGTGGTTTAGTCGGCGCTCAGGGGCGCCGTCGCGGGCTTCGCGCCCGGATGGTGGCGCGAATCTCGCTCGGGTCGCGTCGACCGTCGAGCACCGCGATGATCAGGGTTCGTTCCGTTTCCTGGGTGAAATAAACGATGTAGTAGGACTGTTTGAGAATGGCTCGCTGGATCACGCCGACGTGGCGGGGAAACAAGTCGGGGTTCCACTCGATCCATCCGACGGTTTCCTCATAGCTTCGAAAAAGATGTTCGCGCCCGTCGGAGCGCCAGGATTCGTAGTGGTCGGCTGCGGCCCGAAGATCGTCGAAGACCTCGGGCAGAACGTAGATGGGTTTACTCCTCACCGGGTGCGCAGTCGCCGCATCAGTTCTTGCTGTGAAATCACCTTGGTTTTGCCGGATTTGTAGTCGGCCATTCGCTGGCGCAGGATGCGACGATGACTCTCGGGCACGGGAAGATTGTCCTCATCGGCGACGGACAGCCACAGGCGCTCGGCGATTTCGAGACGTTGGCGCGGGGGGAGATCGAGCAGTTTCGTGAGCGTGGCGGTGGGCATGGGGAAAAGGTGAAACTCGCGGGGGCTGGCGCAAGGCCGAGTTAAGCGGAGGCGGGAGTGGCGGGCGGGAGGTATTTTTCGATCTTCGGGAGGAGGCGGGCGAGGTCGATGGGCTTGGTGTCGTAGTCGTCGCAGCCGGCGGCGAGGGCTTGCTCGCGGTCGCCGGCCATCGCGTGGGCGGTGAGCGCGATGACGGGGATTTTTTTGGTGGCGTCGGCGGCCTTGATGCGGCGCGTGGCTTCCCAGCCGTCGATCACGGGGAGGCTCATGTCCATCAGGATGAGATCGGGTGCGAGGTTCGTGGCCATGTCGACGCCCTGCTGGCCGTCGACGGCGATGACAACCTCGTAGCCGCGTCGTGCGAGCCGGCGGGAGAGCATGTCGCGGTTCATTTCGTTGTCTTCGACGAGGAGGATCTTCGGCATGCGTGCGAGATGTAACGATCGCGCGGCGGATGGCCATCCGTGATTTGAGGGTGGCGCGCCGCATGCGAGCGCGCCGGTGGCTTTGAAGGCCAAACCGGTGGAACCCGACGTCCTCGTCGGGTTGGTCGGGGGGGCGGGCGGGCAAGCCCGATGGGACATCGGGCTCCACCTGGGGGCTGACAAAGGGCGGGTCGGAGACCACGCCCTACTTTGGCGGCGCGTTACGGCGCCTGGTTCACGACGGTGTGGATGTCGTGCGTGATTTTGAAGACCGGGCTGAGGCCGGCCATGTCGAAGAAGCCGCGGAGGGGTTCGCTCATGTTGCCGAGAATCATGCGGCCGCCGGCGGCACGGATGTCCTTGAAAGCGGCGAGGAGCACGCGGAAGCCGGAGCTGGTGACGTATTCGACGCCGGAGAAATCGAGTGCGACGGCGCCGGAACCGAGATGCGGCGCGAGGGCGGCCTTGAGTTCGTCGGCGCCGGCGTGATCGATTTTGCCGTTGAGCGTGAGAATGGTCCAGGCGCCTTGCGTGGTGGAGTTGATCTGCATGGAGGGAAGCGGTTGAGGGCGGAGCGATCGAGGGGACGGAAAACTCAGTCGAAGGATTGGGCCGCGGGGCAGGCGGGAACCTACATGCCGAGCGGGAGCGCGCTGCGGAGGGCGTAGGTGACGGCTTCAATCGCGGCGGCGACTTCGCGGCCGACGAGATCCATTTTCGCGAGGGTCGCGAGACGCGCGGAGCGGGCGGTGAACTCGGGTGCGGCGAACATCGACGCGGCGAGGTGACTGGCGGTGAGCAGGCTGATGAGCACGGCGTCGCGCGGATCGGGCAGATCGTCGCCGAGGATCAGGGCGGCGAGACGCGTGCGGACCTCGATGCGTTCGTGGTTGTCGACGGTCGGATAGCGACGGACGCCGAAGACCCAGAGGATTTTTTTCTCCTCGCGGCGGAGGATGCCGCGGTCGACGAGCCGGGCGAGGGCGGCGGCTTCGAGGGCCGGGCGTTCCTCGGAAAAGATCGAGAGCCAGTAAGCGACGGGTTTGGGTGCGGGCTCGGCGGCGATGGTGGCGAGGGCGTTGTCGAGGAGCGGATCGCCGAGCGGGTCGCGGTTGAGGACGACGAGCTGCTTCGGGTCGGTGTCGATGCGGTTGGCGAGGGCGAGGTCGGCGAGAAGCGCGCCGGCGATGGCGTAGTTGAACGCCATGACGGGCATCGGGCGCTGCGCGCCGGTGTCGTCGTCGAGGGCGAGGAGCACGAGTTCCTCGATGAAGGTGAGATGAGGCGTGGACATGGGCGGGCGAAGAGCGAGGGTGCTCAGGCGGTGGCGGCGGCGACGGAGGGATGGACCTCGAGGACGTTGAGGAAGCCGGAGAGTTCGAAGACCTCCTGGACGGCGGGGGCGAGGGCGGCGAAGGCGGCTTTGCCGCCGGCGGTTTTAAGCTTTTTGGCGGAGGTGAGAAACGCGCGGAGGCCGGCGCTGCTGACGTAAACGAGACGCGAGCAATCGAAGACGACCGTGCGCGTGCCGGAGGCGACGAGGGCGTCGACCTTCTGTTCGAGGCCCGGGCTGGCGAGGCCGTCGAGACGGCCGGCGAGGGCGAGGACGGTCGCGGAGTTGGATTGGGATTCGGTGATGTCCATGATGAAAAAGTTTCGGGTTCCGGGTTCGGGGTTCCGGGTTCGGGGTTCCGGGTTGTTGGCGGATTGCGGGCTAGGGTAACTCTGAACGCGGAACACGGAACTCTGAACTTCAGCGTGTGAGGTCGCGTTCGAGGGTGAGGATGTTGTGGCCGTCGCGGCGCTCGTAGTGGGCGCGGTCCATCAGTTTTTTGACGAGGTGAACGCCGAGGCCGCCGATCTGACGCTCTTCGAGCGGCAGCGAGGTATCGACCTCGGGGCGCGCGAGCGGATCGTAGGCGGGGGCGTCGTCCGTAATGACGGCGGTGATACGGCCGTTGGCGGCGGCGAGCGTGACGGTGAAGGTGTGCGGCTGGCCGTCCTTGTAGCCGTGGTTGATGACGTTGGTGACGGTTTCCTCGAGCGCGAGTTGGAGGGCCATCGCGGCTTTCGGCGTGGGATTCAGCGGCTCGCAAAACGCTTCGAGCTCGGCGGCGAGGCGGGAGATTTCCGCGAGGTCGTTGCGGAGGGTGAGCGTGAGTGAGGAATTCATGCCGAGGAGCCCTCCCGCGAAACACGCGAATTTACGCGAAGGCGCAAACTCTCATTTGCGTCGGTGCGTGTGATTCGCGGAAAATCGTTTTGGGAGATCAGAGCATTTCGATGGAGGGTAAACTGGCCGGCGATCGCGGTGCGATCCCGCTGCTCACGCAGCGAGCCACGGCGGAGTCGTCGGCAAGCAGGCTTTCTACAATCCGGTGCGGCTCTTTGAAATGCTCTAGACGTAGAGCTCGTTGAGCATCGTGGCGGCGGATTCGTCGAGCTGTTCGCGGCGGCGGACTTCGTCGAAACGGTCGAGGAGATCTTCGGCGCGCAGGCGTTTTTTCTCGGCGCCGCGGAAATCGTGGAGCACGCGCCCGCGGTGCATCATGATGATGCGGTCGCCGAGGCTGACGGCCTGCTGCATCGAGTGCGTGACCATGAGCGTGGTGAGCTTGTCGCGCTGGATGACCTCGTCGCTGAGGGCGATGACCTGGTCGGCGCTTTTCGGGTCGAGGGCGGCGGTGTGTTCGTCGAGGAGAAGCAGGTGCGGACGGAGCCACGTGGCCATGAGGAGCGTGAGGGCCTGGCGCTGTCCGCCGGAGAGCGAGCCGATGGCGTTGTCGAGGCGGTGCTCGAGGCCCATCTTGAGCGAGGCGATGCGCTCGCGGAGCGGCTTCATGAGGTGGGGCGAGAGCGCCCAGCCGAGACCGCGCGGGCGGCCGCGGCCGGCGGCGAGCGCGAAGTTCTCGGCGATCGACATGGTGGGCGCGGTGCCGCTGAACGGATTTTGAAACACGCGGCCGATGAGCTGGGCGCGCTTGTGTTCGGGCCAGCGGGTGACGTCGCGGCCGGCGAGTTCGATGCGGCCTTCGTCGACGTAGAAGGAGCCGGCGACGGCGTTGAGCAGGGTGGATTTGCCTGAGCCGTTCATGCCGAGGACGATCACGAACGAGCCCTCTTCGATCGTGAGATCGACGCCCTGCAATGCGCGGACTTCGTTGACCGTGTCGGGGTTGAAGGTTTTGCGGATGGCGGAGAGCGTGAGCATGGGCGGGCGCGGCGTGGCCGCGCAGTTGAAGTGGAAAGTTGAAGTTTAAGGACGGGGACGATGTGGGGACTTAAACTTCGAACTTAAACTTGAACGGGTCGCCTCTTTTTGAGGCGACTAATGAAGCCGGGGAGGACGAGGGCGGCGAAGACGAAGAGGGCGGTGACGAGCTTGAGGTCGTTGGGGTTGAGGCCCCAGCGGAGGGCGATGGCGACGAGCAGGCGGAAGAGGACGGAGCCCATGATCGCGCCGATGATCGTGAGGCCGAGGCTGCGCGTGCCGGTGAGCGCTTCGCCGATGATGACGCTGGCGAGACCCCAGACGACCATGCCGATGCCCATCTGGGCGTCGGCGAAACCCTGGTATTGCGCGAGGAGTGCTCCGGAAAGGGCGACGAGACCGTTGGAGAGGGCGAGGCCCAGGACGATGTTGCGTTCCACGTTGGCGCCGAGGGCGCGGATCATCTGGGCGTTGTCGCCGGTCGCGCGCATGGCGGTGCCGAGGTTGGTGCGGAAAAACGCGTAGAGCGTGGCCCCGGCGGCGCAGGCGAAGAGGAAAGCGAGAATGAGCGCGGTGGCGTCGGCGGAGCCGACGGACCAGCCGAGGAGGTTGATCGAAGGGCCGCTGAAAAGCGCGTGGCCGAGGGTTTCGCTCTGGCTGGCGAGCGTGGTGGCCTGCATGAGCGGGACGTTGCTGCGGCCCATGACGTGCAGGTTGACCGAGTAGAGCGCGGTCATCACGAGGATGCCGGCGAGGAGGGCGTTGATGTTGAACTTGGTGTGGAGGACGCCGGTGATGGTGCCAGCGAGCGCGCCGCCGAGGGCGCCGGCGGCGGTGGCGAGGAAGGGGTTGACGCCGTTCACGAGGAGAATGGCGGCGATCGAGGCGCCGAGCGTGATCGAGCCGTCGGTCGTGATGTCGGGCATCGAGAAGATGCGGAACGACACGAACACGCCCATCGCGAGCAGTGAGAGGATCAGGCCGATGGTGAAGGCGCCGATGAGGAGGGTCATTGCGGGGACGGAGAACGGAGAACGGAGGGGCGGAGGACGGAGGGACGGAGAACGGAGAGAGGAGGCGTGGGGCAGGCGGGTTGGTTCAGGGGGTTACGGGCGCTAGCCAGAGGGCGCCGCGGAAGAATTCGCTTTCGCCGGCGCCGTTGAATTCGCGCGGGTCGGAGAGCAGGTGGAGGACGGCTTGCAGCGCGTGGCCGTCGAAGAGTTCGGCGACGGACGATTTCAATTCGATGCGGCCCTTGCGCAGCGGGCGATAGGGGAACGCGGCGGCGTGGACGTGGGCGTGGAGCGGTGGCGAGTTGAGAGTGGAGGGCTGAGAGTTGGAAGAAGCGGGCTTTTGCAGCGGGCGGAGGAGCGGGGCGAGTGACGTGCCCGGACGCGCGGCGACGCCGACAAGGAGCGAGGTGGTGTCGCGGAAAGCGCGTTCGCTGGTGAACGAGAGCCAGTCGCGAATCTGCGGAAAACCGAAGCGCGGCGAGGGCGCCGCGGCGGCACTTGCGACGGCGGGCGACTGGCGCAGGGTGGCGCCGACGAGGCCGGCGGTTTCGGCGAGGACGACGAACGCGACGGCGGGCGTGCCGGCGAGGTCGAGCGCGGTTTGCGCGAGTTCGGCGAGGCCGATGGCGCGGGCTTCTTTTTTCGCTTCGAAACGGGCGAGCGTGGGAAACGTGCCGCTGCCGGAGAGACCGAGGAGCAGGTAACCTTCCGGGACGAGTGCGCCCTGGCTGACGACGAAGTCGGGGCGGCTGGAGCCGTCGGCGGGTTGGAACGCGGCGACGCCGGCGACGGCGAGGAATTCGCCGAAGCGGGTTTCGCAATCGCCGTAGTTGGCGCCGAGCGCGCCGAGGCCGAGGGCGAAGGCGGACGCGCCAAAATCGGCGCGCGGCGGACGGGCGCTGCCGGCGCCGGTGGCGAGCACGGTGGATTGTCCGACGACGCCGAGTTGGAAGGCGGCGGTGGAGGAGTCCTTGGCGAAGATCTCGTAGTGCGCGGACGGAGACGCGTGCGTGCGGCCGGTTTCGCTGGCAGCGGCGGCGGGCGCGGCGGCGAGTGCGATGAGCATGTCGAGTCCGGCGAGTTCGAGGACTTCGCGGACGGCGGGCGAGGCGTTGGCGACGGCGAAGAGGCCGTTGATGGCGCGGAGCTGCTTGTAGAACGTGAGCAGGACGCGCAGGCCGGCGGAGCTGACGTAGCTGACGGCGGCCATGTCGAGGTGCACGCGGTGTTCGCCGTCGCGCACCGCGGAGGCGAGGGCGGTCTGGACGTGGTTGCACCAGTTGGCGTCGAGCCGGCCGGCGAGGCGGATGACGAGGAGGTCGCCGGATTTTTCGCGGGTGATTTCCATAGCGGTCAGACGGTGGGCGATCGGAAGGTGGGAGCCTGGTGGAAGGCGATGGCGGATGTCCCGCTGCTCACGCAGCGAGCCACGGTGGAACGGTGAATCGCCTGCCAGCAGGCTCCTAGCTTGGGAAGCGGAGGCGCGGCGTTCATTTGACGGGTGCGCTGACTTCCTCGAGGAGGGCGGGCGGGAGGGTCATGCCGACGGCTTTGGCGTGCTCGACGCTGAACACCTTTACCACCTTGGGCGGCAGCTCGAACGGCATCTTCGCGATGTCTTCGCCGCGGATCACGCGTTCGAGCATCGCGACGGTGGCTTCGCCGGCATCTTCGTAATCGCGGCCAAAGCCGAAGGCGGCGCCGAGTTTCACGCCGGTGCTGTTGAGGCTGAGCAGCGGTTTCTGCGCGGAGCGCGCGGCACGGGCGATGGCGGCGAAGCCGGCGGACGACATGTTGTCCGAGATTTGGAAAATGGCATCGATCGGCTTCGACACCAGTGAGAGCGCGGCGTCCGGGAGGTCGGTCGGCGTGTTGGCGGCGACGGCTTCGAGGATGAGGCCGCGGCGCTTGCATTCGGCTTCGAGCGATTCCTTGAGGTCGACGGAGTTGGCTTCGGCGGGGCAGAAGAGGGTGCCGAGGCGTTTGTAGGTGGGAAAATGTCGCTCGAGGATATCGAGCGCTTCGCGGAACGGAGCGATCACGGAGATGCCGCTGACGTTGGGCAGGTGGTTGGTGTAGCTTTTGCCCGCGCCGGCGGCCATGGGGTTGGCGACGAGCGTGAAGACGATCGGGGTGCGCTTCACTTTCTGCACGGCCAGCTGGAGCGTGGGCGTGGAGAGCGGCACGATGATATCGGCGCCGTCGGTGAGCACGGCGTCGATGATGCCGCTGAGCGACGCCATGTCGCCCTGGGCGCTGCGGATCTTGATTTCGTAATCGCGGCCCTCGACGAGCGGGCTGTGAGCCCAGCGTCGCTTCATGCCGGCGAGCGTTTCCTCGGCGGGCGGCGTCTCGTTATAGAGGACGTAGGCGATCTTCCATTTCTTGCCGGTGGGGTTGGGGTTCGCGGGGGTGGTGGAAGCGACGGCGGTGGGACGCGGCGGGGGCGCGGCGGCGCCAACGGGGGCGGCGGCGGTGGAGCCGGCGGTTTCGATTTCGCGGATGAGTTCGGGGGCGATGTTCAGGCCGAGGCGGGCGATGGACTCGGGGTTGAAACGCGTGGTGTTGACCGAGACGTTGGCCATCGGAATTTTCGCGGGGCTTTCGCCGAGGAGGACGCGGGCGAGGAGCGGAGCGGCGGCCTTGCCGCTGTGAAAGTAGCCGGGGCCGCAGGCGAACAGCGCACCGCGGGAAACGTAGTCGGGATCGTCGACGATGAGCGGGAGCTTCGCGTCCTGCGTGACCTTGCGGATGGCGTCGAAGGCGAGGTAGGCGGTGTTGTCGCTCGGCAGGTAAAACGCGTCGATGCCGCGGGCGACGAGTGCCTGCATGGCTTGGAGGACCTCATTGGAGTTGGCAGCGGTGAGTTCGACGAGATCGAGATCGGCGCGCTGGGCGGATTCGCGGAGGAGGCTGATGATTTTAACCGAGTTGGCCTCGCCGCTGTTGTAGAGCGTGCCGAGGCGCTTCACCTGCGGGAGGACGCGGCGGATGATCTTGACGGTGTCGTCGATCGGCGGGAGCGAGCCGATGCCGGTGACGTGCGCGGCGTGGTCGTCGTAGGTTTTGCCGGCGCCGGCGGCGAGCGGATCGGTGACGTAGGTGAAGACGACGGGTTTGCGCTTGGCGGTGCCGAGGGCGCTTTGGAGGACGGGGGTGGAGAACGTGACGAGCGCGTCGGCGTCGGTGCTGTCGAGGTTCTGGATCATCTGCGGGATGTTCACCATCTCGCCCTGGGCGTGCGTGCGGTGGACGACGAGATTCTGGCCCTCGCTCCAGCCGAGTTCGCGCAGGCCTTCGAGGAGGCCGGCCTGACAGGCGTCGAGGCTGGGCTCGGGCGCGAAGGACGCGAAGGCGATGCGATAGGTGTGTCCAGGACGTGGATACGCCGGCCGGGGAGCGGCGGCGGACGGGGGCGCCGCCGGGTGGGCGGGGGCTTTCGCGTGCGACGCGCCGGTTTCGTCGATCACGAGCGCGGCGCGGGCGCGGAAGGCGTCGGGGATGGTCCAGCGGTCTTTGAGGCCGGCGAGCGCCTGGTAATTGAGCGTGAGGGTCTCGGGCATCACGTTTTCCACGGCGACGGTGGCGGGGCTGCGGCCGTGGAGGATTTCGCCGGCGAGGAGACCGGTGAGCCGGCCGACCTCGATGTAATCGGCGCCGAGGTCGAAGAGAGTGCCGCGTTTGACGTTGGGCGGGATGACGGTGAAGACGGGGACGCGGCCCCGTTTGGCGGCGGCCACGACGGCATCGACGGCGGTCATCACGGTGACGTCGCCGCCGATCCAGACGGCGTCGACGCCGCGGGAGACGACGGCGTTGGTGGCTTCGCCGACGCCGGCGGAGTTGTCCACGGTGGCTTCGACGAGGGAGATGCCGAGTTCGGTGGCGACCTGGCGCGCGAGGGCGATCTGGGCGACCGAGTTGGCTTCGGCGGCGTTGTAGATGACGCCGACGGTTTTGAGGGTGGGGTTCATCTCGCGGGCGGTTTTGAACGCGAGGGCGACGGGCTGCATCGTGCCGTAGCCGGCGAGGTGGGGCGGATGGTCGAGGTGGTTTTCGCGGCTGATGCCGACGCCGGCGCCGTAGGGATCGGTGACGAGGCCGAAGACGTGGGGCGTGGCGCCGGCGCGGTTGGCGTTGGCGACGGCCTGAAAGGAAACGGTGCTGATGGTGAGCAGCAGATCGTAGCCGCCGCTGGCCATGGCCTGGGCGATGGTTTGCGCGACGGCGATGTCGCCCTCGGCGTTGAAGTATTTGAGTTCGACGTTGTCGCCGACGCGCCAGCCGTGTTCGGCGAGGCCGGCGAGCATGCCGACGCGGCCCTCGTCGAGGACGAGTTGCGAGGCGTGCTGGAGGAGTGCGATGCGGACCGTGCGGTTGGGCGCGGCGGGCTGGGCGGGGCCCACGGAGGGTTTAATCCGCGAGTTGAGGTCGGAGAGCAGCAGCAAAGCCGCGGCTGCGACGATCAATACAAGGCCGAGTGCGAGGCGCCGGAAAATGCCTGACATCGCGGCGAGCGTGCGCGGCGGATGGGCCAAGACAATTTCAAACCCGGCGTATGCCGCGGTTTTCAGGACGCCGCGCGTCAACCCGACGTGACATCGGGTTCCATCTTCTGAGCGGACTCAGGTGTCGGAGACGAAGGCGAAGCGCGGGACGCGCTGGCCGGCGAGCTCGACGGACTCGCAAAACATGGCGTGTGGCCGGAGCCACCAACCGCGTTCGCCGTAGAGCGCCTGGTAAACGACGAGGAGTTCGCCGGTCTCGGAGTGGCGGGCGAGGCCGAGCACGCGGTAGTCGTTGCCTTTGTAATGGCGGTCGCGGCCGGGGGGGGGTGCGGCGGGACGGGGCGGCGAAGAGGGAAGCGACGACATATGCGGACGCTCGCGACGGTGCGGTGTTTCAACAAGGGAGAAAAGGTGAGCGCGCGGGGGCGGTCATGCTTTTGGTTGGACGCGGAAGGGCGGGGGGACAGGGTTCGGCGGACATGTTGCTGATCGGTCAGGCGGGATTTGAAGGGCTGCTCGCGCGCGAGGTGGCGGAGCTGCATCGCATGGCGGTGGTGGAGCAAGGGCCGGGGTGGGTGCGCGCGGGCGGGGTGGCGGCGGGCGGGAGTTCAGGGGAGGGAGGGAGTTTAACCGGACCGCTCGGAGAGCGGTCCCTACCTTTGCTGGACCTACCCTTGGCGGAATTGGCGTTTCCGCATCTGACGTTGATCGCGCCGGTGGAGGTGCGGGGCGAATCGGTCAACGCGCTCGCGCAGCGGGTGGCGGATTTTTTTCTCGGGAGTTTGCGCGGCGAGCGGATCGAGGCGGCATGGCCGAGCGTGTGGGGCGGGCCGGCGGAGATCGTCGGGCTGGGGCGGCGGGTGTCGGCGGTCGAGGTGGCGTGCGGCGAGTTGTTGAAAAAGAAACTTTCGCGCGTGGCGAAACTCGCGACGCCGGAGCGGCCGCGGGGCGTGGGTGCGGTGCGGGGGCTGTTCGTGTTTTTTGCGGATTTCGGGCGGGCGTTCGTGGCGCGCGAGGCGTGGTCGCACGGCCAGCGGCGGATGGCGGACGACGATCTCGCACCGTCGCGGAGTTACTTAAAAGTGGAGGAGGCTTACGCGGTGCTCGGGCGCGAGCCGGTGGAGGGCGAGACGGTGTGCGATCTCGGGGCGGCGCCGGGTGGTTGGAGTTATAGTGCGGCGAAGCGCGGGGCGCACGTGGTGGCGATCGACAACGGGCCGTTGAAGGGCGGCGCGCTGGGGCATCCGCGAATCGAGCACCGGCGCGAGGATGCGTTCAAGTTCGCGCCGGCGGACGGCGCGGCCTTCGACTGGCTGTTTTGCGACATGGTGGAGGAGCCGCATCACGTGCTGCGGCACATTGTCGAGCCGTGGCTGGCGCGTGGGTGGTGCCGGAACTTCGTGGTGAATTTGAAATTCGGGCGCGTGGATGCGGTGGCGCTGTTGAAGGAAGTGCGCGGGGCAGGTTCGCCGTTCGCGCGGGGCGGCGGGGCGTGGGCGGTGCGGCATCTTTATCACGACCGTGAGGAGTTCACGGTGGTGGGGCGGGCCGATGCGTGACGTGACGAACCACGGATGGACACCGATGGACACGGATTCCGAGCCGGAAATTGAAACCACGATGGACACGAAGGCACACGAATGAAAGGCGGTGATCGAGGGATCGGATCTTCATGCGGGCTTAACTTCGCTAGATCGCCCGAGATACAACCACGGATGGACCCAGATGAACACGGATGGAGGATCTGGCTCCGGCGAGGGAACCGCATCGGTGTTCATCCGTGTTTATCGGTGGTTTCATTTCGGTCGTCTGGCGCGGAGGGAGGGACTCGCGGATTGATTCTTGCGTGCTTGGGGCCCGGCGGTCGTTTGTTCGAGCGGTGAAGCCGAAGGAAATCACGATTTGCGGGCTGGCGGCGGTGCGGGCGCAGTTCGCGTCGGAGCCTGGCGCGATCAAGCGGTTGTTCTTCGATTACGCGACCGGCCGGAAGATCGGCGTGATTTGCAAGGCGCTCGCGCAGGCGAAAAAGGTTTATCGCTGCGTCGAGCCGGCGGAGTTGGAGAAAGTCGCGGGCACACGGCATCATGGCGGGATCGTGGCGGTGGTGGAGGCGGCGGAGCTGCGCGCGCCGGCGACGAGCGAGCTGCGCGAGTGGGCGCGGCGCGGCGAGGCCGTGCTCGTGCTCGATCGCGTGGGCAACGCGCACAATCTCGGCGCGATCGCGCGGACGGCCGCGTTTTTCGGCGTGCCGCGGATCGTGCTGCCGGACGATCCGTCCGCAGCGGTGCCGGGCGAGGCGGCGTTTCGCGTGGCCGAGGGCGGGCTCGCGCATGTGGAGGTGTTGCGCGTGCGCGGGCTGGCGGAGTTTTTGCGCGGGTTAAAGCACGCCGGCTACGACGTCGTCGGTGCCGCGGCGCGCGGCGGGAGGCTGCACGCGGCGGACGCGAAGGGGAAAGCGGTCGCGCTTGTGCTGGGCAACGAGGAGCACGGGCTGGCGCCGGATGTGGCGGCGGCGTGCATGCGGCTCGTGACGATCCCCGGCAGCGGGAAAGTAGAGTCGCTGAACGTGTCGGTGGCGGCGGCGGTGCTGCTGTGGGAACTGGTGGTGCGTCGGTAGCCGGGTCGAGCGCGCGCACGTAGCGCGCAACCTACTTTCGCGCCAGGTGGGCATTGAGGTTTTGCCAGAGCAATGGATCGCGACGCGGACTGAGTATGCGCGCCGCTGGGGGGCTGAGGGCGAAGGGCGAATGTCATACATTATATGACATTGTGCCTGGGGCTGCAGGGCTTCCGGTCTTGCTAAAGAATGATGGCTCTGGCTCTGAGGACGGTGACCATGGAGCCGCGGCGCCGAACGACGATGCAGGATGTCGCCCGCGCGGCGGGGGTGCACCAGACGACGGTGTCGCTCGCGCTGCGCAACGATCCGCGGTTGCCGGAGGCGACCCGGCGGCGGTTGCAGGAGGTCGCGCGGGAGCTGGGTTACGCGCCGGATCCGATGTTGTCGGCGCTGAGTTTCTACCGTGCGGGGAAGCAAGCGGCGAAGGCGCCGGTCACGATGGCGTTCCTCGCGAACTTCCGGGACCGGCGGGAGCTGGCGGCCTCGTATCCACATCTTGAATTCGTGGAGGGCGCGCAGGAGCATGCGGCGCAGATCGGTTATCGCCTCGAGGTGTTTTACCTGGGATCGCGCGGGGCGGCGGCGGCGGGCGGAAAAATCGACCGGACGCTGGCGGCCCGCGGGATCATGGGAGTGATCGTGGGGGCGTTGACCGACCGGATGGCGGAGTTTCAGCTGGACTGGGCGCGGTTCAGCGTGGTGCTGATCGAGTCGCAGCAGTTGGGGTTGTCGCTGCACATGATCTCCAATCACCAGGCGAGGATCGTGCGGGCGGCGGTGCGGCGGCTGAGGTCGCTCGGTTACCGTCGCATCGGGTTGGCGGTGGGGGAGCGCGAGGAATTTTATCTGCGCAACGCTTTTGCGGCGGGCTATTACGTCGAGGTGGCGCAGTTCGCGGACCTGGTGAGGATTCCGCCGTGTTTGCTGGTGGCGGCGAACCGGGGTGAGATCGGCGGGAGGCTCACGACGTGGGCGCGGGCGCATGAGGTGGATGCGGTCGTGAGCAACTGGCACGTGGTGCCCGATGCGCTGCGGGCGAAGGGCTGGGCGCTGCCGCGGGAGATCGTGGTGGCGACGCTGGATCTAGTGCCGGGCGTGGGTTCGAACGCGGGCATGCGGCAGAATCACCGCATCGTGGGCGCGCGGGCGGTGGAGCAGCTGGCGATCCTGATGAAGACCAACCAGCGCGGGCTGGTGCATGCGCCGAATCACACGCTGATCGAAGGCATGTGGCTGGATGGAAGCGATGTGCCGCCGCGCCGGGGCCGGGCGGGGATTCATTCATCAGCAAGCATAAAATCGAGTGCGGTGTGAGCGGCGGGCTCCTTGACGCGCGTCGTGGAGGAGGCGCTACAGTCGCGCGCTCGCCCTCGCGCCTCACGGGGATTCGCGGTGGACGGGCGAAAAATCAACATGAGTTTTCCGTCGAATTTTGCCTGGGGCGCTGCGACCTCGGCCTACCAGATTGAAGGCGCCGTCGAACAGGACGGGCGCGGGGCGTCGGTGTGGGATGCGTTCTGTGCGCAACCCGGCCGGGTGCATGCGCACGAGGACGGGCGCGTGGCCTGCGAGCATTACCGGCGTTATCGCGAGGACGTGGCGACGATGCGGGAGATCGGGCTGAAGGCGTATCGGTTTTCCGTGGCGTGGCCGCGCGTGATGCCGGAAGGCGCGGGCGTGGTGAATGGCGCGGGGCTGGGTTTTTACGACCGGCTGGTCGACGAGTTGCTGGCGGCGCAGATCGAGCCGTGGCTGACGTTGTTTCACTGGGATTTTCCGCTGGCGCTGCACCGTCGCGGCGGGTGGCTGAATCCCGACAGCCCGCGGTGGTTTGCGGACTACGCGCGCGTGGTGGTGGACAAGTTGTCGGACCGCGTGACGCGATGGATCACGTTGAACGAGCCGCAGTGTTTCGTGGGCCTCGGGCATGAGACGGGGGTGCATGCGCCGGGCGAGCGGCTGGCGCTGTCGCAGGTGCTGCTGGCGGCGCATCATGCGATGCTGGCGCACGGGCGCGCGGTGGAGACGATCCGCGAGCGGGCGAAGCGACCGCCGCGCGTGGGCTGGGCGCCGACGGGCGACATCCCGGTGCCGGCGACGGAGTCGGTGGATGATATCGCGGCGGCGCGCGAGGCGTATGGGGCGATCGTGAAGCCGGGGGTGTGGAATCACGCGTGGTGGCTGGAGCCGGTGTTGCACGGGTGTTATCCGGAGCAGGGGCGGCGGTTGCACGGCGCGGCGGTGCCGGCGTTCACGGCGGAGGAGATGCGCACGATCGCGCAGCCGCTGGATTTCCTGGGGCTGAATATTTACAACGGCGTTTTCTGCCGGGGCGGGCGGAAGGGCGATGTCGAGCAGTTGCCGTTTCCTACGGGATTTCCGCAGACGCACAACCACTGGAACGTGATGCCTGGCGCGTTGCGTTGGGGTCCGCGGTTTGCGCACGAGCGGAGCGGCCTGCCGATCGTGATCACCGAGAACGGCATGGCGGGGCACGATTGGGTGGCGCGGGACGGCGCGGTGCACGACGCGCACCGCATCGATTATCTCGGGCGTTACCTGGGCGGACTAAAGCAGGCGATCGCGGACGGCGTGCCGGTGGAGGGGTATTTCGCGTGGTCGTTGATGGATAATTTCGAGTGGGCGGAGGGGTATCGTTATCGCTTCGGGCTGGTGCACGTGGACTATGCGACGCAGCAGCGGACGTTGAAGGATTCGGCGCACTGGTATCGCGACGTGATCCGGACGAATGGGGCGGGGATCTAGCCCGCATACATCACACCTCAACGAACCAAACGGAGGGAACACAGAGAGCACAGAGCTCCGACCCAGAGGCCACAGAGCGAAATGCTTGATGCAAATCCGAAGCACCTTGTGGCCTCCTGCTTCCTCCGTGTCGGCCCTCTGTGATTTCTGGGTAACAAGCCTCACGCGTAGAGCCACGGCGAATACGTTCCGGCGTGCGCGCGCAGAGGGGCGCGCGGCCGGCGTATCCGGAACTTAAGCACGGTGAGGGCGCCGCGGTGGTCCCGCTCCTCACGGAGGGAGCCACGGGGCGCGGACGGAATCGCCTGCGAGCAGGCTCCTACCCTCGGAGATGGGCGGTCAGCTGACGAAGCTGTAGTCGTAGGGGGCGCGCATCTCGCGGGTGAGATAGCGGTTCGCCTCGGCGGCGTGTTCGCCGGTGAATTTCTCCGCGGTGTAATCCCAGGTCAGCTTGTGGCCGGTGCGGAGCGAGATCGCGCCGAGGTGGCACATGTTGGCGGAGCGGTGGCCGGTCTCGACGTCGCAGATCGGCAGCTCGCGCGAACGCACGCAGTCGAAGAAATTCTGCCAGTGATCGTTGCTCTCGTAGAGCCGCTCGGCGTTTTCCGCGAGCGGCTGCTCGACCAGCGCGGGATCGCTGGCCTTGATGCCCTGGCGGTTGACCCAGATCCAGCCGTCGGTGCCCTCGAAACGGATGCCGTTGCGCTGGCCGTCGCGGTTCAGGATTTCGCCGTAGATGCTGTCGTCCTTCGTGGTGTGGATGTTGAGCGCGATGCCGTTGGCGTAGGTGTAGTTCACCGTGTAATCGGCGTAGGCGTCGTAGCCGCCGGGGACGGGTGTCGAGAGGCGGGTGGAGGCGACCTCGGTCGGCGCGATGAGGCCGATGGCCCAGTAGGCGATGTCGTTGTGGTGCGCGCCCCAGTCGGTCATCGTGCCGCCGGAATAGTCATACCAGAAGCGGAACGTGCCGTGGCAGCGCTCGCGGACGTATTCAACTTTTGGTGACTGGCCGACCCAGTAGTCCCAGTTGAGGCCGGCGGGCACGGGGGCGGACTCGAACGGGCCGCCGACGAGGCCGGCGGGGAGCCAGACGTCGGCCTTCTTCAGTTTCCCGAGGCGGCCGTTGCGGACGAGTTCGCAGGCGAGGCGGAAGCGTTTGGAGCTGCGCTGCTGGGTGCCGGTTTGGAGGACGATCTTGTGGTCGCGCACAGCCTGGACGACGTAGCGGCCTTCGCCGATGGTGAGCGTGAGGGGCTTCTCGGCATAGACGTCCTTGCCGGCTTTCGCGCAGGCGATGTTGATCAACGAGTGCCAGTGATCGGGCGTGGCGTTGATCACGACGTCGATGTCGTCGCGTTCGAGGAGGCGGCGGAAATCGCTGAAGCCGGCGGGGACTTTGTCGTCGACGGTGAAGCGGGCGACGGCCTCGGCGGTGTGCGTGTCGTCGACATCGCAGAGGGCGACGATGTCGCCATGGTTGGCGGCGTTGCCGGCGTCGGCCTTGCCCATGCCGCCGCAACCGACGAGGGCGATGCGCGGGCGGTCGTTGGGCGAGAGAGGTTTGGCGGGCGTCTCGGCGGCGAGGAGCTGGCGCTCGACGAACCAGAGCGGCAGACCGGTGGCGGCGGCGAGGAGCGTGCAGCGCTTGAGGAACGAGCGGCGCGAGACGTGGAACGGGGCGGGATGGCGAGAAGGTTTCACGAGAGGGGAGAGGACGAGAGGTTGGCGACGGAATGACGAACGAAGGCCGGAAAAGATTTAACGATCAAGTCCTGCGGAGGACTGGTCAAGGCGCGGGCCGTTTCGCGGCGTAGGTTTTGGCGAGGGCGGTGGCAGTGCGGCGGAGGCTGGTGCGGAGTTCGGCGGGGGCGATGACCTCGGCGTGGGCGCCCCAGCCGAGAATCCATTGCTCGACCTCGACGAGCGCGCCGAGTCGCAGGCGGAGTTCGAGCGCGCCGCCGGGCAGGTCGCGCATCTCCTGCGATTCGTGCCATTCGCGTTCGCGGATGCGC
>JAEYYL010000034.1 GCA_023430825.1 Verrucomicrobiota bacterium | reverse complement strand
CTTTTTCACCACCGCGGACCACATTGCGTTCAGCAAGAAACTCGAGCTGGCGAACAAGGCGGACTTCGTGCCCGACTTCGTGCCGATCCCGAACGGCGGCAACTTCGTCGTTCGCACCATCGTCAATTTCACGCTCGCGGCGAGCGACGACAGTTTCGACCGGGTCGAGTTGTGGGTGAACGGCGTGGTGGTCGGCACGTCGCGCACCGCCATGCCGCTGAACTACCGGAAAGGGCAGAATGTCGAGGTCGCCGAACCCTATTCATATCGCTTCAGCTATGTCGTGCCGGCGCTCGAGGGGGGGCGTTCCTTGATCGTGGCGGCGGTGGGTTACCGTGGAACGGAGGAAATCCGGGCGGAGCCGCTCGTGTTGACGGCGTTGAGCGATCAAATGCCGCGCGTCGAAATCACCTCGCACCAGGACCAGCAGTCGGTGCGCGACAACGGCGATATTCCCGTCGTTGTGCGCGTCACCGACGATCTGATGATTTACGGGGCAAAGGTGGATTTTTATGTCAACGGGCAGCGCGTCGGCTCACAGGACACGCGCAGCACAATTCACTCGCCCTCGAGCGCGCTCGATTCGTCGGGCAGCGCGGATTATGCATTCACCTTCCGGATACCGGCGAACTCGGCGGGGCAGACCTTCAACCTGCGCGCGGAGGCCACCGACTTCGGCGGAAACGTCAACACGACTGATTTGGTGGCGTTGATCGCCCAGGCGAACCAGCCGCCGAAAATTCAACTCGTCACGCCGGTGTCGGGATCGGAGTGGATCGCCGGCAGCAAGCTCACGCTGCGGAGCAACGTGATCGACGACGGCGTGGTGGGACCGGTGGCTTACTCGATCGACGGCAAGCTCGTCAGCTTCGGCAACGCGGCGTTCGACTATCCGCTGCCCCTGACAGCGGCGGGGGCTTTGCTCGATGTGGTCGCGAAGGTAACGGACGACGGCGGACTGACGGGAGTGGCGGAGGCGCGCATCTCCGTGATTGCGGACGACATCCCGCCGGCGATTGCGATCGCGTCGCCAAAAAATGGCGCGAAGGTTCCGGAGAATCGCAACATCGGTCTGTCGATCGGCGGCTTCGACAACATTGGTGTCGAGGCGATCCGGCTCTATCGCACGGATGCGCCGGAGCCGTTCTTCGAGGCAGCGCGCGGCGGCTTCAGCGTGAACGAGGACGGATCTTTTCATCTTGCCGCGTTGTTTGCGAAGGAGGGCGAGGACGGGCCGAACTACCAAGCCGGCGACGCCCTGGTTTTCTACGCGGTGGCGACGGATGCGGCAGGAAACGAAGGGCGCAGCGCGAACGTGACGGTGGAGATCGTTGCGGTGGATGCGGTGCCGTTGGACATCACGATTGTCCATCCGGCTTCCGGCAGCCGCTACATGGGCACGCAAACCGATGTGATCGGTGAAGTGCCCGCGGGCGCGAATGTGCAAAAAGTCGAACTGCGGGTGAACGGCGTGCTGCAGTCCACGGACGAGACGAGTCCGTATCAATTCAACTTCACCGTTCCCGAAACGGCCGAGGCCGCGAACTACACCGTGAAGCTGGTCGCGACGGATTTCGACGGCCGCACCGCGGAGGACGAGATCGTGATCGAAGCGCGCGTCGATGACGTCGCACCGTTGGTGGCGCTCACGTCACCGACGCCGTCGAGTTTGCTCGTGGAGGGGACCACTCACGCGATCGTCGCGTCGACGTCCGACAACGTGCAGATGAACCGCGTGGAGTTCTTCGTGAATGGAACGCCGCACGCGGTCGACACGACGGGGGAGAGCCTTCAGTCGCTTTTCACGCGGTTCGCGAGCGATTGGACGCCGGTGTTTCGCGAGGACTATGGCGTGCAGTTGCTCAATGGGGTGATGCCTGCCGACCTGCCGACCACAGGCACGTGGCAACTCGTGATCGCGCGAATCGGGAGCAATCTGCACTTGCGCGTGTTCGACTCGGTCGAGGGGAGCTACGTCGAATTCGCGAAGACGGCCGGCCAGACGAGTGTTTTGGTCGGCCTGCTCGATGCCGCGTCTTGGAATGCGGCGGCGCTTACGCCGGCCCAGAAGGCGGAGATCATCGGCGAGGTGTTGGCGGCGACCGGACACGTGCAGACGGTGTCGTTGAAGGCGGTGGCGTATGACGCGAAAGGCAACAGCAGCGAAGACGGTGTCGACGTGCAGGTGAAGCGCGACGAGGCGCCGCACATTGAGATCGTCGAGCCGAACACGAACCGCACCGTCTATGTCGGCGAAACGACGAAGGTCCGCGCGCATGTCGCGGACGATGTTTCACTGGCCGAAGTGCGCGTGTATTCGGGCAATGTGCTGGTGGCGGAGAAAACAGTCGATTTGCGCGCCGAACAACCCGTGGTGACGACGCGGACCTTTGAGTTCGACATTCCGGCGCCGTCGTCTGCGACGCCATTCATCTCGGTCGAGGCGGAAGATCTTGCGGGGCACATCACGGAGGCGCGCGTGTTGTTGAACGTTGTGCCGGACACGCAGGCGCCGGTCGTGGCGATCGTCGCACCGGCGTCCGGCTCCGATGTGCTGGAAACCGACACGGTGCGGCTGACCGTGGCCGCGAGCGACGACCTGCAAGTCGCGCAGATCGAAGTGTTCGTCGACGGCGTGTCGACCGGGGTGGAGGTTTCGCAACCCGCCTCGACCACCGCGAAAGTCTTTACGGTGCCGGACCCCAATTCCTTCGGGCAGCTCGTGGAGAAGAAAGTTTACGAATATGTCTTCAACGCCGATCTGGCCATTCCTGCGGGGCGGCTGAACTCGCGGATCGCCGTGACCGCGGTGGCGCGCGATGGCGGCGGGAACGCCACCATCTCGACGCCGATCCACCTCGACGTCGTGCCGGACAAGGTGCCGCCGTTTATCGCGATCGTGTCACCCACGGTCGGCGATGTGCTTTACGGCACCGCGGCCGGGGCGGCGGCACCGAGGACGCTCACGATTGTGTTTTCGGCCACGGACAACGTGGGAATCGGAAGCGTGGCCGTGACCGTGGAGGCCGGCGGCCAGAGCTTACCCGCCAAGGAGGGAGAGTCCTTTGTCTTCGAACTGCCGGTGGTGCAGGCGGTGACGACGGTGACGGTGCGCGCCAGTGCGGTGGATGTTTCGGGCAACCGGTCCGATGCGATTCCGGTGCAAGGCATCGCGCTGCTTCCCGCCGAGCAGATGCCGGTTCCACCTGACACGGTTCCGACGATCACCCTCGCCAGTCCCGCCAATGGCGCGGTCTTTCTTGCCGAGCAGAGTTATCCGCTGCGCGTCGATACGCGCGACAACATCGGTGTCGATGCGGTGAATCTTTTCGTCAGCGATCTTCCGGTTGTCGGAAGCGACGCGAGCCTTCATCGCGTGAGCTTCGGCGCGCCGGCGGCTTTCACAATCGAACGGCTGAAACGTTTCGCGGTGACCGCAGGTGGAAAGACACTGGCGATCGGTCAGAATCGGACTCCCGCCGGGGTGAGGCAGATCGATATCGACTACGTCTCGGGCGGCATCGCTGCGACCGCGCGGGATTTCACGGTCGAGATCGCAGGCTACGCCAACACCGATGGGATGGTCGCGCGGGTGAAGATCGAGCGGATCGGCCCGGATGCGCAACGGACTCTGGTGCGCGAGGAATCGGCAATTCTGAATTCGGAGAGTGGATACGCCAGCACCTTTGCTCTCCTGGCGGTCGAGGTCGGTGACGCGGAGCGGTTGTCGTTCGATATCGCGCTGATCGAGGGCGGCGAACCGGTCGGGGTTCCGCTGCGGAGCGTGGAGTTGGCGCTCGGCAGCGATCCGGCGCTCGCAGCGTCCGCGCATATTCGCGTCACGGATACATTGTCGGTCGAGGTCGACTCGATCACGCGGCCGGTCACGCCGGCGGACGCGGGCGCGGAGAAACGTTTCGATTTTGGCGAGGCGATCGTGCCGATGGAGGGTTTGCCGCGAACGAAATACCTCGTCGCAGAGGGCCGCGAAGTCGCGTTGGCGCCGGCCACGCCGCGCTCGGTGTTCTCGACGGCGTCGCAAATCGAATGGCGCATGGACGATGGCGGACCGTGGGTTTCGTTCAACCGTCAATCGGGCGACGGGGTTGTCGAGGGCGGCAGTCTGGATTTTGAAATCACCACGGCCGATCCGGCGGGTGTGGCAAAACTGGTCGTCCTTTTAAATGGACAGTCGTTACGGACGTTCAATTTCACGGGCAACCCGCCAACCGCCGTCACGCCGCTGACGCTTGCGGTGCCGCCACAAGCCGGCGGACAGATTTGGGCGATCCAGGCGGAGGCGACGGACGCGCGTGGCAACGTGACGCGTTCGGATATGCTCAATCTCATGGTGCGCGACGACCGGTCGCCGCAAGCCTTGCTCGAGTCGGTCGAAAATCGCTGGTCTGGCACCACGACGGTCGACGCTTACAACGCGCTGGCGGGGATCGAAGTGCTGGAGGGGACGCCGGTGACGATCGACGCCGAGTTTACCGACGATCTCGCGCTCGGCGCCACGCGACTCACGGTGGACGGCGTCGAGGTGACGGAGCGCGTTGGAAATCGTTTCACGTGGCACGTGCCGTTCGGCAAAGTGGGGACGGACGTCACGGTCGTCGCTCGCGCCACCGACTCGATCGGCCAGACCAGCGAGTCGTTCCTCGTGCTGCGCGTGGTCAACGACCCCGCGCCGTTCGGACAATTGATTTCACCGGCGGTCGGTCAAACGCTCACGGCGGGGCGGCTGGTGGTCCGGTTGCGCGCGCTCGCGATCGACAACATGTCGGTCGAATCGATCACGTTTTTGATCAACGATCAGGTTTACGCGGTGAAAACCGCGGGCGAGGGCAGCCGGGCTTTTGTCGGCAGCAGTTCCGACGGGTCGCTCGCGCCGCTGGACGATCAAGTGGCTCTGGGCATCGCAGCGCTGCCCGCACGGTATCAAGGCCTGGCGGATATCGATGTCCGCCTGCGCCTCTTTCAGAGCGACCTGAGCATTCCGGCGGGCGTGCTTCAGGGTAATGTGCCGGTGAAACTCGGCGTGCGGGTGAAGGACGTGCTCGGCAACGTCTATAACGATTTCCGCCTCGTCCAGGTGGTGCCGGATACGGTGCGGCCCAACGTCCTCTTAATCACTCCAGCGGAGAGCAGCGATTTTGTGGAGGGAACGCTGCTGACGGTGCGGGCATCGGCTGCGGATGACAGCTACGTGCAGAAAGTGGAGGTCTGGAATAATGTCACACCGGGCGATCCCGCGAGCGGCAGTTTCGACACGGCGGGCGCGCGGCTGATCTACAGCAACGATCGGTTTCCGCGGAACGACTACTTTGTCGGCTCGCTGAACCTCGTGGATATTCCGCCGTTCCAGATCCAGTTCCGGCTGCCGCTGTTGTCGGATCTGGGGCTGACGGGCATTCTGCGCGTGCCATTCAACCAGTTCACGGGCGGCACGCGGAAGACGCTTTACTACGGGATTCGCGTCACGGACTCGAACGGCAACGTCACGCAGAGCGTTTCGTCCTACGACATCATCCCCGACAACGCGCCGATCATCGACATCGTCACCCCGCGCCCCGGCGCGTATTTTCCGGAGGGCATCGCGATGGGAATCACCGCGCAGGTCGCCGACGACGTGTCGGTCGACAGCGTGGACTTCATCGTCAACGACGCGACGGGGCAGACGATCTACACGGCCAACGCGCCGCCGTTCGCGTATGGCTATCGCATTCCGGCGAACAGCGGGGGCGAGGTCACGATCTCGGCGAGCGCGCTCGACTCCTTTGGCAACCGTTCGACCGCGCCGACGATCCGGGTGAACACGCGGGAGGATTTCCCGCCGAGCATTTCCATTTCCAATCCGGTCAACGGACAGGATGTGATGGAGGGCCGAAACCTCCTGATCCAGGCGGCGGCGGGCGACGACATCGCGGTGCGATCGGTCACCTTCTACGTCGATGGCGAGCCGGTGCGGATCGATACCGCGGCGCCGTTCGAGATGTCGTGGGATGTTCCGTTCGGACGGTTGGGCAACGCGATCATTTTGGGTGCTTCCGCCACGGATACGGCGGGACGGTCGACCTTCGCCGACCAGATCCGCGTCAATGTCGTGCCGGATGGCACGGCGCCGACGGTGGTGTTTCAAGAGCCCGCGGATAACTCGGGCATTATCGCCGGCAGCGTGTTCCGCGTGCGCGCGACGGCGCAGGACAATGTCTCGGTGTCCTCCGTGGTTTTCCATGTGAACGGCGGCGCCACACCGCACGTTGTCGACCTCGCGGCGCCTTATGAATTTCTCTATCGTTTGCCGGTGGGCGCCGCCGACGCGGCGAGTCCGGCGGAACGTCGGTTTAATTTCACCGCCACAGCCTACGACGCCGCGGGAAATGCGTCGGCGCCGGCCAGCCTGACCATCGAAGCCGTGCGCGACCTCGCGCCGGTCATCTCGTCGTTCACGCCGGTCCATCAGTCGACGATCGTCGACGGCAGCCTGCTGCTGCTCGCGGCCGGGGCGGACGACGATGTCGATGTGGTCAGCGTGGAGTTCTTCGTCGATGGAAAGTCGGTGGGGCGCGACCACGTGCTGCCGTTCAACCAGCCGTTCCAAATGCCGCTCGGCCGCGCGGGCACGACGATGACGTTCAAGGCCGTGGCCAAGGACACGGCCGGACAGACGACGGAGAAAGTGAGCGTCGTGAACGTGGCCGAGGATGAACCGCCGGTGGTCGAACTCGATCTGCCGCTGCCGGGCACGTTGGTTTTCGACTGTGGGAAGGCATTACAGACGGCACCAACTTCGACCGCGGCGAATGGAGCGCATGGCGCAGTGGTGCGCCCCTGCGCGAGCTACTAGAGACGTTGAATGGCAACTATAACGGTCAGCTTTACGTCTTCTCCCACAGCATGGGCGGGATTGCGATGAGCGAAGCCCTGCGCTTGCAAAGCGATTCGGGAAGCGGTCAGATTGTAAACGTATATGTCGCGAGCCAAGCGGCCCTCTCGGCTCATCTTTATGACGGCACCCTTTCCACGGAGATCGATTCGTCTGGCTCGGTGCAATGGACATATGATCATCCGAAATTTGAGCTTTTGGGAATCAACCCTGGCCCCAGAAACTACGGACCGGACACGCCCAACGTGTATCGGAACTGGCTAGCCTACCTGCTGAACGGAAGCGCGTCGTCCTCAAAGGTAGTGGGCACACTGGTCAACTTCTTCAACGAGAACGATTGGGCGCTCGCCGCTCCCATCTGGCAGTTCAATCAGATCACCAAGCCAGACTGGCCGGATCCGGGCCTCCATGAATGGATATACAGTTACGCCGGAGACCTTCGCGTGTTCGATGATGCCTTCAGAAAAACAGGGTGGGGAGGCGTAACAGATCTGCGTCGCGGCAACCGCGAGGATCCACTAGACCGCTATGAGATCATGGCCTTCGCCGCCGAGTCCTACGTGAAGGCCTTAGGCGCCACAAACCTGTCGCAGGGGGTTACTCGTTCGTTCCCCGTTCGATCGATCTGGCCCGACGACAGCGGCGACCACAAGGCCCACATCTGGCACAGCGGTCAGTTCCGTTCCAATATGCCGAAACAAAAAGACTACTGGAAGACCCTGCTGGGGCGACAGGCATTCGATATTACCACGGGGGTGCTGCCATGAGCAAGGCGCGACGCTCTGCCGTTATCGTCTTCGTAGTCTTGGGGGGAGCTTTGCTCTTGTTCTGGTTGTGGGGCGTGCGCCGCCCTGATCCCGCGACGGAAAAACCCGCGCTGGCCCAATCGGCGCAGCCCGATGTTCACGAAGGAACTGCGGCAGCCACGACCAATTCGTCTCCGCTTACGCCGCCACCGCCTCCGACGCAAGACCCCAGCCCGGAGCTCCGGCGAACCTTCGAGACGCTCAACCACAACGAAATCGTGTTCTACGGCCGGGCGGTGGATCAGTTCGGCGAGCCGGTGCCCGCTGCGGACGTCGAAGGTGTGGTCCTCGTCAACACCGGGATCCGAGGCGGTCAGATGCGCAGGCAGACCACGACCGATGTGCAAGGCTACTTCCAGTTTCGCGGCTTCAAGGGACAGGACCTCGGAATCGGCATTAGCAAGGGAGGCTACGAATACCGCCGCCGTAACAGCTCCTTTTCCTACAGCTACTTTGAGGCGGACCATAAGCGCCATATCCCGGACCCCGATAACCCGGTGGTTTTCGTGCTCTGGAAAAAGGGAGGCGCTGAAGCACTTATCCACTACGAACGGGAATGGCGTTTCCCCGTGAACGCCGGTCCCGTGAAAATCGATTTACTGAAAGCGAAAATGGGGCAATCGCAGGCGGACCTAACCGTAAACGTGTCGCGCAGCCCCTTGAGCATGCCATACGGGGAACGCGGCTTTGCTTGGAAAATATCGATAGATGTTGAAGGCGGCGGCTTGATCCGCGTGGGAGAGACCGACTACTATAACCAAGCCCCGGCCGTTGGCTATGAGCCGCATGTGGAATATGCGCAGGAGGCGCAAAGCATCAGAGCCGCACAAGAGGGGCGCATAACATGGACGTGGCGCGAGGGAGTTGCCGACACCTTCTATCTCACCAGTCGATACGGAAAGAACTACGGCCGGCTGAACTTGGAGATTAGGCCCAACATCGACCGAAAAGAAGGAGACAACCAAGCTTTGGTTGCCGTGAAAATATGGCTGAACCCGAACAGAAGCCGGAACCTTGAATTTGATCCCGCCAAAGCGATGAAGCCGTCGCTGTAACCCGAAGGGGGAGAGGAGAGACTGTTTGGACCGAAGACAAGGGTAACACTCAGACCGGAGACATGGGTAACACTTGGGATGCGGTGGTCACGGGTTGAGATTAGCAGGCTGCTGAAAAACTCTTGAGGTGGGAAGTGGTATCCGATATAAGGATACAATTCGTGGAAACGGACCTCCGAGGGCGGCTTTGTGAGTTTGATCAACGTCGAGACGCTGATCGCGGCGGATCATCCGATCCGCACGATCAAGCGGATGTGTGACGAGGTGCTGACGGCAATGAGTCCGCACTTTGACGAGATCTACGCCCGTGACGGCGCGCCGTCGGTCCCGCCGGAGACCTTGCTGAAGGGCAAGGTCCTGCAGGCGCTTTATACGGTGCGCTCGAACCGGCAGCTGTGCGCGCAGAACGATAAAACGGCAGAACGATAAAACGTCATGTCTTGACTCTTGAGAGTTTCATCCCTGAAAGGCATCAGACGGAGATGGCACGACCGTTGAGGGTGGAGTTCGCGGGGGGATGTTACCACGTGATCAATCGCGGGAACTATCGGCGTGAGCTGTTCCTGGGGCAGGGCGCCGCGGAA
>JAEYYL010000323.1 GCA_023430825.1 Verrucomicrobiota bacterium | reverse complement strand
GCCGGCGCCGGCGCCTGGTTCTACTTCGGCCGCCGCGCCGAAAAGCCACCCGAATACATCACCGCGCCCCTCGCCCGCGCCGACATCATCCAGGCCGTCACTGCCACCGGCACCCTTCAACCCGTCATCACCGTCGACGTCGGCAGCCAGATCTCCGGCATCATCGACCAGGTCCTCGTCGATTTTAACTCCGAGGTGAAAGCCGGGGACGTCGTCGCCCACATCGACTCCGCCACCTACGAGTCCCGCCTCCGCTCCGCCGAAGCCGAACTCGCCAACGCCAAAGCCAATCAGCGCCTCGTCCAGCTCAACGCCGACCGCACCGCCCAGCTCCAGCAAAACGGCCTCGTCCCCCAATCCGATCTCGATCAGGCCCTCGCCCAACTCGCCCAGGCCGAAGCCCAGGTGCAAACCCGCACCGCCGCCGTCGAAAGCGCCAAGATCGATCTCTCCCGCTGCACCATCTACTCGCCCGTCGACGGCATCGTCCTCTCCCGCCAGGTCGACGTTGGCAAGACCGTCGCCGCCAGCTTCAACACCCCCGTCCTCTTCACCATCGCCAACGATCTCACCAAAATGCAGATCGTCGGCGCCATCGCCGAAGCCGACATCGGCAACGTCGAGGTCGGCCAGCCCGTCAACTTCACCGTCGACGCCTTCCCCAACCGCCAGTTCCGCGGACGCGTTTCCTCCATCCGCAACTCCCCGCAAACCGTCCAAAACGTCGTCACCTACGACACCATCATCGATGTCCGCAACGACGACCAGAAGCTCCGCCCCGGCATGACCGCCAACGTCTCCGTCGTCATCGCCAGCCGCCCCAACGCCCTTCGCCTCCCCAACAACGCCCTGCGCGTCCGCCTTCCCGACGTCGCCGCTCCGGCCTCCGCCCCCGGCGCACCCGCCACCTCCGCGCTCAAACCCCTCCCCGACGACCAGCGCCGCATTTACATGACCAAGGCCGGCTTCACCCCCGGCTCCGGGCGCCCAAGCGAAGACGTCATCGCCCGCGCTCGCGAACTCGCCAAAGCCGACGGCTTCGAATGGCCCGCCTTCGGCGGACGCGAACGTCCCGCCGGCGGCGCCAACAGCAACGCGCCCGTCAACCGCGTCGTCTATCGTCTGGTCGGACAAGGCCCCACCGCCCGGCCCGAGGCGGTCAACGTCACGCTCGGCGTCTCCGACGGCACCGGCACCGAGGTCATCGATGGCCTCGCCGAAGGCGATCTCGTCATCACCAACGTGATCGCCTCCGACGCCGCCTCCTCGCGGGCCCCCGCCGCCAACCCCTTCGGCGGCGGTCGCCGCGTCTAGCATATTTATCCGTCCGATCTGTCCCATCCGTCCGATCCGTCCGATAAATCCACCGCCCCTCGCCGCTCCCTCATGCCGCCCGTCGTCCAGCTCACCGACATCCAAAAGATCTACAACTCCGGCGAGGTAAAGGTCCACGCCGTGCGCGGCGTCTCGCTCGAGCTGCACCGCGGCGAGTTCATGGCCATCATGGGCGCCAGCGGCTCCGGCAAGTCGACCCTCATGAACACGCTCGGCTGCCTCGACCGGCCGACCAGCGGCACCTACCTCCTCGATGGCATCGACGTCGCAAAACTCGACCGCAACGCCCTCGCCGATCTCCGCAACGAAAAGCTCGGTTTCGTCTTCCAGGGCTTCAACCTCCTCGCCCGCACCACCGCCCTCGAAAACGTCGAGCTGCCCATGCTCTACGGCCGCCACCGCGGCTCGTCGCGCGAACTCCGCGAACGCGCCCTCCACGCCCTCGACATCGTCGGCCTCTCCCAGCGCGCCGACCATTTTCCCAGCCAGCTTTCCGGCGGACAACAACAGCGCGTCGCCATCGCCCGCGCCCTCGTCAACCAGCCCCAACTCCTCCTCGCCGACGAGCCCACCGGCAATCTCGACAGCAAAACCTCCGTCGAGGTGATGGGCGTTTTTCAAAAGCTCAACGACCAGGGCATCACCATCGTGATGGTCACGCACGAGCTCGACATCGCCCACTACTGCAAACGCAACCTCATCATGCGCGACGGCCGCGTCGTCAGCGACGTGCAGGTCACCAACCGCCTCCACTCCGACGTCGAACTCCAGAAACTCCTCGCCGCCGAAGCCGAGGCCAAACTCATCGGCCACCCCGAAACCTCCCGCTAATCACGCGAATCGTCGCGAACAAGCCCCCCGATCGTCTGCGACCATTTTCTTGTATCTAAAATCCTGATTCGAGCCATTCGCGTCATTCGCGGGCAACTCCGATCCTCCCATCGTGCGCCTCCGCTCCACCATCGTCATCGCCCTTCGCGCCCTCCGCCGCAACAAGCTGCGCTCCATCCTCACCGCGCTCGGCATCATCATCGGCGTCGGCGCCGTCATCGCCATGGTCAGCATCGGCAACGGCGCCAAATCCCAGGTCGAAGCCCAGGTCGCCAGCCTCGGCCAGAACGTCGTCACCGTCTTCTCCGGTAACTTCACCGCCGGCGGCGCCCGCGGCGGCTGGGGCAGCGCCCCCACCCTCACCCCCGCCGACGCCACCGCCATCGCCGCCGAAATCCCGAACATCCTCGGCGTCTCCCCCGAGGTCCGCGACCGCAGCCAGATCCTCGGCAACGGCCTCAATTGGAACACCCAGGTCCTCGGCACCTCCCCCGACTATCCCGACATTCGCACCTGGCCTGTCGCCGACGGCTCCATCTTCACCGAACAGGATGTGCGCAGCGTCGCGAAGGTCGCCGTCATCGGCCAAACCGTCGCCGATCAACTCTACCCCGGACTCGATCCCGTCGGCCAAACCCTCCGCATCCGCAACATCCCCTTCAAGGTCGTCGGCGTCCTCTCCGAAAAAGGCTTCAACCTCTTCGGCAGCGATCAGGACGACATCGTGCTCGTCCCCTACACGAGCCACATGAAACGGCTCTCCCGCCGCACGAATATCAACTCCATCCTCATCCGCGCCGCCACCGCCGACGCCATCCCGCGCGTCCAGCAGGACGTCACCGATCTCCTCTCGCAACGCCGCGCCGGCCGCGAACCCGACTTCACCGTGCGCAACCAGGTCGAATTCGCCCAGGCCGCCACCGCCACCACGCGCACCATGACCGTCCTCCTCGGGGCCATCGCCGGCGTCTCGCTCATCGTCGGCGGTATCGGAATCATGAATATCATGCTCGTCTCCGTCACCGAGCGCACCCGCGAGATCGGCATCCGCCTCGCCGTCGGCGCCCACGGCCGCGACGTGCTGCTGCAGTTTCTCATCGAGGCCGTGATCCTCAGCTCGCTTGGCGGCCTGCTCGGCATCCTCATCGGCATCGGCTCCTCGCAACTCATCTCCTGGCTCAACGGCTGGCCCGTCCTCGTCTCCACCACCGCCGTCGTCGTCGCCTTCGTGTTCAGCGCCACCATCGGCGTGTTCTTCGGCTTCTATCCCGCAAGAAAAGCCGCCCAACTCGATCCCATCGACGCCCTCCGCTACGAGTGACGCACCCAGCTGGCGCGGTCAACCTGACCGCGTTCCGCCCCCTGCCGCCACCCCCGCTGCGTTCAACACTTTCTTCCGCACCGCCGCATCGCGCTTCCGATCCGTCCGCACCTCGAGCACCCGAATCCCTTTCTCCGGCAATTTCTCCACGCACGCCACCAACTGCGCCCAATCCTTCACCGCCACGTGCTCGACGCCATGCGCCGCGCCCAACGCCGCGAAATCCACCTCCTGCGGCGTTGCGAAAAATTCCTCGAACGGCGGATCGAACTTCGCCACCGGCAGGTGCTCGAAAATTCCGCCGCCGCGATTGTTGATCAACACCACCGTCAGCGACCCGCGCAGCTTCGGCCGCGTCAAAAATCCGTTCGCATCGTGCAACAGTGCGAGATCGCCCGTCAGCAGCACCGCCGGCCGCTCCGCCCCGTGCGCCACCCCGAGCGCCGTCGACAGCGTCCCGTCGATCCCGTTCGCCCCGCGGCTGAAATACAGCGCGTGTTCCCGTCCGTTCGCCGGCCAGAAATACTCCACGTCGCGCACCGGCATGCTGCTCGCCACGAACACCGGCGTCCGCTCCGGCAGATGCCGCGCCAGCAGCCAGGCCGCCTTCCCCTCGAACATCCCC
>JAEYYL010000266.1 GCA_023430825.1 Verrucomicrobiota bacterium | reverse complement strand
GGGGGGCGGGGGGGGGGCGGGGGGGGTCGGGGTGTTTTGCGCCCCGACCGCGGCGGCCCCTCTCCCGAAGGCCAGCAGGGCGGCGGCGCGATCTGATCGCCCGCTCATCGCCCGTTCACTCGCGCCCACCGGCGCACCTTTCAAAGGCGTCCGCCCCTCCCGGGGCGGGCGCCTTTTTCTTGGCATGAGAAAATCGTGATTCTTTCCCGCAGGCTGAATCCAGTTCGACGCCGCCGCCGACACTCGCTTCGCTTGCACCCGCTCCACTGCCGCGCGCAGAACTTCTCCGCCCGAAGGCTTGAGCTCTCAACTCTCCGCCCTCAACTCTCAGCCTTTTCCATGGCCGATCTCATCGTCAACGGCGGCAAGCCGCTCTCGGGCACCATCACGCCGTCGGGCAACAAAAACTCCGTCCTGCCGATCCTCTGCGCGACGCTCCTCACCGACGCGCCCGTGCGACTCCTCAACGTCCCCGCGATCACCGACGTCGAGAAGCTGGTCACGTTCTTCACCGAGCAGGGTTCGCGCATCGCGTGGGACCGCGCCGCCGGCGTGATGACCCTCGACCACTCCGCGTTCGATGCCACACGACTCCAGGGCACACTCCCCGCCGGCATGCGTTCGTCCGTGCTGCTCTTCGCTCCGCTGCTCCAGCGGATGAAAAAAATCACGATACCCACCAACGCCGACGGCTGCTCGCTCGGTATCCGCGAACTGGATCCGCATCTCGAAATCCTCGAAAAACTCGGCGCCAGAATCTCCGCCGGCGCCGGCGTGAAGTTGTCGCTGAAGAACCGCTTCACCGGCGCGCGTCACTGGCCCGACTACATGTCCGTCACCGCGACGGAAAACTTCGTCATGGCCGCCGCGCTCGCCGACGGCGAGTCGACCTTGCTCAACGCCGCGAGCGAGCCGCACGTGCAGGACCTCTGCGACGTCCTCGTCGCCATGGGCGCGAAAATCTCCGGCATCGGCACGAGCAAGATCACCATCGAAGGCGTGAAGCGTCTCCGTGGCGGCACGTTCACCATCAACACCGATTACCACGAGGTCGTCACGTTCCTCGCCCTCGGCGCCATCACCGGCGGCGAAGTGAAAGTCCGCCATTCGCTGCCGCACCACTTCGATCTCATCACCCGCGCCTTCGGCAAACTCGGCGTGAAAATCGAACACGACGGCGACACCGCGATCGTCCGCCGCCGCCAGAAGCTCGTCATCGAGCCGCCGTTCACGAGCAACCTGCTGCCGAAAATCGAAGCCGCGCCGTGGCCGTATTTCCCCGTCGACCTGCTGCCGTGCATGATCGCGCTCGCCGTCCGCGCGCAAGGTTCGATCCAGTTTTGGAACAAGGTTTACGAGGGCGGCTTCACCTGGATGCCCGAGCTGTCGAAATTCGGCGCACACGTGGTCGTCAGCGATCCGCACCGCATCATCGTCTTCGGCGACCGCCCCCTCCGCGCCACGACGGTCGATGCGCCCTACATCATCCGCGCCGCCGTCGGCCTCTACATGGTCGCGGCGAGCATCCCCGGCCGCTCCGTCGTGAAAAACGCCGACACGATCAAGCGCGCCCACCCGAACTTCGTCGAAAACCTCCAAAGCCTCGGCGCCGATGTCACGTGGAAGTGATTCCTCATGTCCTCTCCTGACCATTCCGCCAAAGGCCTCGGCTACATCACGAGCACGCTCGCCGCGCCGGTTTCCCCCGCCGAAGCCGCGCTGCGCCCGCTGTCGTTCTCCGATTTCACCGGCCAGCCGAAAACCATCGAGCGCCTCCAGGTGATGGTCGGCGCCGCCAAAAAACGCGGCGATCCGCTCAATCACATTCTCCTCTCCGGCCCGCCCGGCCTCGGCAAAACCACGCTCGCTTTCATCCTCGGCCACGAGCTCGGCAAGAACGTCCGCATCACTTCCGGCCCCGTCGTCGAAAAAGCCGGCGACCTCGCCGGTCTCCTAACCAATCTCGAGGAGGGCGACATCCTCTTCATCGACGAAATCCACCGCATCCCGAAAACCGTCGAGGAGTATCTCTACTCCGCGATGGAGGATTTCCGTCTCGATATCATGATCGATCAAGGCCCCAACGCTCGCAGCGTTCGCCTCTCGATCCCGCGCTTCACCCTCGTCGGCGCCACCACCCGCGCCGGTTTGCTCACCGCGCCGCTCCGCTCGCGTTTCACGCTCCAGACGCGGCTCGACTACTACGATCACGCGACGCTCCAGACGATCGTCCGCCGCAGTTGCGGCCTGCTCAAGGTCGAGATCGACCAGGGCGGCGCGCAGGAAATCGCCACGCGCGCCCGCGGCACACCCCGCGTCGCGAACAACCTCATCAACTTCGTTCGCGATTACGCGCAACAGCGCGCCAACGGCAAAATCACGCAACCCGTCGCCGCCGCCGCGCTCGAACTCCTCGAGATCGACGCCGCCGGTCTCGACGAGATGGACAAGCGCATGCTCCGCGTGATGGGCGAAAACTACGGCGGACGCCCCGTCGGCATGAGCACGATCGCCGTCGCCGTCGGCGAGGAAGCCGAGACGCTCGAGGAAGTGCACGAGCCTTTCCTCATTCAGGAAGGCTATCTCCAGCGCACCCGCGAAGGCCGGATCCTCACCCCGAAGGGTTACGCCGCCATCGGCCTGAAGCCGTTCTCCGGCGGCGAACAGGCGACCTTGCTGTAGCCGAAACGATCGTGTCCTTGATTCGCGACGTTTTCATTCTTGGGGCCGGCTTCTCGAAAGCTGTCTCGTCGGAAATGCCCGTGACCAAGGAACTCCTCCAGCAGGTTTTGGTGGAGCTGCCGACGCTGAGAGACGAAACCCGTCGGTTGCTCGCGCGCGACTTCGAGAACGGACTCTCTTTCCTCTCGCAGTCGCAAGCTTGGCTGTCGAAGTCCGAAAACCTGCGCAACCGCGCTGACTTTCTGGAAATCTCGAACGCCCTCTCCAATGTTTTCCAATCTGCATGCCACAACGCTCTTGGCACGTTGGATTGCCAGGACGAGACTCACTGGTTCCACCGGCTTCTCCACAAATGGCACAACGCCGAACCGAAGCCCACCATCATCACCCTCAACTACGACTGCCTCCTCGAACATCGTGCGAGCGAGTTGAATCTGACCAATCCGTTCGAGATCCAGAGCCTTTACCAATTACCCCTCACCCCCGCCCTGGGCGGCAAAGCGCCAAAGTCCGCCAAGACTTTTCGCCTGTTCAAGCTGCATGGTTCGATGAATTGGCTCTATTCAGGCAAACGTTCATTCGAAGGAGAGACGCTGATTCTCGGGGACCCCTCGACCGGTGAACGCGCCGAGGGCTACAGTGGAACGGAGGCCGCGCTGCGTGGAAAGTATTCCCTGATCATTCCGCCCGTGCTCGATAAAAGTGATTACATGCGGCATGAAGGTCTGGTTGCTCAATGGCGACAGGCCGCTTTTCAAATCGCCAGCGCATCGAGAGTCTTTTGCCTCGGCTACAGTTTGCCGCCAAGCGATCTCAGCATGGTGAATTTCCTGCGGCGGACCGGCATAGCGAAGAACTCTTCGCCGGAACTTTGGATCGTGGACCTTGATGAGCAGGTCGCCTCTCGCTACAGTGAGTTACTCGAAGGTTCCTATCGCGACTTCCACCAGGATTTCTGCGGCAGAGATGCGGTGCCGAGTTTTTGCGAGTGGTATTTGCGGTCCTGAATGGGGAACCGATCCCATCGATGCGCTCACCCGAGCGGCACGTTGACACCCCAACGATCCTGACCGACAGATAGAAGCCATGGACACGATGCTCTCCGCCGATGGTCAGGTGCGGTTACCCGGTGCCGCACGCCGTGCGCTCGGCGTGAAACCCGGCGACAAGCTTCACGTGTTAATTGAGCATGACACCGTGCGGCTCGCCCCCCGCCGCCGCCGTCCTACCCGCATCGTGATGCAGCGCGATCCCGTGACCGATCTGCCCTATTTCGGTGCGCCAAAGGGGACGCCCATCCTCACCCTCGCGGCCGTTAAGCAAGCGCTCCGAGATTTTCCGTGACGTATCTTCTGGACGTCAACGCGCTGCTGGCGGCTCTGTGGGCGTCCCACCAGCACCATTCGCGCTTTCGCGCATGGTCACAAACGCGTCCGGGAGAATTCGCCACCTGCGCGCTCACCGAACTCGGATATTTGCGTGTGATCAATGCCGTTTACGGTGTGCCGGTCGTGGATGCTAAACAGCACTTGCTCGCCTTCAAAGCGTCTCCGGGCGTTGGGTTCTGGTCTGATACAGTGTCACCCGCAATCACTCTGCCCACGTGGGTTTCGAAGCACAGTCAAACGACCGATGGCTACCTCTGCGCGCTCGCCCAATCCCACGGGGCAAAACTCGCGACCTTCGATACCGGCATCAAAAGCGAGAGTGTGTTTCTCGTTCCATAGCGCTGCAAATCACAATGCATTCATCACGGCCACGCCCCGGCTCGCTTCCGCTCGATCCATCAATGGCTGAGCGGCGCCCTCACGTCTCCGCCTTCGCTTCCTCCTGCGCGAACCAATCGACATTGCGCGTGAAAAACATCACCGCCGCGAGCACCGCAAACAGCGCCGCCGTTCCCGCCAGCAGCGCATAATTCTCCATTCGCAGCACCACATAGAGCACACCGTGCTCGCCCGCCAGCAGCGCCGCAATCGTCGACGCCCGTCCCGCGCCGCGCAAAATCGACGCGCTGTAGAGCACGATCAGCAATGACGACGCCACCGCCGCCCCGACATACGCCCAGCCCGGCGACAGCACTTCGCCCAACGCCAGCAGCGCCAGATAAACAAACACAGCGCCGCGCCCACCAATCCGTAGTGCACCGCGTGCAACCGCAATCCCGCCAGCGTCTCGAACAAAAAGAACGCCGCAAACACCAGCGCCAGCACGAGCACACTATGCTTCAGCGCGCGCTCCACCATGCGATAGCCTTCCGTCGGCGTCGCTCCTTCCGTCGTCAACCCCCGTTGCCCCGGCTCCATCAAGACGCCCGCCGTCTGCTCGACCGGCTGGTGATATCGAATCCGCTCCTGCCGAAGCCGGTTCACAAGCCCCAACGGCAGTTGAAACAGCAGCACGAGCGCCGCGATGAACAGCAGTTTGAAGGTAACGGCGTTGCGACGACGCCACAGCGGCGCCGGGGTCGTTGAGGGCGGCGCAGAGTTCATGCGCCCAATCTGCCTCACGTTCATGAAACCCCGATGAAGCCGCGATGAAATCGTCGTGAAGAGCGCAGCCGGCATGGAGGGTCGAGCTCCGCGAGACCGGCCTGGAGGGCCAAGCTCCGCGCGGCCCGATTTGAGAGCCGCACTGCTACCGCCAAAAGCCAAAGCGCGCGCCTCAGCCTCGCGGAGCTCGGCCCTCCACGCCCCAAAACTCCGCCAGCCACGCCTCCGCCCGTTCACCCGCGGGCCGCTTCAGGAATCCACAACACCGCCCGCGCGCCACCTTCCGCCCGGTTCTCCACCGTCACCTCGCCGCCGTGCAAATGCGCAATCTCCCGCACCAGGGTCAGCCCCAGCCCCGTGCTTTTCCGGTTCATCCCTGGCCGCGGCAGCGAATAAAAACGCTCGAACACCTGCGGCAACGCGTAACCCGGCACCCCCGGCCCATCATCCTCCACCACGAATTCCACGCGCCGCTCCTCCACCGCCGCTCGCAGCCGCACTTCCCCGCCCTCCGGCGAAAATTCCACGGCGTTCTGCAGCAGATTCACCAGCGCCTCGCGTAACAACACGCGTTCGCCGCGCATCGCCGCCGGCATCACGTCGACCATCGCAACCCGCACACCCCGCGGCTCCGCGGCCGGGCGCACGACCGCGAGCGTCTCCTCCACCAGCTCACGCACGTCCACCGTCTCCGTCTGGTGCAACGCCTTCCGCGCCTCGATCGACGACAGCTCCAGCAATCGGTCGATGCTCTGCTGGATGCGCGCCGATTCGCGCCGGATGTTGCCCAGAAATTTCGCCCGCGTCTCGGCCGGCATGGTCTCGTCGAGCAACTCTGCCGCACCGCGAATCGCCGCCAGCGGCGCCTTCACTTCGTGCGCCAGCGCCTGCGTGTAACGTTCCGCATGCTGCCGCCCCTCGAGCGCATCCCTCATCTCCTCGAACGCCTTCGCCAGCGCCGCAATCTCGCGGGCCCGCGAAACCGGCAGCGTCCCCTTCTTCCCGTCGCGCACCTGCTGCGCATACCCTGTCAATCGTCCGATCGACCGCGTCAGCCGCGCCGCCAGCAGCCACCCGGTCACGAGCATCGCCCCTGCGATGAGCAGCGACACGCCCGCCAGTTTCTTCCGCTCCGACCAGATGAACGCGTTCACCGTGCGGATCGGCCGCGACAGCTCGATCACCGCCGGCCCCTCCGCCAGCACGACCGGCGCCGTCACGCGCATCTCGTCATCCGTCAACGGCTGGTTCGCGTCGAGCAGGCGCGCGCCCCACCGCGTCGCCAGCGCGCGCCGCTCGTCGGAATACTCATCAACGCTCTCGCCCACCCCTGGTCCGCCCGCCTCCCGCGCCGCCGAATCCAACAGCACCCGCCCGTCCGCGGCGACGACGCGAATCTTCACGCCCGTCCCCGCGCCCGCGAGCGTCGCCGGCAGTGTGCGCCCTTCCAGCGACGCTGCCAGCAACCGCGCCGAATCGCTCAAGCTGGAGCGCAGCGACGCCACATAGCGCGGGCGCACCTCCGCGAGCATGAAACGCATCAACACCGCAAAGCCGATCGCACTCGCGCCAACATAGACCGCAAAAATCGCCGTGCGGATCTTCACGCGGCCTGGAACGAGTATCCAAAACCTCGATGCGTCACGATCGGCTCCGCGCCGTCGTCGCCCGCCCCCGCCGCCCGCAGCTTCGCGCGCAGCGTCTTCACATGGGCGTCCACCGTGCGATCCATCGCCGCACCCGGATCTTCCCACGCCGCCGCCATCAACTGCTCCCGGCTGAACACCCGGCCCGGCGACTTCATCAGCACGGCGAGCAGCCGGTATTCGTTGCGCGTCAATTCGAGCGGCCGGCCGCGAAACACAAACCGGCACCCCGCCTCGTCATGCACCCACTCCGACCGCGCACCTCCGCCGTTCGAACCCGATCCCCCCGCGCTCCCCGGCGAAACGAGTTCTCCGTTCGACCGCCGCAAAATCGCCCGCACCCGCGCCGTCAGTTCGCGCGGGCTGAACGGCTTCACGACATAATCGTCCGCGCCCAACTCCAGACCGACCACGCGATCCACCTCCGTGTTGCGCGCCGTGAGAAACACGATCGGGGTCGCCGCCCGCCGGCGAATCTCACGACACACCTCGAACCCGCTCGCATCCGGCAAACCGATATCGAGAACGACCAGCGCGACGGTCTGCGCCGCGAGCACCGCCATCGCTTCGCTGCCCGTCGTTTTCCAAATCGCCGTGAACCCCTCCGTCTGCAGCGCATACACGATCGTCTCCGCAATCGCCGCCTCGTCCTCGATGACGAGAATGGTCTGTCGCGAAAGAGGCATCGACGACCTTCATGCAAGGGGCCCCAGCCCTTTTCAAGCGCTCCGGTTTCCCGCGCTCGTGCCTCGCACTGATCGAGTAGCCAGGGAGGTTGCCCTCCCCTGGCTCTCACACCACCGGACATGCGGTTCACGCATCCGGCGGTTCCTCAAGAGGAGGAGTTGGCGCAGGCGTTCAGGGTATCGAGCAGGTTGATGA
>JAEYYL010000024.1 GCA_023430825.1 Verrucomicrobiota bacterium | reverse complement strand
CTCCAGGAGGCGGGGTGATGGAGGGCCGAGCTCTGCGAGGCCGGGACTCAGCGGTCGCGCTGGGTGAGTCGCGGCGTCCCCGTCGCGCTTGCTCGAAAAAACGCGGCGAGGGCGCCGCGGCTCCATGATTTAGTCGCGCCGGGGCGCGCTGGTGAGCGTGCAACGCAGCGCGGCGGCAGCGAGTGGTCGCGCGGCGTCGCCCGGCGCGCGGTGCACTTCGATTTGCGCGCGTGCTCCGGCGGGGAAATCGAACTCGCCCAACTTGGCCCAACCTTCTTTGGCGGCGGACGGAAGCGTCACGACCTTCGCGCCGTCGTCAGGATGGATCGTGTAGCGCGCGGCGGCGGCGCCGGCGGGTTGCCAGACGCTGACGGCGTAGCGGCCGGTTTTGGGGAGAATCGGATTCCAGCGCGCGGCGGCGTCGGGGGCGGTCGACTGGCGAACGAACGTGCCGTAATCGCTGGCGGAAACATCGGAAGAATCGGTCGCGTTCCATGAACCCGCGATGGCGGCGAATTCCAGATCGGCGGTCGTGAGAATCACGTCGGCCGGCGCGACGAGTTCGAGCGCGCGCGCGAAGCTGGGTTCTAGCCCGGCCGAAGCGATGATCGTTCGCGCGGGCTCGGGCCAGCGGCCGTCGGTGACGACGTGGACAGCTTCGACGTGGTTGTCGGTGCCGTCGTTGCGCTGCGCGGCGGTGTTGGCGTAGTTGGAGTCGACGCGGTTGTCGCGGATGTTGGGATTCCAGATGTTGAGCCAGCGCACGGCGTCGACGACGACGTTGTGATGGAGGTGGTAGCCTTCGGTGCACTGGTCGGGGTAGAGCGCGCCGCCGGCCTTCGTGTGCGGATTCGGCGTGAGCATGTGCGCGAGATAGTTGCCCGCGATCTCGGAGCCGGGCTGGCGGCCGGTGGTGTAGAGGCCGCCGCCGTCGTCGAGCCGGCGCATGTAATTCGTGACGCGGTTGTGCGTGATGCGATTCGCGCGCGAGTCGTCGGGGCTGCGGGGTTTGTCCCAGCCCCAACCCTGGCTGATCGCGGTGTAGGGGATCGCGGCGATCTCGTTGTGCGTGATGAGCGAGGCGTCGGTGTAGTAACCGAGGATCGCGACGGAGCCGAAGTAGTCCTCGCCGATGCGCGCGAGAAAATTGTTGGCGATGCGATTGCGCCGGGGAAAAAGTCGCGGGCTCGCCGGCTGCGCGGCGTCCTCGCCGAACTCGATGCCGCCGCCGGCGAGATCGAAGAACGAGTTGCCCTCGATGACATTGTCGTCGCCGCCGCCGGTGAACATCACGCCGGTGCCGCCGAGCTGGGCGAAACGACAGCCGCGCACGACGATGCGGTCGGCGGTCGCGGCCTGAAATGCGGCGGGGATGCGGTCCTTCCGCTGGTTGTGGCGATATTGCGGATCGACCGCGTCCGCGAGCGACGCGGGGACGAGCGAGTTCGCCTGCACGTCGACGAAGCCGTGGTGGTTGGGGCGGGTCCAGCCGGTGTGCGCGAAGGTCAGGCCCTCGAAGCGCAGGTCGTGGACGGGGGCGTCGAGCTCGCCGGCGAGGACGACGAGGCTTTCCGCGCCGGGGCGAACGACTTCGACGCGGGCGAGATCCTCGCCGGGACGCGGCCGGTAACGCAGCACGCCGGCGGCGCGGTCGAGGTGAAACTCGCCCGGGGCGTCGAGGAACTCCCGGGCGTTCTCCAGCCAGTATTCGCGGTTCAGATACACGCGGTCGCCCTGCGGCTGGTTCGTGATGCCATCCCACTCCGGCGCGGCGATGACGGCGCGCGTGAGGCCCGGCTGGCTGCCCTCGGCGGTGCGCGCGATCCGCAGGCGCTTGTGCATCCACGCAATCAATACGGACAGCTCGATCTCGCCGGGGCGGAGCGCGACGTCGGCGAGTTGTTCGCTCGGGAGGTCGAAACCGTCGGCTTGTTTGTCGGCGGCGAAGCTGAACGTGCGGCCGACATTCGGCGTGCGCGCGCGGATGGCGCGGCGGGCGTCGATCCAGAGCTGGCGGAAATCGACGTCGGGGCCGACCTCGGCGCGGTAAACGCCGTCGGCTTCGCGCGTCCACTTGGTGATGCGTTGCCCGCCGCTGAGCACGACCGCCGCGCCAGGTGCGGCGCGATAGACGACGGAGAAACCGTTTTCGCCGGAGTCGGCGGGTTCGAAGCGCACGGGCGCGGCCAGCGGGTAAGTGCCGCCGCGGAGTTCGACGACGAGGTCTTCGGTGAGTTCGTGCGCGGCGAGGTGCGCGCGCACGGCGAGCCGCGCGCGATCGAGCGTGGCGAACGGCGCCTGTGCGCTGCCGTCGTGGGCGTCGTCGCCGACCGGCGGCGGGGCGACGTGAAAGCCCGGGGTATCGCTCGCGTGAACGAAGGAAACGGCGGCGGAGAGGAAAAAGAAAAGCGTGAGAATCCGGATCATGACGGCGTGACGAGTTTGGAGCGGGCGCGCCAGAGCAGGAGAGCGGCGAGCGGATGGAGGCAGGCGAGACCGCTGAAGACGGCGATGTAACCGGCGCTTTCGATGAGCGGGCCGGCGACGAGGTTCATCAGCAGACCGCCGGTCGCGCCGACGGCGCCGAGCAGACCGGCGATGGTGGCGGCGGAGTGGCGCGGGAAAACGTCGGCGACGAGCAGGCCCTGGCCGAAGAACCAGATCTGGCAGACGATCGCTACGATCGAGATCAGGACGAGCGCCCACGGCACAGACGGCGCGAACGTGGTGAACGCGCCGATTGGCGCGAAGAGCGCGGCGGTGGCGAACATCGTGATGCGCACGCGCGCCGGTTCGTGTCCGCGCGAGACGAAATAGTCGGTGGTGCGCCCGGTCGTCATGACGGCGGCGGAGGCGACGAACGACGGAATCCAGCCGATCCAGCCGAGTTGCGGGAGCGAGACGCCGAGGCGTTCCTGCAGGTAGCCCGGAAGCCAGAACAGGTGAAAATACCAGACGGGATCGGTGAGCGCGCGCGCGCCGAGGAGGAGCCAGACGCGGCGATCGGCGAGGATCGTGCGCATGGGCGGCGGCGGAGCGTCGGTGGTGGTTTCGTGCGGAAACGTCGGCGGATTGCGATCGGCGGTCCACCAGACGAAGGCGAGGGCGATGCCGGCGGCGCCGGGGATGATGAACGCCATGTGCCAGTTCCACCAGCCGGTGAGGCCGGCGACGAGCGGCGGCGCGAGGATGGCGCCGACGGTGGTGCACGGGCTGAGGAGGCTCCAGGCGAACGCGCGGCGCTCCTTGGGAAACCACGTCATCATTACGCGCTGGATGGCGGGAAACGCGCCGGGCTCGGCGGCCCCGAGGAGCGCGCGGGCGCCGGCGAGCTGGCCGAAGTTTTGCGCGAGGCCGCTGAAGACATTCGCGAGCGACCAGACGGCGGTGAAGGCGGCGAGGCTCGCGCGCGTGCCGAAGCGATCCACGAGCCGGCCGCTGATCACGTAGAACACGATGTAGGGCCCCATGAACGCGGCGACGAGCCACGAGTAGTGCGTGTCGGTGAGCGCGAACTCGAGCTTCAGCGTGGCCTTCAGGATCGAAAGCGTCTGGCGGTCGAGGTAGTTGAGCAGGCCGATGCCGAAGAGCAGGGCGAGCAGCATCCAGCTGCGGCGGGGAAGAGTCATGGGGGAACGAGACGCCGCGGGGTGCGGTGCGAAGCGTGAGCGAAAGAGAAGGGATGGAACGGGCGAACGCTGGGTTTGCTGAAACCGTTCAGCGGTCTGGCCCTCAGATGGATTGCTTCGTCGCTGCGCTCGCAATGACAGCGATTATGCCGGCGCGGGGATCGTGGTGTGTTCGTGCCAGTCGCCGCGGATCTGCACGCATTGCGGGTGATCGGGGAGGCCGAGCGTGCGGCTCTGTTCGAGGCCGGTGACAAGGTCGACGGCGGCGCGCGCGGCGAGATCGTAGCGCTGCTGGATGCCCGGCAACGCGAGCGGATCGTTCGCCTGCCAGTTCGCGCACCACACGCGATCGGCGGCGTGCAGCGCCTTGAGCCGCGGCGTGGCGATCTCGGACCACATTTCGCGGCGCAGCAGCAGGACGCCGTCGGGGTCGTGCGTGCGGAGCCACGCGGGGAATTCGCGCGCGCCGCGCTGGTCGAGCGCGTAGATCGAGCCGCGTGCTTTCGCTTCGTTGGGATGGTGCGTAATGAACGCGGCCTTCACCGCGCTGTCGGTGCGCTGGTTGATTTCCTCGGTGAGCACGATCGCGGGGCGGGTGACGCCGGCGGCGGTCATGCGCTGGAGGCATTCGCAGACGGCGTGGTAATGATCGTGCGCGACGCGGTGCAGGTCGACGGGCCAGCGCGCGTGACCGAGCACGACGCAGGCAAAGTGTTGCCACTCGAGCGCGTAGTCGGCGGCGACGCCCTCGATGCTGGGCGAGAAGATCACGCTTTGAATCCCGCGCGCGCGGAGAATGCCGCTGAGTCGCGCGCCCGTGAGCCGGTCTTCGTCGGGCCAGAATTCCTCGAGGTGATAACCGCGCAACTGCGCGCGCGCGGCGGCGCCTTCGCGCATTTGCAGGAAAAAGTCGTCGGTGCGCGTGTGCGTGCGGCGACCCTGCATCCAGACGAGCGCGATGCGGCCCGACGAAGGCACGGCGCGGCCGCGGCCGATGTGCGCCATCAAGGCGGAGATTTGCGGATCGGGCCGGTAGCCGAGTTTTTCGCCGATCGCCTGGATGCGCCGGCAGGTGGCGGGCGGAATGCTCGGATGGTTGCGCAGCGCGTAGGAGACCGTGGAGACGGCGACGCCGGCCTTGGCGGCGATGTCCTTGATCGTGCAGCGGGGAGGGGGCGTCATCGACTGAACGAATTCAGCGGACGACGTAATGCCACGCAATGGGTTGCTTTTTCGAGCGGCGCTCATCGCGTCGCGGACGAGCCGACGATCAAGGCACCGGCGAGCGTGAGACGATGCGGCTCGTAGGCGGCGGGATCGGCGAGGGGTTGGTCGGAGCGCGTGGCTTTGATTGCGGCTTTGTCGATGGACGTGTCGAGCAGTTCGACGCGCACGCGATGCGGCCCGTCGGCGAGTTCACCCGGATAAAACCACGGCTTCTGGCGGCAGAAGGTGGGACTGACGAAGGCGTCGAAGAATGTGACGACGATCGGTTCGCGATCGTCGACGATGACGCAAAACTGACCGCTGTCGGGCGCGGCGATGCCGAGCAGGCCGAAGGTGCGGCCGGTGAACTCGAACGTGACGCTCGCACCGGGAGCGGCGGCGCGCCAGGTGGGCGGGAGCAGCGCCTTCGTGGCGCCGCGGAGATTGGGATCGTCGGGAGTGAGGAGCGCCCAGTCGCCGTCGAAATTCGATGCGGCGAACTCGCGCAGGCGCGCGTGCTCCCAGTTGGTGGCGTGGAGCGGTGCTGGCAGTTCGGCGGGCCGGGGCGTCACCGCGTCGCGGAAAACGCGCAAGGCGCGCTCGAGCGTGGCGAAGTAGATGCGATGGCCGGAGGCGGTCGGGTGCACGCCGTCGGTGGAGAAGGTGCGCTCGTCGGTGGGGTTGGCGGCGTCCTTGAACACGAGCGAGCCGTCGGTCACGCGACGCGCGATCTCGACGCCGAAGTGGAGCGACGGGATGCCGTAGTGAGCGGCGACGCGCTCCATGGCCTGCGCTGCGGCGGGGAAGCGGCCGGCCTGGAGATCGGGCAGGCCGGGCGTGGACACGGTGTAAACGAACACGATGTCGGTGCGCGGATCGGCGCGCCACGTCTGGCGGACGATGCCCTCGATCGTGCGTTCGATGCGCGCGGGCGGCGTGGAGGCGTCGTTTACGGCGAATTCGACGAAGAGCAGGTTGGGACCGTGGCGCAGGACGTCGCGCTCGAGCCGGCAGACGCCGAGGTCGGAGCCGGTGCCGGGAAGGCCGGCCGCGATTTCGACGATGGCTGTATCCGAAAACTGGGTGCGCAGGTGTTGCGTGGTGAGCGGGCGCCAGCCGTCGGCGGCGGTGATGCTGCCGCCGAGGTAGGCGACACGCAGTTCGCGGCCGGGATTCGCGAGATGAGGGAGGCCGTTGCGGGCGTGGAATTCCGGCGTGTCGGACGCGCGCATGGCGATCGCGGCGATGAAGGCGATCGTTGCGTGATGAAAGAAGCGGAGCCAGCGGGTGGGGCGCAAGGGCATGAGAGAAGACCTCCCGCGAATGACGCGAATGGACGCGAATTTCGGAGGTGAAAGCAAATGCAGCTGCTCCAGGTCGAGGTCCGGTGACATGTCAGTTCTCTTCATTCCTTATTCGCGGCCATTGGCGTGATTCGCGGGCGAAATGATCCAGTTCAGAGGGTATGGAGCGAGACAAGGTCGTGAGCGATAGAGCGACGGCGAGGTGGCTCGGTCAATCTGACCGTGCTCGAAGGCTTCAGCGCGGTCAGATTGACCGCGCTACGGCTGATGATCGCCACGCGACAGTTCATGACACGTTTTAGGATTCGTCCGGACCGTAGGCGCGGATTTCGAACACGCGAGCGCCGGGGACGCCGTGCGTAGCGTTTACGACGAGGCGGAGCCGGCGGGCGGCGACGGGGGCGGCGAGGAGGTGCACGCGTTTGCGCAGATGGTTGTCGGTGGTGGTGACGACTGGTTGGTCATCGAGGAGCAGCGTGTAGTCGCGCACGAGTTCCGGCTGCGGGCCGCGGACGATCTTGCTGGTGGTGGAATCGCTGGCGCTGAGGGTGAGTTCGCGTTCGAAGCCGGAATCAAACGTGAGATGAATCTCGGCGATCGCTTGTGGCGCGGGCCAGGCGAGTTCGATCCACGCGGGCAGCGTGGTGGATTCCCAGCGATGGGCGACGCCGTCGGCCCACGGGCCGAGCCCGATGAAGAATTCGCGGGTGAAACCATCGATGACTTGCGCGGCGTCGCGGCGGATCGCGGCGGAAGAGGCGGTGAGGGCGGCGGTGCGCGCGAGATCGGCGGGATCTTCGTTGCGGAGGCCCAGCAGAAAGGCGTCGTCGCGGAGGAGTCGCTGCTGGAGCCGCGCGATTTCCGCGGCGTTGAAATGATCGGCGATGCTGCGCGGGCCGAGGGGCGCGGCGAGCGCGGCGGCGGTGCCGATGGCCTGACCCATGACAGCGCAGGTGGCCATGACGCGCGTGCTGGCGAAGGCGACGTGCGTGGCGCTGATGTTGCGACCGGCGAAGAAGAGATTCGCGACGTTGCGCGAGTGGAGCGCGCGAAGCGGAATCGAGTAAAGGTGATCGAGGTGCGTGTGCTGGCACGGCCACTGCGTGACGGCGTCGACGCCGGTCGGCGGATGCAGATCGAGCGGCCAGCCGCCGTAGGCGACTGTATCCGGAAAAATGCGACCGGAGACCAGGTCCTGCTGCGTGAGAACGTGCGGACCGAGAAGCCGGCGGGATTCGCGTTTGCCGGGAAGCGCGCCGACCCAGTCGAGCGCCCAGTGGGAGGAGTCGGGATGGTCGCCGGAGTTTTTGACGTAATCCCACACGCCGAGGGCGATGCGCAGGAGTTCGTGGCGGATCGCGGGATTGTCCTTGAGCGTGTCGAGCTGGCCGCCCCATTCGGCCCACCAGTAGCCGTATTCGTATCCGTCGATCGGGCGGAATTTGAACTCGTGTTTTTGGAAGCGGCGGACCCACGACGGCGCGCGGAACGGTTGCGGCGTCGCGTGGCGGCGCGCGGTGAACATGATCGAGCTGCCGAGCGTCTGCCGGTCGGCGACGTCGAGGGCGAGCGATTCGCCGTAGTCGGATTTGGCTTCGCGGCCGAGGGTGTGATCGGCGCCGGCTTCGATACCGAGACGGCTGTCACCGGAGCAGTCGGCAAACACATCGGCGTGGATGGTGAACGCATCCTCGGTCGACTGGCGCACGGCCTCGACGGAGACGATGCGGCGCGATTCGTCGGACAACGGCTCCATGCGGCAGCCGGTGCAATCGGTGTCGAGCAGCAGGGTGAGATTCGGCTCGGCGAGGACTTTTTCGTAGAGGAGCAGATCCCATTGCGAATAGGAGCGGTGGGGATTGCGGGCGGCGTCCTCGAGGCGGAATTCCTCGATGAGGCCGGACTCGCGCGCGCCGGGGCGGCGACCGTGGATGTCGGCGCCGACGGTGTGCATGCGAATCTCGCTGGAGGCGTTGCCGCCGAGCACGGAGCGATCCTGCACGAGGATGACTTTGACGCCGTTGCGCGCGGCGGCGAGCGCGGCGCAGACGCCGGCGAGGCCGCCGCCGACGACGAGGAAATCGGTATGGAGTTCGTGACGCGTCATCGCAGGGAAAGAAAAGAAGGTGCGCGCACCGGAGTTGCGCCGCGCGGTGGCCGCGGAAGGGGGAACATGCCGCGACTCTTCGCGCGCGGCGGAAGCGGGGCGAATCGCGGGGCACTGAAATCGCTCAGTGGAAACAGGACCGCGGGGCCGGGTGACGAGGATGACGGATCGAGGGTAGGAGCCTGCTTGCAGGCGATGGTTCGATATCCCGCTGCTCACGCAGCGAGCCACATCAGACAGCAATCGCCTGCGAGCAGGCTCCTACCTCGGAGGAGTCAACGGTGTTCGCGGAGTTGCGCGAGGAAGCGGTCGGCTTCGGCGAGGGTGGCGTCGCGGAGCGGGCCGCCGCCGTCGCGATAGGCGTAGAGCGGGTGACGGCCGCCGGGGAAGAAGATGACCTCGCAGGCGCTGCCGGCATCGCGGGCGCGTTGTTGAAACGCGCGCACGGTTTCCTCCGGCGTGGCGGAGTCGGCCGTGCCGATGAGGATCAGCGTCGGTGGGAGCGGATGCGGCGCGGTGGCGAGCCGGTGCAGCGGCGAGGCTTCACCAAAGCGATCGGCGAAGAGCGCGTGACCGTAGCCGGCTTCGCTGGTGTCGAGGACGGGATACCAGAGCAGCAATGCGTCGGGGCGAGCGTCGTCGCCGGGCGGTGAATCGAGCGCGGTCATGGCGGCGAGGTGTCCGCCGGCGGAGGCACCGGCGGCGTAAACCTGCGCGGGATCGATGCCGAGTTCGGCGGCGTGCGCGCGAATCCAGCGGAGCGCGTCGCGCGCGTCGGCGACGCCGTCGAACGGCGTGGCGCCGTGCGCGGAGGCGATGCGGTAATCGGCGCTGAGCGCGACGAAGCCGCGGCGGGCGAAGTCATCACATTCCGGATACCACTGGAGTGGCGTGCCGTGGGTCCAGCCGCCGCCGAAGAAAAATACGATGGCGGGCCGCTTGCGGGCATCTGCGGCGGTGGGCGATATAGCGCTGGCGGGCGCGGTCGGTGGCGGTTCGAACACGTGGAGCTGGAGTGCGGTGTCGCCGACCGTTTTGTAGGTGAGCCGCCGCGGGGCGAAGGCGCGCGCTGGCGGCGGCAGCACGGTTTTCAGCGCCGCGAACCAGGCGGCGGCCATTTTTTCGGCGCCGGCGGGGTTGGGGTGAACCTTGTCGGCGACGGTGTCGGTTTCCCAGTCGAAGCCGGACGCGTGATCGACGAGCACGACGCGCTGCGCCGGCGAGTCGAGGCGCGCGGCGAGATCGGCGAGCGCGCGGTTGAGGTCGGGGAGGTAGGCGTATTTCGGGAGCTTGCCGGCGGGGATGACCTGCGCGAGCAGGACGGTGACGCGCGGGTGGGTGGCGCGAAACGCGGCGATGAGCTGTTCGGTGGCGGCGACGATACCGGGGATCGGTTGCTCCTCGACGAAGTGATTGTGGCCGCTGTGCAGCAGGACGATGTCGGCGGGATTGGCGGCGAAATGGGCGGGAACCTTCGCCGCGAGCTGCTCGGTGTTCTGGCCGCCGTAGCCTTCGTGAGCGAGCGGGCCGACGCGTGAGGGGCTCGTTTGCGTGCCGACGAACTCGACGACGTAGCCGGCGGCGAAAAGTTTTTCCCAGAGCGAAAAACGGTAGTTCGAAAAGAAGTCCGCACCGGCTGTGATGGAATCGCCGACGGCCATGAGGCGGATCGGAGGAGACGGCGTGGCGGAGGGCGTCGAAGGTTGGGCAGCAGCGAACGCAAACGCGGGCAAAAGTCCGATCGCTAGCCAGGTGATGAAAGGGCGAACGCGGCGGCGTGGGGGCATGCTCCAATGTGACGCGCCGATCGCGGGGAGACGAAGCGACGCGTGTTGAAACCGTTCAGCGGGGCGCGTGTCGCGAATGAGTGTCATCGATGCTGAGCGATTTCAGTAACGAGGCGGTTTTCGGCGGAAGGAGCGACGCTCATACGCACTGGCAGCCCCAGCAAACCCCTTTCTGTGAACGCAGCGTCGGCGTGTCGCATCGCGCGAGGCTTTCGTTTTCAGGCGCGGCTTGCCGGTGCGAACCGTAACCACAATCAACCAAGCCGCTCCATGAACATCCCCCGCTCCCGACACCGGGCGCCCCTTCTCGCCTCCCTGCTCGTCGCCAGCCTTCCGCTCGTGCGGGCGCAGACCACGTCCGCCTCCAGCGCTGTCGCGAACGACGGCGAGGACGAGATCGTGCAGTTGTCCGTCTTCGAAGTGACGAGCGAACAGGACTCGCCGTATGTTGCGGACAAATCCGTCGCGACGACGGGTTTCGCCGCGGATCTCTCGAAGATCCCGCTGGCGATCAACGTCGTGACCGAGCAATTCCTCAAGGACATCGGCGGCGCGGGTTTCAACGGCGTCGCCGCGTATCAGGCGGGTTTCACCACCGACCAGGGCGGCATGGATGACGGCGGGCGCAACACGGCGGGCGTGAATCCGACGGTCGGGGCGGTCACCGGCGGCGAGCCGCTGCGCAACCGGTTGCGCGGGCAACCGATCAATCTCAGCCAGCGCAACGGGCTGCCGATGATGTTTGGTTTCAGCACGGAGAACATCAGCCGCGTCGAAGTCGCGCGCGGACCGATGGCGGTGTTCGTCGGCGGTTCGACGCTCGGCGGCGTGATGAATCTCGTGACGGAGAAGCCGGCGTTCCAGAAGAGCGCGAGTGTGAACGTGCGAGTCGATTCCAACGAGAGCTACGCCGTGCGCGCGAATCTCACCGGGCCGATTCTCCCGGGCAAACTCGCCTACCGGCTCATCGCTTATTACAGCGACGGCAACACGTGGCGGGATCATTCGCAGTCGGAGACGAAGTTCATCAACCCGCAGTTGACGTGGCGGCCGTTCAGCAAGCTGACGACGCGGTTCGAATACGCGTATCGCGACCGCAGCGGCAATCTGGTGAGCCATGCGATCCAGTCGACGAACAATTACCAGCGCGATTACGACGCGCCCTCGCAGGCGCTGCTCGATCTCGGCAAGGCGCGGACGACGGGCGCGGGCGCGGGCCAGCCTTACACGGTGGCGGAGTATCGCACGCGCATCGGACGCGCCTTCGCGACGTGGCGCTCGGATCGCTACACGCTCGACGGCGTGTGGCATTCGCTGGGCGAAGGCGAGGCGTTCACGACCGGCGACTGGGCGGGCGGCCACGAGGCGAATCACTTCGGAGCCAACGATCCGTATCGCTCGACGTATCACCTGTTCGAGAGCGAGACGAATTTGTTCGCGACCGACTGGCTCGAGATCCGGCTGCTCGGCCGCTACATCCAGCAGGACAGCCTCAGCATGTTTTTCAGCAATGCGCTGCGGCGTTATCCGGACGGCAGCAATCCGCTGCTCTCTGCGACGAACACGTCGACGAAGCGCTACGAGGACCCGATGAACGGCAAGCTCGAGGCGGTGTTCTCCAAGGAGCTTTTCAAGGTGAACCACAAGCTGCTCGCCGGGTATGAGATCGCCTTCAACGAAGCGTGGGCGGCGAATCCGGTGTGGGACTACACGGTGCTCGGCACCGTGGCGGGTTCGCCGAATGTGATCGGTTCGCCTGCGACGCTGACCGGTGCGAACATCCTGAACTATTTCGATCCGCGCGTGCACGCCGTGCCCAACTATTCGCAGCTCGTCAAATGGGCGGACGAGACGCTGCCGGCGGGCGTCGCGTCGCGGTCCTACACGCGGAGTTTCCCGGAGGCGGTTTACGCGGCGTATAGCGGCAGTTTCTGGAAGGACCGCATCACGGTCTTCGGCGGCGCGCGCGAAAGCATCATCGAGGCGCAAAGCTGGACGGCGGACCGCAATCTCAAGCGGATCGCCACGATCAGTCGCACGCCGCGGCAGTCGACGCAGTCGCACACGCTGGGGGTGGTGATCGAGCCGTTCCCGGGGCTGAATTTCTACGCCAGCCAGAACATCGGCCAGGAGGCGCAGACGGGTTCGCTCATCAATCCGACCACGGGAGCGTTCAACGGCCTCGTCACGACGGAGGAGCGGGCGGCGAATCGCGTGAAGGACCTCGAGGGCTACGGGCGCGAAGCGGGCGTGAAGGTCGAGCTGTTCGACCGCAAGCTGATCGGCCGGGTGGGTGTATTCGATCTTTCGCGACGCAACACGATCGTGATCGACAACGAGCGCACCGCGAACGATCCGCGCAACGTCGGCACGGTGGTCGACCCGAATCCGGCGACGCAGAACCTCGCGCAGACGGCGCGCGTGCAATGGAACCGCACGATCGACGGTAATCGCTCGAGCGGCGCCGAACTCGGCATCACGTGGATGCCGAATCGCAATTACACGATGGTGTTCGAAGCGAGCCATCTGTGGACGAACGAGCTGACGGTGAACCCGCCGATCGCGGGCACGGCGCCGACCGCGGCGGCGATGATCGACTACATGATCCTCAACGGGCGTCCGCTCGACAACACGCCGGACAACACGCTGCGGCTCTGGCAGAAATACGCGTTCACCGAGGGTCAATTGAAGAGCGGCTGGGTCGGCTTCGGCGTGCGCGCGCAGAGTTCGGTGATGCCGGTCGCGAGCACGTCGTCGTGGGGCACAGTGCTGCCGAGCTGGTGGGTTTACGATCTGGCGCTCGGCTACACGGTGAACGTTTTTCAGCGGCCGGTGGAGCTGCAGCTCAACGTCGAGAATCTCGGCGACAAGCTCTACTCGGCGGGCGGGCGGGCGTGGTCGCCGCCGCGGACGTGGATCTTGCAAGCGACGACGCGGTTCTGAGGTCGGGGGAGCAGAACCTCCCGCGAATCACGCCAATGGACGCGAATATTCAGAGATGGAATAGAATCCAACCGCTTCGAAAGAGGGACGCCGGGGTTAAGGGACTGTTCGAGATTTCCCTCTTCGCGGCTATTGGCGTGATTCGCGGACTAAAAAATTGTCCCGCTTCACATCTGTCGGCGGGGGGGGGGGGGGGGGCGCCCCGGGGGGGGGGGG
>JAEYYL010000231.1 GCA_023430825.1 Verrucomicrobiota bacterium | reverse complement strand
GACCGAACACGCGCAGCGAAGCGGCCGCGCGGAGCTTGGCCCTCCACGTTGGAGGCGTGGCGTGATTAGGATTCCGCCTTGGGGATTTCGTTGTCGGTTTTCAGGATGAGGACGGGGGTTTTCGTTTTCACCCAGACATCGGCTTCCTTGAAATGCTTCGCGGGGATGTTCTCCAGCGCTTCGCCGACGGTTTTAGCGGGATACAAGCGGCCCTTGCGGGTGGCGTTATAGTCGTAGGCGGCGCGGATGATGCGCTCCTGCGTGGTGGCGACGCTTTCGGTTTCGGGCAGCTGGAGCACCCAGCCGACGAAATCGGTTTTCGGAAACTTGCCGTCGGGGTCGGAGACGAGGATCGCGAACTGCTTTTTCACCGGCGGCGGCTTGTCGTCTTCACCCGGCTCGGGCTGCACGACGAGGTTCATTTCCTCCATGACGCGACGCAGCACGGCGGGGTCGATTTCGTTTTTCTTGAGGATCTCTGCGACCTTGCTGACGTCGATTTTGGCCATGGTGAAAAGGGAAAGGGACGACGGATGCGGCGAAGCGGGCGAAGTTTCAAGGCCGGACAAGGCAGGGCGGGGCGATTGGGGCGTCGAAAGGCCGGAACCCGGGAAAGCGGCCTTGCGCCGGCGCGCGGCGTTTGCAGCGTGCTCGCATGAGCGATCGACCGAAGAACACGTTCACCCTGGAGTTGGGCGACCGCGCACCGGATTTCCGGCTGCCTGCGACGGATGGGAAAACCTACGCGCTGGCGGATTTCGCGGACGCGAGGGCGCTGGTGATTTTCTTCACGTGCAATCACTGCCCTTACGTGACGGGTTCCGACGAGAGCACGCGGCGGACGGCGGAGCGGTTCGCGGTGCAGGGCGTGCGTTTCGTGGGCATCAATGCAAACAGCGTGAATACCTACGCGGAGGATTCGTTTCCGCACATGGTGGAGCGGATGACGCAGCATAAATTTCCCTGGATTTATCTGCATGACGAGAGTCAGGCCGTGGCGCGGGCGTATGGCGCGTTGCGCACGCCGCATTTCTACGTTTTCGATGCGGAGCGGAAGCTGGTCTATACCGGGCGCGGCGTGGACAGCCCGCGGGATGCGTCACGGGTGACGGTGAACGATCTGGCCAACGCGCTGGAGGATCACGTCGCGGGTCGCCCGATCCGTGTGACGAAGACGAATCCGATCGGCTGCAATGTGAAATGGGATGGCAAGGAAGCGCATTGGATGCCGGCGGAGGCGTGCGATCTGGTGTGAGCGCGCCGCACGAGGAATGGTTCGACGTGGTGGATGAACGCGACGTGGTGATCGGCCGCGAGCGGCGACGCGACGTGCATGCGCGCGGGTTGCGGCATCGGGCGGTGCACGTGCTGGTGTTCGACGAGCACGGGCGGGTGTTTCTCCAGAAGCGCTCGATGAAAAAGGATCTGTGTCCGGGGTTGTGGGATTCGTCGTGCTCGGGGCACCTGGACGCGGGCGAGGATTACGACGCGGCGGCGCAGCGGGAACTCGGCGAGGAGCTGGGTTTGGCGGTCGCCGCGCCGCCGGAGCGGTGGTTTCGCGTGGAGGCGTGCGAGGCGACGGGGCAGGAGTTCTGCTGGATTTACCGGTTGAGTTCGGGTGGGCCGTTCGTGTTGCACCCGGACGAGATCGATGGCGGCGAATGGCTCGCGCCGGCGGAGATCACGGCGCGGATCGCGGCGAAGCCGGACGATTATTGCCCGGCGTTCAAGTTGATCTGGTCAATCGCCGTGCAGCAGCTCTGACGTCGGACCGGGGCGCGAGCTGCGGCGGCCGGAGAGGCCGCCGGGGCCGCTGGCCGCGCTGAGGCGTTTGATTTCCTCGAACTGTTTTTGCGTGATGAGGCGGCGCGGAAGGCGGCGTTCGGCCTCGTAGATGAGACGGGCGCGATCGTCGTCGCTCGGCGTGTGCGGCTCCCAGGGCGTGTGGTGACCCTGGTGGCGGGTCCAGGCGATGTTGCCGCCGTGGACGACGGCGCTGACCTGATACTTGCCCTGCTCGGGATCCTTGTTCCACCAGCCGAACTCGATGCTCATGCGCGGGAGTGTCGCCGGCGGTCAGCGGCGGGCGAGTGAAAACGCGGCGAGGGTGTCACCGAGCCGAAATTCAGCGCGGCGGCGGATCACGCGGCGCAGCGCGATTCGGTCGGAAGTGACGTCGATGACGCCGGTGCCGCTGGGGGCGCAGAACGAGCCGGTGTTCAAAACGACCAGACCGGCGGGCGTGCGCATGGCGCCGACGCGGTGGGTGTGGCCCATGGCGAGGAAGCGGGCGCGGGGGCGATGTTCGCGGAGGAAACGTTCGGCGCGGGCGGGGGTTTCGCGCCAGGCGCGCAGCACGCGAAAAACGCGCGCCGGCGGCCACACGGTGTCGCGGGCGAGGCCGATGAGGTAGCGGAGCCCGTGTGGTTCGGCCTGGTGGCGCTGAGGCAGGGCGGCGGCGGCGCGGCGGAAAGCGGAGAGCCGCGCGGAGAGATCGCGGCGGTCGGTTGGGGAAAGCTGCGCGAGTTCACTGGCGACGAGTTCGCGCGCGAGCGGCGCGTCCTGACTCCAGGGCACGAGATCGTCGAAGAGCACATCGCCATGCGTGACGACGAGTGCGCCGCCGGCGAGTTCGAGGTGGTGATGCGGGGTGAAGTCGGGGTCGTGATTGCCGGTGAGCACGGTGACCGGCGGCGCGCAGCGGGCGCAAAAGGTGGCGAGCGTCTCGCGCAATGCGGCAGTTTCCTGCGGACGGGGGCCGGGGCGAGTCTCGAGGGTGTCGCCGTTGAAAACGATCGCGTTGGCTCCGGCGAAAAGCGGTTCGATCTGGGCGAGGTCGTGCAGCGAACTCGCGCGATCGCGGAGGTGAAGATCGGAAAAAATACGGGTGAGCGACACGGACACGTGAAGCGCACGAGATGCGAGCGCGGCGGCGGGCGCAAATGGATTGATCGGGCGCGGCGGCGGCCGCGGGCGCACGGGGGCGCGGCGAGGGCGCCGCGGCTCCAGGGTTCAGGGGCGCTAGAATTTCCAGGTGACGGAGGCTTTCACGTTCGTGCCCATGCCGGGGACGATGATGCTCTCGTTGCGCACGGCGGCGTGATAGGCGACGTCGAATACGTTGTCGACGTTCAGCGCGTAGCGGAGCGGGCCGCGTTCGTAGGAGAGCGCGAGATCCGTGAGCGTGAACGGCTCGAGCCAGCCGAAGACGGTGGCGTTGCTGTTGTTGGCGATCGCGCGGCGCGAGAGGTGGCTGAGGCCGAGGCCGATGGCGAAGCCTTTCGCGGAACCCTCGGTGAACTTGTAGCGCGTCCAGAGGCCGAAGGTGCGCTCGGCGACGTTGTTCACGGGGTTCAGGACGACGGGGGCGGCGGAGTTGGCCTGCGAGCGGGCGCGGGCGTCCATGTGCGCGAAGTTGAAAATCAGGTCGAGATTGCGATTCGCCTGAAACGCGATGTCGCCATCGAACCCGCGCGAGGATTGTCCGGGCACGAGCACGAAGCTGGGCGGCGTGGTTTGCGGGAAGGCGAGGACGGGGACGTTTCGCTGGGCGATGTCGAACCGGGCGATGTTGAGCTGGAGGCGGCCGTCGAGGACGTCGGCCTTGACGCCGAATTCCTCCTGCGCGCCGAGCTGGCTGGGGAGGACGCGGCCGTTGAGGAAGTTGGGTGCGAAATTTTCGTTGTATCCGTAAAACAATGACACCGAAGGCGCGACCTTGAGGACCACGCCGTGCTGGCGGAGGGTCTGGTCGAGGGTGAGGCGCGGCGTGGCGACGTCGGTGAGCCGGTTGTGCGAGGAGGTGGTGGCGCGAACCCGCGCGCCGCCGAGCGAGAGCTGCACGCGGCCGTCGAGGAGGCTGAGGGTTTCGAGGACGAAGTATTTTCGCTGGCGGTGGTTGGTGCGCAGATCGCTCGCGGGAGCGGTCGAGGCGACGGCGACGGTGCCGGGAAATTGCAGGCGGTGCGGGGTGACGGGGCTGCTCGAGCCGGCGAAGCTGGCGACGAAGTCGGGGGCATCGGCGACTTCGCCGCCGACGAGGAGGCGGTGATCGAGGGGGCCGGTGGCGAAGGTGCCGACGAAATCGGCCTGGGCCTGGCGGCGAACGTGTTCGCGGTCCTGCGCGGTGGTGTTGCGGTGGAGCGGCGTGCCGTCGATGTAGGTCGCGGGAAGAGCGCTGCCGTTGACGGATTCGATGCGGGCCGCGTGGTTATAGCTGTTGAAGCCGGCGAGCCGCACGGCGAGGTGATCGTTGAGGCGGTGGGTGTATTCGAGAAAGACGCGGTGAACGATGTCCTTGCGCCAGTTGTGCGGGGCGCCCTCGCCGAAGTGGGCGCGTGGATCGATCGCGAGGATGCGGCCGGTGCGAAGGTCGAGGGGCAGGCCGTTGTAGGAGGAAAAGCGATACAGCAGGAAATTGTATTTCAACGTCAGCCGCGACTGGTCGTTGAAGACGTAGGCGACGGAGGGGGCGAGGACGAGGCGGCGGGCGAAGGTGCGGTCATACCAGCCGTCGGAATACTGGCCGGCGGCGACGAGGCGGTAGAGGAGCTTGCCGTCGGCGGTGAGCGGTCCGCCGAGGTCGAGCTCGATGCGGTTGGCGTCGAAGCGGCCGGCCTGGAGCTTGAGCGTGCCGACGCGGTAGGAGACGGGGCCCTTGATGATCTTGTTGATGACACCGCCGACGGGGCCGTTGGCGACGAAGATGGCGGAGGGGCCCTTGATGATTTCGAGGCGCTCGATGATGGCGAGGTCGGTGTTGGAATCGGTTTTACCGCGGAAGCCGTCGACGAAATCGCCGATGTCGGCGGGGCTGTTGAAGCCGCGGAGGGTGAAGCGATCGTCGGCGAAGTTGATGTTACCGGCCTGTCCGCCGCCGACGTATTTCAAGGCATCGACGAGGAGGCCGGGGCTGAGGTCGTCGATGAAGGAGCGATGGAGGACCTTGACGGATTGGGCAAGGTCGAGCAGTTCGACGCCGGTGCGCGTGGTGCTGAGCGCTTGTTTGCCGACGTAGCTGACATCGCGTCCGGAACGGAGGGTGAACGTGGGCAGGCGGACGACGTCGTCGGTGGGGTGAGCGGCGTTCGCGGGAGGCGGGGCGTTGGCGCGCGGGGAACGTGGGGGCGAAGGAGGTGCTGGGGGCGGAGGCTTGGGCGGTGCGCCGCGGTTGATGACGAAGGCGTGGGTTTGTTCGTCCTGGATGGCGTAGAGTTCGGTGCCGGCGAGCATGCGGTCGAGCGCGGCGCGCGCCTCGAATTCGCCGGCGACGGCGTGGGTGGTGACGCCGCGGACCTTGTTGACGAGAAACACGACCTGTTCGCCGGACTGCTGGATGAACTGCCGGAGAGTCGCGGCGGCATCGCCGGCGGGGATGTCGTAGGGTTTGCGGACGGTCGCGGCGGCGAGCGGTCCGAGAAAGGCGGCGGCGAACAGCAGCGCGGCCGCGGCGCGGCGGAGGGGGTGGAAGGAGCGGGGGGGATCGGGAGGGGCAGGGGGCATGGGGCGACCGGTGGGCGGTCTTCGTTTACTGACGCGCGATGCGGCGAAATCGGCTATGCGCCCGCCTGGGTCGAGCCGCGCGCGCGGCGTCGGATCAAGGCGCCTTGCGCAGCACGATGTGACCGGGCGAAGGGCGTTCGACGAGGATGTCGCCGTTGGAGGCGAGGAGGCGGACGAACGATTCGACGTTTTCCGCGCGGAAGCTGCCGCCGACGGGGAGCGCGGCGAGGTCCGCATCGCCGAGCGAGAGGCGGACGGGGTTGCGGCGGTTGAATTGTTCGACGACCTCGGCGAGCGGGGTTTCGACAAAGACGAGGCGCGGGCCCTGCCACGAAAGGCTTTCGCGCAGGCGCTCGGGCGGGAGTTGTTCGAGCTGCACGGCGAGGCGGCCCTCGTGCGGCACGACGGCGCGCCAGCCGGCGCCGAGCAGCGGAGGTTCGGGGGAGGCGGTGGAGGGCGGGAGGGGGCCGGCGCCGTCGGCCGGGGCGCGGTCGAGCCGGACGAGGCCCTCGGTGACGAGGACTTCGACCCGATCGCTGGCGAGACGGACGTCGAAGGCGGTGCCGACGGCGCGCAAGGCGACGCCCTGCGTATCCACAATAAAAGGACGCTCGGTGTTTTTCGCGACGGTGAAATGGGCCTGGCCGCCGACGAGCTGCACACGGCGTTCGCCGGCGGTGTAGCGCACGCGCACCTCGCTGTTGTCGTTGAGTTCGACGACGGAGCCATCGGGCAGCGTGAGGCGTTGGTAGCCGCCGACGGTGGTGGTGTAGATTTCGGGGGATCGGGGCGTCGACGGCAGCGGGAGGCTGGGAGACCACACGAGAAGGGCGGCAACCGCGGCGGCGGCGAGGCCGGCGGCGGCGAGCCAGTGGGGCCAGGCGAGGCGGGGCGCGCGGCGACGGGGCGCGAGCAGATCGCGATCGGGATGGGCGCGGGCGTCGGGGCGGTAGCTACGAAGCTGGGCGAGGCGGCCCACGCGGTCTCGAGGCGGGCGAGGGCGGCGGCGTGGCGCGGATCGGCGGCGCGCCAGGCGGCGAAGTCGGATTGTTCGTCGGCGGTGAGACCGGCATCGCGTTGGGCGAGCCAGGCGGCCGCGCGGGCGGCGATGGCTTCGTCGTCGGACGGATGTTTGCGGGGGAAGCGTCTCACGAGGCGGAGGTGTCGGACGGGCGGGTCAGCAAGCCGCGCTGCTCGAAGTAGTCGGCGCAGCGGCGCATGCCCTTGGCGAGTTGAGCCTTGACGGTGTGTTCGGAGATGCGGAGGTCGGCGGCGATTTCCTTCTGCGAAAGGCCGTAGAGGAGGCGGAGCGTGATGACCTGGCGGCAGCGTTCGGGAAGGGAGCGAACGGCCTGGGCGAGGAGTTCGAGTTCCTGCTGTTTGTTGACGGCTTCGGCGGCATCGGGCTTCTCTTCTATGACGTGCAGATCGGCCAGATCGCCTATCGCGTCGATGGAAACGACCTTGCGGCGGCGGAAAAAGTCGAGGGCGGCGTTGCGGGCGGTGGCGAAGAGGAAGGCTTTGGCGTGGTTGACGCGGCCGGCCTGGCGGGCGCGGATCAGCCGGGCGTAGGATTCCTGGACGAGGTCGTCGACATCCGGGAGCGTGGGAAACATTCCGCGCAAGTAGGACCGCAACGAGGGCTCATGGGGCTGGACTTCCTCGGCAAACCAACGGGCATGCTCTGATTCGGGGGGAACCACGCGAAACGGGGGAAAGGGGTGGGAGAGGCATCGGCGCGGCGACGGGGCGTTGTCGAGGGTAAATGTGGTCGAAAGACCGTCTTCCAAAAATTTCGCGCGGCGCGTAGCCCGATCCGCGGCTGGTTGCGTCTTAACCGCGGCGGCTCGGGGTTCGAGTGGGGCCGGGCGGATTGCAAAACGCAGCGGCGAAAAGTTCCCCGGGAAATCTGCGAATAAAACCTGGGGAGAATGAACCTTTCCAAGGGGGGAGCGGTCGGGAGGGCGCTTGAAAATGACCGCCTCTTTGAGAAGCAAGCGTGTGTGGATTGCGGCCGGGGTGGCGGTGGCGTGGGCGTTCCTGGCCGTGGGCGCGCGGGCGGCGGGGCGGGCGGAGACGCTGGAGGCGATTCACGGAATCGAGAATCCGCGCAATTCGCCGAAGCCGGGGAAGCACGGGGAACTGGGCGCGTATCAATTTCGACCGGCGACCTGGCGGATGCATACGAAGGTGCCGTTTGCGCGGGCGCTGGATCGTCGGATTTCGGACGAAGTCGCGGTGCGGCATTACGAATGGCTGAAACGCGGGCTGGTGCGCAACGGGCTGGACCCGACGCCGTATAACATCGGGCTGGCGTGGAACGCGGGTCTGAGCGCGACGGTGCGCAACCGGGCGTCGTCATCGGCGCACGATTACGCGCAGCGGGTGAGCAATCTCGCGCACGATTTCGGAGCGACGTCGACGCGGCTGGCGAGCGTCCGCTAGGGAACGCGGGCGGCGAGCGGCGGGCTTTTTACCGGCGCGGGGTGTGGGCGGCCGGATCGCGCGGGCCGCGGGGGAACGGGTGAGCGGAAATGCACTTGGTTGTTGGCGGAGGAGCGGTCAGCGTCGCGGCGCCGATGAAGAGTCCAGCGCTTCGTTCGTGGTTGCGGTTGCCCGTGTCGCCCCTGGTCTGTTTCGGGCTCGCGTGGCTGCTCGCGCGGACGGAGGTCGTGGAGCGGTTCGAATGGCGCACGCTGGATTGGCGGACGGCGGTGCGGGCGCGGTATCAACCGCCGCCGGACCCGCGGATCGCGGTGGTGCTGTTCGAAGACTCGACGGAGATGAATCTGGTGGAGTGGCCGCCGGATCGCTCGGTGCACGGCGAGTTGTTGAAATGGCTGACCTTGGCCAAGCCGGCGGTGGTGACGTGGGACGTGATTCTCGACGCGATGCGGGAGGGCGAGGGTGACGGGGAGATGGGGCGGGCGGCGGCGATGGCGGGCCGGTCGGGCGTGGCGGTGATCACGGCGGGTGTGACAAGTCCAGAGCCTGCGGAGGAAGGAGATGAGGCGCCGGATATGACACGACCGTTGGCGCAGGTGGAGGGGGACCGTTCGAAGCTGCTGGGAGACGGTTTCGCGTTGAAACCCTTCCCGGCGCTGCGTGCGGTGAGCGTGTATGGATTTGCGGATACGCCGCCGGGCCTGGGAGGAATCCGCCGGGAGGTGCCGCTGGTGGTGCGGGTGGGTGACGCGGTGTATCCGTCGCTGTCGCTGCAGACCTTGATGGCGTATTACGGCGTGGCGCCGGAGGACGTGCGCGTGCGGCTGGGCGACGCGGTGTATCTGAAGACTCGTGCCCACGGTGAGCGGCGGGTGCCGGTGAATGCGGGCGGACGGCTGTTGTTGAACTATCGCTACGATCAGGAAGGTGATCGCTCGGATTTCGCGTTGCTGGGCTATTTCGAGGCGATGGTGAGGTTGCACGACCGGTTTTTGGAGAACGGTGCGGATGGGGAATTGCCGCCGCTCGAGGGAGGCATCGTGTTCATCGGGCAGACGGTGACGGGCAAGGCGGACGTGGGACCGACGCCGCTCAGTCCGAGCTCGCCGCTGGTGCTGGTCCACGCGAATGCGGTGAACAACGTGTTGAGGGACGACTTTGCGCGGCGTGCGCCGGAATGGGCGGTGTGGCTCGGCGCGATCGTGCTCGGATACGCCGGGGTGGGAATCGGGTTGAAACGCTCGGTGTGGACGCTGGGTGGGTTCGGTGTGGCGGTGGCGGCGGGTTACGGGGTGGCCGCGTTCGCGGCCTGGATTCATTTCAGCCTGTGGCTGCCGATGATGGCGCCCCTGCTGGGCTTCGCGGGGTTGCATTTTCTGGTGATCGGACGGCGAGTGCGCGAAGAACAGAAAGGACGTGAGCAGGTGAATCAGATGTTCGGGACCTATCTGTCCCCGGCGCTGCTCAAGAAAATGATGAAGGACGGCCGCAACATCGCCGCGGTGAGCAGCGAGCGGCGTCCGGTGACGATCCTTTTCTCGGACCTCCGGGATTTCACGAGCCTGGCGGAACGGTTGAAGGACGATGAGCTGATCGCGCAGTTGAACGAATACCTGGCGGCGATGGTGGACTGCATTCACCGGGAGGGTGGCACGCTGCACAAATTCATCGGCGATGCGGTGATGGCGGTGTGGGGGGACCTGGCGAGCGAGGGCGTTGCCGCGGATGCTTCCGCGGCGGCGCGAGCGGCGCTGGCGATGCAGGCGGTGTTGACGCAGCTCAACGAGAAATGGCGGGCGGAAGGCCGCCCTGCGTTTCGGATGGGCGTGGGATTGAACCACGGGGTGGTGCTGATCGGCAACGTGGGCTCGCCGCGCCGCATGGAGTTCACGGCGATCGGCGATGCGGTGAATCTGGCCTCGCGGCTCGAAAGTATGAACAAGGAGCTGAAGACGGGAATTCTGCTGGGGGAGACCCTGGAGCCGCTGCTGCGCGACGAGTTCAAGCTAAGGCCTTGCGGTTCGCTCCCGGTCCGGGGCAAGGCCGAGCCGGTGAGGGTGTTCGAGCTTATGGGCAGCTTTGCAGCGACTGGGGCCTCGGTTCGCATGCGGAATGCTACACCCGAAAATTGAATTGCATCGGGCAATATCCCGAAGATATGTAGGGGTTATTCCCGAGTATCCGGCGAATCACAACCTTTCATCCTGATCCAGCTCCCATGAAACCGCTCCCAACCGTTCGATTTTTCTTCGCCCTGTTCGCATTTGCGGCAGGCGTGCTCGCGAGTGCCCACGCTCACCAAGCGACGGTGCTCAAGGTTCAAGGAAGCGCAGAGGTTCAACTCCCTGGCCAGACTACCTCGCAGCCGGTGACGGTGGGGATGGTGGTGCCGGAAGGCTCGACGATTACAACGGCGGCGGGCGGAGAGGTTTACCTCGAGGCGATCCCGGGCGCGGTGGCGACAATCACTCCCGAAACAACGGTGTTGGTCGAAAAACTTTCGGTGACCAAGCAGGGTGAAACAGTGACGGCGCAGGAAGCGCTGCTCGATCTCAAGAAGGGCAACATCATCTCGACCCTCGATGCGGCGAAGAAGGCGGTCAATCGTTACGGGGTGCGCACGCCCAAGGGTGTCGCAGCGGCGCGGGGCACGGTTTACGGCACGAGCGTGGTGTTTACCGCCTCGGGCACGAGCAACACGACGGTGGCAACGCTGGACGGTGTGGTGACCCTGAATCTGGGCAATGGCGTGACGGTGGACGTTCCCTTCGGCCAGGCCGCGTCGGGCGGCAGCGATCAGGCCGGCGCGACGACGGCGACCCTGGAGGCGGCGATTGCCGCTTCGGGCCAGACCGGTTTGACCGTGGCGGCTCTTTTGCAGGAAGCAGTGGCGGCGGTCGCGGGAAATGTCGCGGCCAACACCTCGGCGGCTGGCGGCGCGGACACGGCGACGGCGGTCCTGGCGGCGGTGGTGAGCGCGGCGTCTAGCGCCCAACCGCAACTTGCCGCGGAGTTCGTGGAAACCGCAGTGGCGGCCGCGGTGACGACGGGATCGGCGACGGGCGGCTCGACGGCGGCGGTGAACACGGCCGTCGCGTCGATCGTCGAGTCGGCGGTGCGTGCTGCACCGGCGGCGGCGGCGGCGGTGAGCCAAACGGCGGCGCAGACAGTGGTCGAAGTTAAGGTTACGCAGGCGGCGGCGGCGGCGCAGGCCGCTGGCGGCGACGCGCCCGCGGTCGCTCAAGCGGTGGCCGCGGCCAATGCCTCTGCGGCGGAGACGCTCCAGACCGTAACGCAGAGCGCGGTGAGCGCGGCGGCGGCGGTCGGCAGCCCGATCAGCGCGGCGGCGATTACGGCCTCCACCAATACCGGTGCGCAACAAGGTGCGAGCGTGGCGGAGACGGTGGTCAACGTTCCCGTCGCGCCGCCTCCCGCAGTCGCACAGCCCTCTCCGGGAACGGAAGCCCCGCCGACGGTCATCACTCCTCCGGTTACGCCGGTCGACCTGCCTCCGGTCAGCCCCAGCACCTGATCGGTCGAAAATCTGAATGTTTCAGGCGCGCCAAAAGTGGCGCGCCTTTTTTGTGAGCGCGATCAGCAGGCCGCGTCCAACAAGCGGGCGGCGCGTCAGTCGCGCCCAACTCAGCGGACTCATGCCATCGAAGGGGCAGCCTGTCGGGGAGGTTGCCGCCAAAAGGTGGAACCCGACGTCCTCGTCGGGTTGATGGTCTATCGCTCTCCAAACAGCCCGACCGGCGGCGACGGGCTCCACCGCCTGCGGCGGGTCCGACTCAGCTTTCGTCGAGAAACGACGACTGTTTCGGCGCGGCGGCTGCGGCGCGCGCGGCGAGCTCGGCGGGCGTGGCATTGAGGTGGCGCGGGGGTTTTGCCGCCTTCAAGGCGACTGCGGCTTCGCGATCGGTTACGATGCGATCGCAGATCTGGTGAATGTGCATGCGCAGCCACTGCGCCGTGCTGCTTTTCTCCGTGTAATCGGCGGGCCCGTAGCCGTGGATACGGCCGGATTGCAGGAGACGATCGTTTTGCGCGAACTCCTCGGATTTGTCCGGGTTGTAAACGGCGTAGGCCTTGCCGCCGCCGCTCTTGACCACGGAAAAGCTCGGGACATCGCTCGGGCCGTCGGCGATGTAGATCATGTTTTGAAAGGGAATGCGGCGATCCTCGGCGGCCATTTTCGAATTCACGTCGATGGCGGGGTTTTTGTTCGTGCCCTTGTTGATCTCGAAAATCGCACGGGTCTTCGTGGTGTTGTCGATGACCATGCCGATCTGCGCGATGGCGGCGGGACTGTCTCCGATCGAGAGTTCCTTCTGCTGGAGGAAACCGGGTTGCAGCGGGTTTTCGATGAACTCGCACGCCCAGATGCCGTCGATGTGTTTCGCAATCGCGCTGCCGCGAATCATCGGCGCGATGCCGGTGCTGACGACGTAGTGTTCGAGGGCGATGTCGTGCTTGGCGTATTCGGGGCGCTCGCGCACGAAGCCCTTGGCGCGGTCGAAAAACTGCGGCAGGCCGGGGTAAAAACGGATTTCCTCGCCGCACGCGCGCAGGATCTTGTTGCTCAAGCCGGCGAGCGGACCGGCGAGCACGTAGGTGAGCAGATGATTGAGGTAACTGATTTCGGGCGACAGGTGATAGCCGCGCAGCCGGTAGTGCTCGGCCAGCTTGTTGGTCTCCTCCCAGAACGTCGCCTCGTCGATTCCGTAGCGCCGGAAGAGCGGCGACTGCATGTAATCGGGGATTAAGGTCTTGTCGAAATCCCAAATGCAGGCGATCGTGTTTTGAGTGAAAAGCGTGGTGGCCATTGCTGATCGGCACCGCTAGGCGGATGGGCCTGGCGAGACGATTGCCGGCAGCCAAGCCGTCTGCGGCGGGGCGCGCAATTCGCAAATCGCCGCTGTCTGCTCTCGCTCCTGAATTCGATGGAAGAACTTCCCGACATTGCTCCGTTTCAACGCCGCCTCGACGAACTCGACGCGCAGATGGCCGACCCGGCCTTCTACGCGAATCCGCGCCGGGCGGCGGAGATTTCCCGCGAGCAGCAGAAGGTGCAGCAGCTCGTCGCGGACCATGGCGAATTCGCCCGGCTCGAGCGCGAAACGGAGGAGGCGCTCGCGATGAGCAAGGACCCGGCGGCCGATCCGGACCTGCGCGAACTCGCGGTCGCGGAACTGCCGGAATTGCAGCGGCGGCGGGCCGCGTTGAAGGAGGCTGTATTGCTGGCGATGATACCGCCCGATCCGACGGATTCGCGCAACACGGTGATGGAAATCCGCGCCGGCACCGGCGGCGATGAAGCGAGCCTGTTCGCCGCCGACTTGTATCGGATGTATTCGCGTTACGCGGACAACTGCGGGTGGAAGATCCAGCCGATGAGCAGCAGCACGTCCGAGCGCGGCGGCTACAAGGAAGTGATTTTCCTCATCACGGGCACGGACGTTTACAAGCAGCTCAAGTTCGAGAGCGGCGTGCACCGCGTGCAGCGCGTGCCGGTGACGGAGGCGAACGGGCGGATTCACACGTCGACGGTGACGGTGGCAGTGCTGCCGGAAGCGGAGGAGGTCGACGTGCAGATCGATCCGCAGGAGCTCGAAATCACGGTGACGCGCGCGAGCGGGCCGGGAGGGCAGGGCGTGAACACGACGGACTCGGCGGTGCAGATCGTGCACAAGCCGACGGGGTTGATCGTGACGTGCGCCGACGAGCGTTCGCAGATCAAGAACAAGGCGCGCGCGATGACAGTGCTGCGCTCGCGGCTGCTGCAGCGGCGCGAGGACGAAGAGCGCGCAAAATACGCGGCGACGCGGAAAAGCCAGATCGGCTCGGGCGATCGCAGTGAACGGATTCGCACGTATAATTTTCCGCAGAACCGGCTGACGGATCACCGCATCGGGCTGACGCTTTACAACCTGCCGCAGGTGCTCGAAGGGGGGATCGAGGAGATCGTCGCGGCGCTGCAGAAGGCGGATTACGAGGAAAAACTCGCAGCGCTCACGGGCGTGGCGTTGCCCGGCGCGCCGGCGCGCGCGTCGCGTTCCGACGACGATTGATATGCTGTCCGTCCTGGAAATCATCAAGAAGACGACGGACTTTTTCGCCGCGAAGGGCGTGGAGCACCCGCGGCTGAACGCCGAGCTGATCGTCGGCCACGGGCTGGGCCTGAAGCGCATGCAGCTCTACGTGCAGTTCGAGCGGCTGCTCGCCGAAGCGGAATTGGAGCGCATTCGTCCGATGGTGCGGCGGCGCGGACAGCGCGAGCCGTTGCAATACATCATCGGCGAGACGGAGTTTTTCGGGCTCACGCTGAAGACGGATCGTCGCGCATTGATTCCGCGGCCGGAGACGGAGCTGCTGGTGGAAACGCTCACGACGCTCGTGACGCCGCCGCCGGCGCGTATCCTGGATTTGGGGACGGGCACGGGCGCCATCGCGCTGGCGCTGGCGAAAGCCTGGCCCGAGGCGGCGGTGACGGCGACGGATGTGAGTGACGACGCGCTCACGCTGGCGGCGGAGAACGAGGTGAAGACGGGTCTGTCGGGGCGCGTGGCGTGGCTGAAATCGAGCTGGTTTGACGCCGTGCCGGACGAGGCGCGTTTCGACCTGATCGTGTCGAATCCGCCCTATCTTACGTCGGAGGAAACCGCGGAGACCGCGCCGGAAGTCCGTGGCCACGAGCCGTTGGAAGCGCTCACGGGAGACGGGCCGGATGGCTTGGGCGATTTGCGCGAGATTGTGGAGGGCGCACCGTCGCGCTTGGCGGACGGCGGCTGGCTGGCGCTGGAGACCGGCATCGCGCAGCACGCGGCGCTGGCCGAATTGGCGGCGCGGGTGGGTTTGTCGCAGGTGGAATCGCGCCGCGACCTGACGGGCCGCGATCGTTTTCTGTTCGCGCGGCGTTGAGCGAGGGCCTGGATCTGACTTATCCACACCCAAACAGGGCGGGTGCAAAAGGCTCGCCAGTGAGGGCGCGGGCTTCGCACCTTTCGGCATGCGTCGCTTTCTTCTTTCCCTCCTCGCCGCCGGCGCCGCGGCTCTCGCCCACGGTCGCGAACACGTCGCCTTGCTGGGCACCTACACCGGCGCGGACAGTCGCGGCATCTATGCGGTGCGGCTCGATGCGAAAACGGGCGCGCTCTCGACACCCGAGTTGGTCGCGGAGTTGTCCAACCCCGAGTTTCTCGCGCTGCATCCGAACGGCCGGATCGTCTATGCGCTAACGCAAGTGGCGGGAGCGGACGGGAAGAACTCGGGCGCGGTGGCGGCGTTTGCGGTCGATGCCGCGAGCGGAGCGCTGACGCCGCTCAACGTAGAGTCGACGGGACGCGGTTCGCTGTGTCACATCGCCGTGGATACGACGGGCCGCATGGTGGTCGTCGCGAGTTATGGCGGCGGTTATGTCGCGTCGTTTCCGCTGCTGGACGATGGACGGGTGGGACCGCGCGGGAGTTTGCTGATGCAGGAAGGGCCGGTTGGGCCGAGTCAGCCGCGCCAAGATGCGCCGCATCCGCATTCGGTGACGATCTCGCCGGACAACCGGCTCGCGCTGGTGGCCGATCTCGGACTGGACCGCGTGTTCGCGTATTCATTGTCGCCGGAGGACGGCACGATCGCGCCGCACGAACCGGCGTTTGCAACGATCGAGCCGGGGGCGGGTCCGCGACACACGAAATTTTCGCCGGACGGAAAGTCGTTCTACGTGCTGGACGAACTCGACAACACGATCACGGCTTGCCGCTACGATGCAGCGGCGGGCGTGGTGAAACCGTTCCAGCGGGTCGGGACGCTGCCGGAGGATTTTACCGACCGGAACACGACCTCGGAGATTCGCGTGCATCCGAACGGCCGCTTCGTTTACGCGGCGAATCGCGGGCACAACAGTCTCGCGGTGTTCGCGCGCGATCCGGACACGGGCGCGCTGACGCGGATCGAGATCGTGCCGTGCGGCGGTGAACAGCCGCGGAACTTCGGGCTGACCCCCGACGGTGCGTGGCTGCTGTGCGGTCATCAGAATTCGAACAGCATGGCGGTGTTTCGGGTCGATGCGGAAACAGGGCGGCTCACGCCGACCGGGCCGGCGGTGGCGGCGCCGAAACCGGTGTGCGTGCTGTTTTTGCGCTGAGGGACGGTCGGACGTTTTCGAAGATCGCTCGACGAGCGAGGGCGATGCTTCTTCACGCGGATTTTTGACGGCTTCGGTGCGAGCTGAAGCACCGCACTACGTTGGGGGATGGAGCGGAATCCTGTGGGGGGCACCGGTGAAACCCGGACGCTGCGTAAAAGCGCAGGCGCATCGTTGCGCCGAGAATGGCCGGCTCCGTAATGCGGACACCCCTCGGGCCGCCGCCCGATTGAAACACCGTGCCCGGCCTTCCCTCGACGACTGTCTCTTCAGCGACCGCTGCGCGGGCGAACGCTCCCTTGCGCATCCGGCTGGATCGGGCGATGACGGTGCGCGCGCTGGCGATCATCGGCGTCGTGTTCTTTCACGCGTATTCCGGGCCGTATGGCGCGCCCGCGGCGTTCCATCAGGCGCTCGCGCCGCTGGCGAGCGCGGGCGCCTGGGATCTGGGGCAGATGCTGGCGCGCGGATTGCCGGGGCCGGAGCGGCTGGTGGCGATCTTCTTCATCGTCGCGGGCTATTTCGCGCACCGGGCTTATCAGCGTTCCCGCTGCGAGGCAGGCGGGCGGGCGCGGCGCGCCTTCGTGCGCTTTTTCCTCTGGCGGCGTTTCTGGCGGCTGGTGCCGGCGTTCTGGGTGGCGTTGTTGTTTTCGTATTTCGTGAGCTTCGATCATCCGTTCACGTGGGACGGGCTGCGCAAGCTGGTGGTCAACGCGTCGCTCTTCAAGACGCTCTATCCCGGGTATTTTTATTCGATCAACTACGCGCACTGGTATGTGGCGGCGCAATGGCAGCTCGACCTGCTGTATCCGGTTTTCCTCTACCTGTTGGCGCGCCGCTCGGCGGGGTTCGCGATGACGGTGGCGTGGACGGCGGCGGCTTGCTTCACCTTTGTCGGGCCGCATTTGAGCGAGGTGGCCTGGCTGCACTATTTTCCGGCGCGGTGGTGGGCGGAGTGGTCGCTCGGCGCGTTCCTGGCGATGCGCCATCTGGCGGGTGCGCGGGTGTTTTCGCGCCCGTATGCGACGATGCTCGCGGCGGCGGCGGCGTTGACGGCGGGGCAATGGCAGGGGTGGGCGCTCATCGAGTGGGTGGCGCTGCGCGTGCTGCTGGCGGCGGCGTTCGAGTGTCTGCTGTTGTCGCGTTCGCCGCGACTCGGTTGGGAGCGGCGGATCGCCCCGATCGGCGCGTGCGGTTACTCGCTGTATCTGCTGCACATTCCGGTGCAGCAACTCGTCGCCAGGGCGGGCCGGTCGGCCGGCTTCGCGTTCGGATCGGTGGGGGTGTGGGTCGCGTTTGCGCTGATCAGTTTTGGGCTGGCGTTCATTCTCGCGCGGTGGAGCGCCGAGCAGATCGAGGCGAGGAGCGCGGCGCTGGGAAATCGGCTCTGGCGGCGGCGCTGGCTGATTCGTTTCTGGCTGCGGCGACCGCGGGGGCGACTGCTCGAACCCCTCGCGTGGGTGAGAAAAAGTCGCGGCGCGGTGGAGCCGCTGGCGTTGCCGGCGGGCGTCGCGGGGGCGAAAGGCGAGCGTTGAGCGGCGGGTCGCGGCGCACTTTCGCGGGCTTGATTGGGTGGGTAAACGGGGGCAATCAGGTGGGATGCGCCTTGAAGCTCTCCGCCACTTTGCGCTGTCGCTGCCGCACACGACGTGGACGAAGCAGTGGGGCGAGTGCCTCGTGTTCAAGGTGGCGGGCAAGATGTTTCTCATCATTGCGCTGGAGGCGGAGACGATCGACGGCGTGGTGTTCAAGTGCACGCCGGACGAGTTCGACGCGTTGACCGAGATCGACGGCGTGACGCAGGCGCCGTATTGCGCGAAACGGCACTGGGTGCGGGTGAGCGATCTGCTCGCGCTGCCGGCGGCGGAACTGGAGCGGCGGATTCGCCGGAGCTACGATCTTGTGGTGGCGAAGCTGCCGAAGAAGGTGCAGGCGACGTTGCGGGAGTGAGGAAAGGACCGGGACGTCCGTCCTCCGGTGAAACGGTCCGGTGGAGGGTGGGGCGGTGGATGCGAGCGTTTAGAAATTGACCAACTTTTTGGCCGGCCGAGCGTCTGGTCTGCGCACCCCCAACCCCACGCACCGATGCCTGCTCGTTCGCTGTTTTGGTTTTCCGCGGCCCTCTTCTTCGCGCTCGGCTCGAGCGCACCGTTGTCGGCGGCGATCGAGTCGACGGCGCTCGAGTTCGTCGCGGTGGCGTCGCTCGAGCGGCAGGTGGTGTTTCGCGCGCCGGGGAAGATGGAGGCGCCGCATTTCGCGCCGGATGGGCAGTCGCTCATTTTCAACCGGGACGGCCGGATCGAGCGGATCGATGTGAGCGGGAGGGAGCCGCCAGTGGTCATCGACACCGGATTCGCGCAACGCTGCATCAACGATCATGGTGTCTCGCCGGACGGCACTCAGCTGGTGATCAGCGACCTCACGGAGACGGGGCAATCGCTGATGTATCTGTTGCCGATCGACGGCGGCGTGCCGAAGCGCGTCGACGTGGCGGCGCCGGCGCTCTGGCATGGCTGGTCACCGGACGGGCTCACGCTCACTTACTGCGCGGCGCGGGGCGGCAACTACGATGTTTACACGGTGCCGGTGGCGGGCGGGCCGGAGACGCGGCTGACGACGGCGCCGGGCAACGACAACGGGCCTGACTACACGCCGGACGGAAAATGGATTTATTTTCACTCGAATCGTTCGGGCACGTTTCAGATCTGGCGCATGGCGCCGGACGGCGCGAATCAGGAGCAGGTGACCGATGATGATTATTCGAACTGGTTTCCGCATCCGTCGCCGGACGGAAAGTGGATCGCGATCCTGTCGACGAAGGTGATGCCGGACACCGGCCATCCACCGGATGGCGAGTATGTGTTGCGATTGATTCCGGTGGACGGCGGCGCGTGGCGGGAGGTCGTGCGGTTTCAGGGCGGGAACGGTTCGTTCAACGTGCCGTGCTGGTCGGGCGATAGTGAGCGGATCGCGTATGCGGTGTATGCGTTTGCGCCGTGATGGAGGATTTGTGGAAACCACGGATGAACACGGATCAAAATGAGTCGCCGCGCTGCTGGTAGAGTGGGCCAGTCGTGGCGCGTGGGAGCGACGATGCCGAACCGATGGGCCGCAAAAAGGCGCAAAGAGGCGCAAGAATCGGGATGAATTTTTTTCGTCCAGTCGGGCTCGGAGTGCGTGCGGCGACGATGGCCTTGGTCTGCGTCGGTGGCGTTTATGCGCAGGAGGTGGTGCGGGCGCGGCCGGAGGCGAATTCGGCTGGTGTCAGCGCGGCGCGGTATGCGGGCGATGAGGAAACGATCGCGCGGGGCCGAATGCTCTTCGCGGAGACGTGCGCGGCGTGTCATGCGTTGACGCACGAAGGGTTCGGTCCGCCGCTCGGCGGGATCACGGCGCTGCTGCCGGAGAGCCGGTTGATCGAGTGGATTCGCGAGCCGGCGAAAGTGATCGCGTCGGGCGATGCGCGCGCGACGGCTCTGCTCGCGCGCTACAAGGTGC
>JAEYYL010000218.1 GCA_023430825.1 Verrucomicrobiota bacterium | reverse complement strand
GGCAACCTCCGCCATCTTCGTCTGCACGGCGACGCCCACACCGCGAACCTCCCGCGCAACCTCTGGCGCGACTTCCTCTGGAGTTTCCGCGTCTGGTGCGCGCTGCCGCCAGGCGACGTCGCGATCGTAAACTGCATCGCCCTCCCGCTGCTGCTCGCCCTTTCGCGCCGCCGCGCCGGTCGCGTGATCGTGATGACCGGCCGCGTCCCCAAAGGCCAATATCGGCTCTACCGCCGCATCGATCGCGTCCTCGCTGTCAGCTCGCCGATCGAGCGCGCCGTCGTCGCGGAGAATCCGCGTCTGCAGCCCGTGACGCGTGTCTTCGGCTACCCGATCGACTGGGAATCGCTCGCGCGCGCGCCCGACCGCCGCACCGCCGACTTCGTCACGATCGGTTTCATCGGCCGCCTCAATCGCGAGAAAGGCCTCACGCTCCTCGCCGCCGCCCTCCGTCTGCTCGCCGCGCGCGCCGACCTTCCGCCTTGGCGCGTGCTGCTCTGCGGCCCGTCCGACATTGCGCGCGGCGGCTCCGGTCCGGACTTCCTCGCCGAACTCGAGCACGCACTCGCCGCCGCACTCCCGCGCGACCGTTTCGAAATCCGCGCACCCGAATTCGACCCCGACAAACTCGTCGCGGTGTATCGCGCGATCGACGTCTTCTGTTATCCAAGCCTCGCGGTGCAGGGCGAAACCTTCGGCGTCGCCGTCGTCGAAGCCATGGCCGCCGGCGCCGTGCCCGTCGTTTCACAACTGCCGTGCTTCACCGACTTCGTGCGCGAGGGCGTCAACGGCCTCGTCTTCGATCACACCGCGCCCGACGCCGCCCACCGCCTCGCCGACGCGCTCGCCGCTCTCGTCGCCGATGCGCCACGCCGCGCTCTGCTCGCACAACAAGCACGCCTCGACGCGCAGGCCTACGATTTTCCCCGGTTTGCCACGCGCTTGCTGGAGGACTTTTCGACGTTGAAGTGACCCTCGCGCACCCCGGTAATTTCACTCCATGACGGACGAACCGCCTTATCTCGGACAGAATTGCGTCACGCCTGACCCGCGCCGCGAAGTGCTGCTGCGCTGGTTTTGGGCCTTCGTGCAAGCGACCGTCTTCCGCTGGAGCCCCCGTCCGCTGCACGGTTTTCGTGCGCGCTTGCTGCGTCTCTTCGGCGCCGACATTCCCGAGCCGTCCAAGGTCGTCGTCTTCCCCACCGTGCGCATCACGTATCCGTGGCGCTTGCGGCTTGAGCCGCGCTCGATGGTCGGCCGCCACGTGATCGTCTATAACCTCGGCCGCATCACGCTGCGCCGCGGCGCCAACGTTAGCCAGAACTGCCACCTCTGCGCCGGCACGCACGACTTCCTGCGCTGGGACATGCCGCTCGTTACCGGTCCGATCGTGATCGGTGAAAACGCCTGGGTCGGCGCCGACGTGTTCGTCGGCCCCGGGGTGACCATCGGCGAACTCTGCGTGATCGGCGCGCGCTCCGTCGTCGTGCGCGACCAACCCCCGCACCAAATCTGCGTCGGCCAACCCTGCCGCCCGATCAAGCCGCGCCCGACCCCGCGGTGATGAACCTGCGCAACCAGCATCCCGTAGTTCGGCATTCGTGTTCATCCGTGTTCATCCGTGGTTAAAAATATTTAACCTCGCTGCCGCCTGAAGCTTTTCCGCTGAGATGCATCTCTGCCAAATCGTGCCGAGTCTTGAGGAACGCTACGGCGGTCCGAGCCGGTCCGTCCTCGCGCTCTCTCGCGCGCTCGCCGACGCCGGCGACGACGTCTCCCTGCTCGCCACTCATCCGCACACCGCGAGCGAGCACGCCGACGGACGCTTCAACCAGCACGTTTTCCTTCGCGACGCGCCCGGCGCGCTCTGCCCATCGCGCGACCTGCGCCGGCGCCTCGACTCCGTTCCCTGCGACGTCGTCCATCACCACTCGATCTGGTTGCGCACGCTTCATTACGCGCATCGCCGCGCCAAATCCGCCGGCGTCCCACTCGTCATCTCGCCCCGTGGCATGATGAGCGCGTGGGCCTGGAATCACCGCGGCTGGCGCAAACAGATCGCGCGCGCTTTCCTCCACCCCGGCGCGTTCGAATCCGCCGCCGGCTGGCACGCGACGAGCGACGAGGAAGCCGCCGAAATCCGCGCCCTCGGTTTCAACCAACCCGTCTGCGTCGCCCCCAACGGCGTCGCCGCGCCCACCGACGCCGATCTCGCTGTCGCCCGCGCGCACTGGCGCACCGCCTGCCCCGAGGTCGATCGCCGGCCGACGGCCGTGTTTTATTCGCGGCTTCATCGCAAGAAGCGCGTCCTCGAACTCATCGATGTGTGGCTCGAACGCGCGCCCGCCGACTGGCTCCTCCTCGTCGTTGGCCTGCCCGAGGACTACAGACCTGAACAACTCGAAGCCTACGTGATGCGCGCGTCCGGAGCCGGTCGGGTGCGCGTGTTCGACGGTCGCGACCGCCCCGCACCTTACGCCGTCGGTTCCCTTTTCCTGCTGCCCTCGCACAGCGAGAATTTCGGCCTCGTTGTCGCCGAAGCGATGGCCCACGGCGTCCCCGTGCTCACGACCGACACCACGCCCTGGCGCACGCTCGATTCCGCCGGCGCCGGCTGGTGCGTATCCTGGGACAACTACGCCGCCGCGCTCGTCGCCGCGCTCGCTGAACCACCCGCCGCGCTCGCCGACCGCGGCGCCCGCGCTCGCACCCACGTGCTGGCCAACTACTCCTGGCAACACGCCGCCCACCTGCTCGCCGCGTTCTACCGCGAACTC
>JAEYYL010000174.1 GCA_023430825.1 Verrucomicrobiota bacterium | reverse complement strand
CCACGAAACGTGGCGAGGAGCCGCTGGTGAAACGCGGGATCTTTCATCGGGAAGCGGGAGGAACGAACCGGTGCACGGGACGAAGGGCGCGCTCAGACCGTGAATCGCTGCGTCAGTTTCTTCAGCTTCTGGCCCAGCTCGTTCAGATTGCGCGCCCCCGCCTCCGCCTGCTGCGTGCCCGTCGCGTTCTGCTTGCTCGCCTGCAGGATGCTCTGCATCGCCACCGCCACCTGGTCGACCCCGATCAATTGCTGCTGGCTCGACGCCGTGATCTGCGTCGCCGCCTGCGACGCCGTCACGATGCTCTCCGCCAGCGCGCGGATCGTCTCGCCCGACTGGCCGACCTGCTTCACGCCTTGGTCGACCGCCTTGCTGCCCTGCTCCGCCGCCATCACCGCCGCTGTAGTGGCTTTTTGGATATCGTTGAGAATCGTGCGAATCTGGCCGGTCGATTCCTTCGACTGGCTCGCCAGGCTGCGGATCTCCTGCGCCACCACCGCGAAGCCCCGCCCGTGCTCGCCCGCCTTCGCCGCCTCGATCGAGGCGTTGACCGCGAGCAGGTTCGACTGCTCCGCAAGATCGTTCACCGACGCGATGATCTCGCCGATCGCCTGGCTCTGCTCGCTCAACCGCACGATCGTGTCCGCAATCACCTCCATCTGCTCGCGGATGGCCTGCATCCCGCCGACCGACTCCTCGACCGCCTTGCGCCCCACCTGCGCCGACTGCGCCGCCTTCTGCGCCACGTCCGCGACGTTGCCCGCCTTCTGCGCCGACACCTGCGCCGTCTGCTTCACCTCTTCCACCGTCGTGCTCGTCTGGCTCACCGCCGTCGCCGTCTCCGTCGCGCTCGCCGCCATCTCCGCCGTCGCCGTGGAAATCTCGCTCGCCGCCGATGCGATCACGTTCACGCCGTCCTGAATCTCGGTCTGCACCGTCCGGAAATTATCGAGCATCGTCGCAAACGATTGCGCGAGCACGCCGACTTCGTCCGTCGTGTGCGTGAGCTTCACCGTCGCGCGCAGGTCGCCCGCCGACACGCGCTGCGCCGCCGCGAGCAAGTCCCGCAACGGGTCCACGATCAGCCGACCGAGCACGACCACGCCCACCAGGCTGCACAGGATCACGCCCGCGCTGATCACCGCAAACACCGCCCGGGCCCGGTCCGCCGTGTCGCGCGAATGCGCGAGCGCCGCCTCCGCCTCGCGCTCCGACTGGCGCGACATCGCCTCTCCCATCTGGCGCAACGCCTGATAACGCTCGTTGTTCGGACCGAAGGAAATCTGGCGCGCCTCCGCCAGATCCCCGGCCTCGGCCAGCTGCATCACGCGTTCCCGCGTGGTGACGTAAAGGTTCCGGGCCGCGACATACTCCCGAAGCGACCGCAGCAGTTCAGGGTTCCCGAGATTGCGCGCCTCCAGTCGCGCCAGCAGTTCAGTGTTCTCCTCGTTGGCGCGGCGCACGCTCCCCGCGAGCCGCACCCGCTCCGCCTGATCGCCGGCCGCGAAAATCATCAACACCGCCACGCGGGTGACATTGTGATTGGAGTCCAGCCGCGAGAAGTCGCTCACGTTCGCCTGCCGGTCGCGCACGTCTGCCTGCGTCGCGAGGAGGTTGTCGATGCTGAGGTAGGCTGAGCCCATCGCGACGGCGAAGAGCACGATCATCGCGCCAAACACCACCATCAGTTTGGCACGGGTGGAGAGGTTGTTGAACCAGTTCATAGGGGAGGGGATTTCAGCCTTCGGGCGTTTCGTCGACGACCAGATCCGGCAGCAAGGCCGCCAGATCCAGCACAATGCAGTCGGTCGTCAGACCTTTCAGATGACGGGAATTGAGATGGCTCGCATCGGTCACGGCGCGCAGCCCCGACCCAGCCGTCGAACGAACGCCGACGATCTCGTCGGCCGCGATCCCGAAATCAGCGCCGTCCCACGCCACGAGCACCGCGCTCTCCCCTCCCGGCGCGGCCGCCGACGGGAAGTTCCAGAGCCGTTTCAAATCCACCACGGGAAGAATGCGGCTGCGCACATTGATCAAGCCGCGCACATGCGCCGGCACGCCCGGCAGCGGCACCACCTCGCGCAACGCCACCACTTCCCTCGCCGCCGTCGTCTCCACCCCATACACCGCGTCGTCCAGCCGGAAACACACATACTCGACCCGACCCGACACGTCCGTCGTCGCGTGTCCGTCGCCCGCCGCGAGTTCCCGCGCCCGCCGCCGCAGCGTCGCCTGCGCCCGCTCCGGCGAATGCCCGGCCGCGTTCGCCGCCGCTTCCGCCCGCGCCAGCCGCTCACGCACCGCCCCCCAGTCGATGACCGACGCCGGCTTCGCCCGGGCGGGACGCAGTTCGTTGCGGGAGGGCACGTTCATGATTCGTTCGCGCTCACGTTGAAGCCCTTCCCTCGTCCTCCGCAATCACGGCTTGCAACCGTGCCACCGTCAGCCCCTCCGCACCGGGCGCCGCGTCCCCGCGATTGAGTTGGCCCAGCAATCGCACCGCCTCGCGGAAATGCCGCGCCGCCGCCCGCCGGTCGCCCGCCTGCCGCGCCAGCGTGCCGAGCGCGAAATGCGCCATCAGCGAATCCGCATCGAGAAACAGCACGCGCGAAAACGCCGCCGCCGCGTCCTCGTTGCGCCCCAACTCCTGCAACACGCACCCGCGCAGCAAATGCGCCGCCGCATCGAGCTTGTCCCGCGCGATCGCCCGATCGCACTCCGCCAACGCTTCATCGAGCTGCCCCGCATCCGCCCGCCGCCGTGCCGCCGCGAGCGGCGACTCCACCGGCTCGCTCGCCGCCGCAGACTTCCCGCTCGCCGGCGCCGGACCGACCGACGCCTCCGCCTTCGCCGACAAAAACTCCGCTCGATCCTCCATCGCCGCCGGTTCGACCGCGGCGATCTCCGGCAACGGCAGCGCCATCGTCATCGTTGCGTCCGGCAGCGGCTCGCTGCGCTCCGTCACGCCCGTCTTCCGCCGGTAAATCGTCGGCGCCTCCGGCAAGGAGCGAAACCGCTGCGTCAACACCGGCGCCGTGTCGCACGGCCCGACCACCAGATGACCGCCCGGCGCCAGCGCCGACGTCAGCCGCAGGATGATCTCCTCCTGCCACGCCGCCGAAAAATACATCAGGACGTTGCGGCAAAAGATGAAATCGAAGCCGCCTTCCGCCAGCCGCGCCGGATACGCCTCGTCCACCAGGTTGAGCCCGAAGAACCGCACCATCTCCCGAATCCGCGGCGCCAGCTCGTGCTGCCCGCGACCGTGCGGCCGGAAATACCGCTGCTTCACCCACGCCGGCGTCCCGCGAAACGACCACTCCGAATACACCCCGCGCGCCGCCTTCGCCAGCGAGCGCGAATTGATGTCCGTCGCCAGCAACGTCACCCGCCAGTCCGCGATATCCGGCAGCGTCTCGTGCAACAACATCGCCAGCGTGTAGGGCTCCTCGCCGGTCGAACATCCCGCACTCCAGATCCGCAGCGTCCGCGCCCCGCCCCGCCGCTCCCGCGCCAGCTCCGGCAGCAGCTTGCCGCCGAGCACGTTGAACACGTCCTCGTGCCGGAAAAAATACGTCTCACCGACGGTCAGCTGGTTCGCCAGCGTCTGGAGTTGCGTGAACGTCGGCACGCCGCCGAGCAGGCTGTCCACCCAGCCCGCGACGTCCGCCACCCCCAGTTCGCGACACGCCGCCGCCGCCCCGTGATCGAGCTCGTCCCACCGGTCCGGCGGAAAACGCATCCCCAGCCGCGCCGTCACGAACTCGCTCAACGCCGCCCGCCGCTCCTCGCTCAACAGCGATGTCATGCCCGCGCCAGCTCCCCCGCCGCCGCGTCGAGCGCCCGCGTTTCCTCCAACGAAAGGAAAGTCTCCAGATCGTGAATGAACACCGTCTCGCCATCAGCGAGTTTCACGATCCCACGCACATACTCGAGCCCCGGCACCACGCGATCCGCCGACGCGACATCCACGCTCGCGCACGTTTCCACGCCGGCCACCTCGTCGACCGCCAGCGCGACGTCCCGCGAACCGAGCCGCGCCAGAATGAGCTGGTCGTCGAGCAGCGGCGCGCGCCCCGGCTGCCGGAACCGCCGCCGCACATCGAGCACCGGCACCCACGCGCCCGCGACGTTCAACACACCGAGCACGATCTCCGGGGCTTTCGGAAAGGGCGCGAACTCCGCCATCGGCAGCACGCGCCGCACCACGTCGAGTCGCAGCGCATAACGCTGCGCGCCAAGGCGGAACACGACGATTTCACACGACGCAGCCATGAAGGGGAAGGAGCGACAGCCGCAACCGCGCTCAGTTCTCCCAAAACACGATCCGCCCGCACTGATCGCACGTCGCGAGCTGCGGCGCCGCACCCGGTTCGCCGCCTTTGCCCCGCGACGCCGACTCCACCTCGCTCGAAACCTTCAGATGACAGCCCGCGCATTTGCCCGCGCGAATCGCCACCACCACCGGCATGTTGCGCACCGCAATGCGATCATAGAGCCGCAACACCGGCTCGCCCACCGGCGTCCGCGCCGTGGCGACCTCCGCCTGCGCCGCCTTCAGCTCCGCCGCCACATTCGTCTCCCGCTCGCGCAAGGTCTTGATCCGCCCTTCGTGCCCCGCGATGTTGCCCTTCAACACCGCCTCGGCCTCCGCAAATTTTTTCTTCGCCTCGTCAATCGCATACATCACCTCGAGGTCCTGCTCCTCCAGCGTGCCGATCGCCGCCTCGGTCGTCTCGATCTCGTGGCCGAGCGCCTGATACTCGTCGTTTTTACGGACTTGCGATTGCTGCGTCCGGTATTTCCCGAGCCGGTCGGCCGTCGCGCCGATCTCCGTCTCGATCGTGCGCTTCCTCGTCTCGAGCTCCTTCAACTCGTTCTTCGCCGTCTCGATCGCGGATTTCTCCGCCGCGATCTTCTGCTCCACCGCCGCGATGTCCCGCGGTATCGCCTTCAATTGGCCTTCGAGCGCCAGCCGGCGCGTGTCCCGATCCTGCAAAATCAGCAGCTTTTCAATCAGGGGCGTAAGCATCGCTCCGATGCTGCCCCGCTATCGGGACACGGGTCAAATGAAACCTCCCGTTTAAACCGAAAAGAAGGGGCGTTTTGCACCGGTTTTTTCCGAACAAAAACCTCGCGTGCCGCGCGCGCGAACGACAGTTTTTCCCTTTCCCTTTTCCCTCTCAAAATCCCCTTCATGGCCGACGAAACCGAGTCCGAACGCAACGCAAGAAACCAGGCAGGCGCGGAAGCCTACGACGCCTCCAAACTGAGCCAGCTCAAGGGTCTCGAGGCCGTCCGGAAAAAGCCCGGCATGTATATCGGCGGCACCGACGAACGCGCCCTCCACCACTGCGTTTCGGAAGTCCTCGACAACTCCGTCGACGAACACCTCGCCGGCTTCTGCTCCCGCATCGAGGTCGCCATCCACGTCGACGGCTCCATCAGCATCCGCGACAACGGCCGCGGCATCCCCGTCGACATCAACAAGGACTCCGGCCTCCCCGGCGTCGAACTCGTCCTCACCACCCTGCACTCCGGCGGCAAATACGGCCAGGGCGGCTACAAGTTCTCCGGCGGCACCCACGGCGTCGGCGCCAAGTGCGTCAACGCCGTCTCCGAATGGTTCGAGGTCGAGGTCTCCCGCGACCAGCAGGTTCACCACATGAAGTTCGAGCGCGGTCAAACCGTCCGCAAACTCGAGGTCATCGGCAAGGCCAAGGGCACCGGCACGCTCATCACGTTCAAGCCCGACAAGGAAATCTTCCAGGAAACGACCGTCTTCAAATCCGACCGCATCGCCCAGCGCCTGCGCGAACTCGCCTTCCTCAACTCCGGCCTCGAGATCGTCTTCACCGACGAACGTCCCGCCGTCGCCCTCGTCGAAAAGTTCTACTACAAGGACGGCGTCGTCGAGTTCGTGAAGCAGCTCAACCAGGGCAAGGAGCCGCTCCACCCGAAGCCGATCAATTTCAACAAGGAAACCACCCAGCAGCTCGAGGACAAGGCCATCGAGGTCCACGTCGAGGTCGTCCTCCAATACAACGACACCTACAACGACCAGGTCCTCTGCTACACCAACACGATTCACAACCCCGACGGCGGCACGCACCTCTCCGGCTTCCGCTCCGCCCTCACCCGCGCGATCAACCAGCACGCGAAGTCCAATAATCTCCTCAAAGACAAGGACCCGCAGATCACCGGCGACGACGTCCGCGAAGGTCTCGCCGCCGTCATCTCGATCAAGCACAGCGACCCGAAGTTCGAGTCGCAGACGAAGGTGAAGCTCCTCTCCCCCGAGGTCGAAAGTATCGTCGGCTCCGTCACCTACGAGGGCCTGATGTTCTACTTCAGCGCCAACCCCAACATCGCCAAGCGCATCGTCGACAAATCCCTCAACGCCGCCCGCGCCCGCGAAGCCGCGCGCAAGGCCCGCGAAACCGTCCGCAAGGGCGCCCTCCACGGCGGCGGCCTCCCCGGCAAACTCGCGGACTGCTCCGAACGCGATCCCGCGCTCACCGAACTCTACATCGTCGAGGGCGACTCCGCCGGCGGCTCCGCCAAACAGGGCCGCGACCGCCGCTACCAGGCGATCCTCCCGCTCCGCGGCAAGCTCATCAACACCGAGAAGGCCCGCATCGACAAGGTCCTCGCCAACGAGGAAATCCGCACGCTCATCACCGCCTGCGGCACCGGCATCGGCGACCACGAGGGCGAAGGCGCCTTCGACGCCAACAAGGCGCGCTATCACAAGATCATCATCATGACGGACGCCGACGTCGACGGCTCGCACATCCGCACGCTGCTGCTGACGTTCCTCTACCGCCAGATGAAGGGCCTGCTCGAGCGCGGCTTCATCTACATCGCCCAGCCGCCGCTCTACAAAATCAAGCGCAAGAAGCGCGAGCAATACGTCGACAACGACGAACAGCTCAACCGCATCCTCCTCGAGCTCGGCTCCGAGGACGTCGTGCTCACGCGTCTCGCCGACAGCCACGTGTTCGCCCCCGCGCAGATCGACAAGATCGTCGAAGCGCTCGCCGCGTTGGAAAAACTCGGCAACGGCGTCACCCGCTACGGCGCCTCGCTCAACGAATACCTCGACCAGCACGACCCCGCCACGCACGCGCTCCCGCGCTACATCGCGCGCATCCGCGAGGGCAACAAGGAGAGCCACGAATTCCTCCGCGACGAGGCCGCCCGCGCGGCTTTCAGCCAGGCGCACAACCTCGACGCCGACGTGTCCGAGCAGACCGAACCCACCGGCAACGGCGTCGCCGTTGTGGCGAGTCCCGCCGAGCCGAAAAAGCCCCTCGGCCCCGTGAAGCGCATCACGCTCCACGAAATCTACGAGAGCACCGAGATGGCGAAGCTGTTGAAAGCGGTCGCCGCCGTCGGCCTCGAGATCAACCGCTTCACCGCCACCGAAGAACCGCGTTACACGATCACCGAAAATCCCGGCCAGAAATCGGAGAACGTCACCCAGCTCCACTCGCCGCTCGACATCGTCGCGCAGATCCGCGCCAACGGCCGCAAGGGTCTCTCCATCCAGCGCTACAAGGGTCTCGGCGAAATGAACCCGAAGCAGCTCTTCGAGACCACGATGGACCCCGAGAAGCGCCGCCTCCTGCGCGTCAACATCAACGACGCCGCCACGGCCGCCGCCCTCTTCACCCTCCTCATGGGCGACGAGGTCCCCCCGCGCCGCCAGTTCATCGAGGACAATGCCCTGAACGTCCAGTTCCTGGACGTTTAGTAGCGAGTAGCGAGCATGAACCCGAAGTCCCAGTCTTTCCGCGATGTGGTCGTGTGGCAAAAAGCGCATGCCTTTGCCCTGGCGATCTATCGCTGCACAGAGCGTTTCCCAAAGCACGAACTGTTCGCCCTCACCACCCAGCTGCGTCGCGCCGCCGCCAGTGTTCCGGCCAACTTCGTCGAGGGCTTCCGCAAGCGCACGACCCCGGACAAGGTCCGATTCTACAACATTGCCCAAGGCTCCGCCGACGAATGCCTTTATCACCTGATCCTCGCGCATGACCTGCGCTACGCCGACACCCTGAACCTGCAGACCGACCTCGATGAGGTCTCCCGCCTGCTCCAAGGCTACATCAATGGCCTGACCGCGCCGCGCGGCTAACCCTACTCGCTACTCACTACCCGCTACTCGCTACTTTCCGCCGCATGTACACCGCGAACGAGAAACTCTCCTCCGCCAACATCACCGACATCATGCAGACGGCCTACATCGACTACTCGATGTCGGTCATCATCAG
>JAEYYL010000159.1 GCA_023430825.1 Verrucomicrobiota bacterium | reverse complement strand
CCGCAGATGTGCGCGATGTCGGTGGCCTTGGACGACCACGGCGAAATGGTGCCGGGGCGCGGGGCGACGACCTGGGTGAGGCCGGTGACGCGTTGCGCGGCGCGGCTGGGGCCGTAGGTGAGCAGTTGCTCGAGGACGGCGTGTTCGGCGTCGGTGAGCGGTGCGGCGGCGTCGGCCAGCTCGGCGACGTGGACGAATTCGGCGCTGAGGGCGCGGACCGGCACGCCAGTGGCGGTGAGGTCGGCTTGCAGTTTTTGCAGGCGAAAGGGGGACAGGGCAGGAGAGCCGCGGAGCGTCAGCATGGTGCGAGCCGGGGATGTTTTGGGAGTTCGCGGGTGTGGTCAAGGAGCGGAGGGGGAGAAAGCTCCAAGGACCAAGCTCCAAGCTCCAGGGAAACACCAAATCCCAAAGGGGTGATCGAATGGGAGGCGTGAGAACGTCTCGCGGAGGACGGTGATCGAGCGCGGATTGGAGAAAGCCGTTGACCAAACTGGACACGTCGCCGAAATCAGACCTTTTAACGCGCATGATGGAGACGACCAACCTGGCTGCCTCGATATCTTCGGGCAGGGAGTCTGAATCGCCGGCCCACCGCCGGTGCCGCTCCTAGTATGAGCGAACACATCGGCCACGAATGTGGAATTGCGGTGGTGCGGCTGCTGAAGCCGCTCGCCTATTATCAGGAGAAATACGGGACGCCGCTGTGGGGTTTCGAGAAGCTTTTCCTGCTGATGGAGAAGCAGCACAACCGCGGGCAGGACGGCGCGGGTGTGGCGTGCGTGAAACTGGATGTGCCGCCGGGCGATCCCTATATGTTTCGCGAGCGGAGCACGCAGCCGAATCCGCTGGATCGCGTGTTCGGCGAAGTGCTGGGGCGGTATCGCGAATTGGTGGCGGCGGGGACGGTGCATCCGGAGTTTCCGGACACGGTGAAGAAGCATTTCGATTTCGGCGCGGAGCTTTATCTCGGGCATTTGCGTTACGGCACGTCGGGCGGTTACGGCGTGAGCGCGTGCCATCCGTATTTCCGTAGGAGTTCGTGGCCGACGCGGAATCTGGCGTTGTGCGGCAACTTCAACATGACGAACACGCGGGAGCTGAACGACAGCCTCATCGCGATCGGCCAGCATCCGATCTTCGCGTCGGACACGCAGGCGGTGCTGGAGAAAATCGGCTTCTATCTGGATGAGGAGCACGAGGACGTTTATCGCTACCTGCGCACGCGCGGGCTGGAGGGCGCGGAGATGTCGCGGAAGATCAGCGAGGATCTCGATCTGACGCGCGTGCTCACGCGGTCGTCGAAGAAGTGGGACGGCGGTTATGCGATCGCGGGGCTGATTGGCAATGGCGACACGTTTGTCGCGCGCGATCCCTCGGGCATCCGGCCGGCGTTTTGGTTTCAGAACGACGAAGTGGTGGCGTTTGCGTCGGAGCGGGCGCCGCTGATGACGGTGTTCGACCTCGCAGCGGAGCAGGTGAGCGAGATCGAGCCGGGGCACGTGGTGGTGGTGAAGAAGCGCGGCACGGTGACGTCCGCGGCGTTCACGCCGGCGCTGCCGAAGACCTCGTGCACGTTCGAGCGGATTTATTTTTCGCGGGGCAACGATCTGGACATTTACCAGGAGCGGAAGGCACTGGGCGCGGGGCTGGCGGATCAGGTGATCAAGTCGATCGGGCACGACTGGGCGAACACGGTGTTCAACTTCATCCCGAACACGGCGGAGGTGGCGTATTACGGCCTGATGTCGGCGCTGCGCGAGCGCCGGCGGGACGAGGTGAAGGCGGCGGTGCTGGAGGCGAGCGCGGCGGGCAAGCTGACGGAGTCGTTGCTCGACGACCTGATTTTGCGCAACTGGCCGCGGGGCGAGAAGGTCATCAGCAAGGACATCAAGCTGCGGACGTTCATCGGGCAGGAGAGCATGCGCAACCAGCTCGCGAGCCATGTTTACGACATCACCTACGGATCGGTGCGCCCGGGCGACAATCTCGTGTGCGTGGACGATTCGATCGTCCGCGGCACGACGTTGCGGAAGTCGATCCTGCGGATGCTGGCGCGGTTGAATCCGAAGAAGATCGTGATCGCGTCGACCGCGCCGCAGATCCGTTATCCGGATTGCTACGGCATCGACATGTCGGAGATCGGCAAATTCATCGCGTTCGAGGCGGCGATCGAGCTATTGCGCGAGCGTGGGAAGTCGGACGTGCTCGAGGAGATTTACCGGGCGTGTCGCGACGAGATCGCGCGAGGCGGAGCGGTGAATCACGTCCGGAAGGTTTACGAGCCGTTCACGCCGGAGGAGATTTCGGCGAAGATCACGGAGCGCGTGCGGCCGAAGGGCATCGAATGGCAGGGCGAGATCGAGATCATTTTCCAGACGATCGAGAACCTCCACAAGGCGGTGCCGAACCATAGCGGCGACTGGTATTTCACGGGCAAATACCCGACGCCCGGCGGTTATCGTGTGGTGAACCAGGCGTTCGTGAATTATTACGAGAAGAGCGAAGGGCGGGCTTACTGAGGCACTGCCCGCGAATGACGCGAATGGACGCGAAATTGGATTTTTTATTCGCGACCTTTCGCGTGATTCGCGGGAGAAATTCCGACTCATGAGTCTTTCCTACGAATCTTCCGGCGTTCGCTACGATCAACTCGATGCGTTCAAGCGCGCGTGCCAGAAGGCGGCGCGCACGACTGCGGGCGCGCTCGAAGGCCATGGCTACTCGGAGCCGCCGAGCACGCGCGGCGAGAGCGCGTATTTGATCGAGGCGAAGGATCACTACCTCGCGCATGTCGAGGAAGGGCTCGGCACGAAGAATCTCGTGGCGGATGCGGTCTATGCGGCGACCGGGAAATGTTTTTATCGCGAGATCGCGATCGATACGGTCGCCACGATCGTCAACGACCTCGTGACCTGCGGGGCGCTGCCGATCTCCGTCGCGATGCACGCGGCGGTGGGCGACTCCGGCTGGTTCGCCGACGAGAAGCGCACGATGGCTCTGGTGGACGGTTTTGGCGAAGGTTGCCGGACGGCGGGCGCGGTGTGGGGTGGCGGCGAGACGCCGACCCTCGGCGGCGTGGTCGAGCCGGAGGCGATCGTGCTGGCGGGTTCGGCGATCGGAAAGATTTCGCCGAAGGAACTGCGGATCACGGGCGACGTGCAGGCGGGCGATCAGATCGTTTTTCTGGCGAGTTCGGGTGTGCAGACGAACGGGCTCTCGCTGTGCCGGCGGGTTGCGGCGCATTTGCCGGATGGATACCAGACGCCGGTGGGTTTCGGCGATCCGCGGACGTTTGGCGAGGCGCTGCTGGCGCCGTCGGTGATCTACGTGGCGTTTGTGCGCGAGTGTCAGGCGCGAGGGATCAAGTTGAACTACGTCGCGCACGTGACGGGGCACGGCTGGCGGAAGCTGATGCGGCTGGACGAACCGTTCGTTTACGAGATCACGCATCCGCGCGAGCCGCTGGCGGTGTTCAAGTTTCTGGAGCAGGCGGGACCAATCGCGCAGCGGGAGATGTATGCGACGTTCAACCAAGGCATCGGCTTCGCGGCTTATGTGTCGCCGGAGAACCTCGCGGCGGTGCTCGCCGTCGCGAAGGAGACGGGCTACGACGCGTGGCACGCGGGACAGGTGAAGAAGGAAGGCGCGCGGAAAGCGGTGGTGGTGCCGTCGCTCGGGATCGCGTTCGAGGGCGACACGCTGCAAGTGCGGTAGAAAGGACGGCCGTGATGCCAACGATGCCGGAAGGTAGAAGCCTGCTGGCCGACGATCGCCATCCCGCTGCTCACGCAGCGAGCCACACCGTGAGCGGTCAGCTCGCCTGCCAGCAGGCTCCTGCCTCGGAACGGAGGAGGACCGCGTGACGAGGGAGGAATTGATGCGCGAAGTGGCGGCGATCCGGTGGTTTCACCGGATCGATCTCGGCGACGGGGTGGTGACGCCGGGGCTCGACGACACGCCGGCGAAGCTGCGGCGGCTGAAACTGCCGGAGACGCTGGGGGGCGCGAGCGTGCTGGATCTCGGCGCGTGGGATGGGTTTTTCTCGTTCGAGGCCGAGCGGCGCGGGGCGGCGCGCGTGGTGGCGGTCGATTCGTATTGCTGGAGTGGAGACGGCTGGGGCACGAAACGGGGCTTCGAACTCGCGCGGCGCGTGCTCGGGTCGAAGGTGGAGGATCGCGAGATGGAGGTGATGGCGCTCTCGCCCGAGATCATCGGCACGTTCGACGTCGTTTTCTTTCTCGGCGTGCTGTATCACCTGCGGCATCCGCTGCTCGCGCTGGAGAAAGTGGCGGCGGTGACGAAGAGTCTGCTCGTGCTGGAGACCGCGGTGGACCTGCTGGGATGCCGGACGCCGGCGATGGCGTTCTACCGCGATCGGGAGTTGAACGGCGATCCCACGAACTGGTGGGCGCCGAATGTGATCGGTTTGTGCGAGATGCTGCGTGCGGCGGGTTTCAGTCGCGTGCAGGTGGTGAGTCCGCCGCACGCGTGGCCGAAGCGATTGATGCGCCTGCTGACAGGCGGGAAATTTTCGTGGCGTGAACTCCAGCGCGGCCGGGTGGCGGTGCATGCGTGGAAGTGAACGCGTTTGTCATACATTGTATGACATGTTGTATGCGGGCTGGAGAAGGGTGGGGGGCGGACCGGGGTAGTCCGCGGTGGCGGACGCCAGGAAATTGCCCTTCCCAGGGCCGGCGAGGTTGTCGATGGGGCTGGTCGGAAAGAGGGCTGGCGAAAAGGTCGGCGCATCTGCAAATTGCCGCATGGAAAAACGCCGGTTTAGCGAATTGGGGCTTTCGCCCGAGATCCAAAAGGCAGTCGACAAAATGGGCTTCGAGGAGGCGTCGCCGATTCAGACGGCGGTGATTCCGGCGATCCTGGCGGGGCGCGACGTGGTCGGGATGTCGTCGACCGGGTCGGGTAAAACGGCGGCGTTTGCGATTCCCGCGATCGAGAAAGTTGATCCGAAGGTGCGTGCGGTGCAGGTGTTGATTCTCTGCCCGACGCGCGAACTCGCGGTGCAGGTGGCGGAGGAGACGGGGAAGCTGGCGCTCTTCAAACGCGGCGTGGCAGGTGTGCCGATTTACGGCGGGCAGAGCTACGAGCGGCAGTTTCGCGCGCTGGCGGCGGGCGTGCAGGTCGTGATCGGCACGCCGGGGCGCGTGATGGATCACATGGAGCGCGGGACGTTGAAACTCGATACGCTGCAACTCGTAATTCTCGACGAGGCGGACCGGATGCTCGACATGGGGTTTCGCGAGGACATCGAGAAGATCTTGTCGGCGGTGCCGGCGGAGCGGCAGCTGTTGTTTTTCTCGGCGACGATGCCGCGCGCAATCCAGGACCTGATCGGGCGTTACTCGCGCGATCCGGAGTGGATCAAGATCGAGTCGGTGGCGAAGAACGCGCCGCAGGTGGAGCAGATTTATTTCGAGGTGGACCGCCGCTCGAAGATCGAGGCGCTGACGCGGTTGATCGACGTGCACGATTTCCGCTACGGGATTATTTTTTGCAGCACGAAGATCATGGTCGACGATCTCGACGAGCACCTGCACTCGCGCGGGTATGCGACCGACCGGCTGCACGGCGACATCTCGCAGGCGCAGCGCGATCGCGTGATGGAGAAGTTTCGCCGGCGCGGCTTCGAGTTTCTCGTGGCGACGGACGTGGCGGCGCGCGGGCTGGACGTCGACGATCTCGAGGTGGTGTTCAACTTCGACCTGCCGAACGACGCGGAAGATTACACGCACCGCATCGGCCGCACGGGCCGGGCGGGGAAGAGCGGGCGGGCGTTCACGTTCGTTTCCGGCCAGGAGATCTACAAGCTGCAGAGCATGGTGCGCTGGGCGAAGTTGAACATCCGGCGCGGCAAGCTGCCATCGCTCGACGAAGTGGAGGAGGCGCGGACGAATGTATTCTTCGAAAAGATACGCGCGACGCTGGAGGCGAAGGAATTCCGGCCGCACGATCGGATGATCGACCGGCTGCTCGACCAGGGTTACGCGAGCACGGATATTTGTTCGGCGCTGATTCATCTGCTGCAGGGCGCGCCGGTGGCCGGGGCGGAGAAGAAGAAGGCGGGCGATCAAAAAACAGGAGCGACCGTGCCGATGGCGAAGGAGCCGCGGGTGGCGGTCGAGACGACCGCCGCACCCGCCAAGCCGGCGCCGGCATGGGTGAAACAGAAGGTGGAGCCGAAGAGCGCGGCGCCGGTGCCGGTCGACGAGATCGCCGCGGGTGAACCGACGGCCGCGGAGGCGGAAGCGGGTGACGACCGGCCGAAGAAATCCAAATACGAACGGCCGGCGCGGACCGGGCGGGAGCCGGGGATGACGACGCTGTTCCTGAACGTGGGGCGGAAGCAGTTGGTGACGCCGGCGGACATCGTGGGGAAAATTTCCGGGGTGACGCGGCTGAGCCCAAATGTCGTGGGCGCGATCGATATTCACCAGCGGCACACGCTGGTGGACGTGGCGGAGGCGGAGGCGCCGGTGATTTTGAAGAAGCTCGTTGGAATCAAAGTGAAGGGCATCGCGCTGGCGCCGGCGTTGACGAGCGGAGATCAGAAATGAAAGCTCCAAGCACCAACATCCAAGCTCCAGTGAAGCTCCAAATTCCAAGCACCAAGGAGACGGAAGTTTGATTGGGTTTTGAGGTTTCTTTGGAGGTTGGAGCTTGGGGCTTGGAGCTTCGGCGCGCGCGGCGGGTTCGAGCCCTTGACAGTCTGCGGCGCGCGCCGTTATTGCCATGGCCCCGTATGGAAGCCGCGCTCGATCAACCGGTGCTGGTTCTCAATCGCCTGTGGCAGGCAGTAAATGTCATCGGCGCGAAACGGGCGTTTGGCCTCCTGGCGCGCGGGCATGCGCATGTGGTGCATCACCACGACGACGAGTTCCGGACGTTCCAGTTGATGGACTGGATCGATTTCTCGCAGCACAATCCGCCAATTGCGGCGCTCGAGACGGTGCACACGCCGAGCCGCACGATCCGGCTGCCGCGTGTGATCCTGCTGACGTTTTTCGACAAGCTGCCGTGCAAGGAGCTGAAGCTGACGCGCAACAACATCTTCGAGCGCGACAAGAACACCTGCCAGTATTGCGCGCGCGTGCTGCCGCGCGAGCAGCTCAACCTCGATCACGTGATCCCGCGCGATTACGGCGGGAAGACGACGTGGGAGAACATCGTTTGCTCGTGCGTCAAGTGTAACACGAGGAAGGCGAACCGGCTCCCGCACGAGGCGCACCTGCGGTTGATCCGCAAGCCGGTGCGGCCGAAGTGGCGGCCGGTGATCTCGCTCGTGCTCGGCACGCAGCATCGCGAAATGTGGAAGGATTTTCTCGATCTCGCGTATTGGAACGTCGAACTCGACGAGTGAACGGGGCGTGGGAACGGACGGGGACGTCTGTTCTCCGGTCGATGCGTGAGCGCCGCGGGCGTTTTCACGAGAATGTTACGCGATGACGCTCTTGTGCGGCAGCGCAGGTGCCGATGGAGGGACGCATGTCTCGTCCACCGTCCGCGGCGGACGAGCGTCCAGTCTCGAAGCAAGGCTGGTAAATGAGTTCCGGTGTTTACCGGAATTCAGGGGCCCGTGATAACAAGCGGCCGCGTCGGACGTCGTGCCGGCGCGGCTTTCCGTGGCGGGGCTGGACGGCTGCGCGCGAAGAATTTCGTGAATGCGCCGCGTTTCGCGCCGATCAAGGGGCATGGTTTTTCGGGTTTCGCAGATCGTGGCATCGGTGCGCTCTTCGGCGGCGCTGGCCGCGGCGTTGACAGGTTTGTGCGGCGGCCTGTGGGCGGCGGATGCGCCGGCGCCCAAGAAAGCCAAAGCGGGAAAGCCGGCGGCCCCGGACCGGGTGGCAGGGACCACGCTCGATGCGCGTTCCGCGGCGATCGTGGCGAACGCGGTGTGCCAGCAGATCAAGGGCGGCCGGGTGATTGCCGTTGAGCCGAGCGAAAACATGGGGCCGGTGTTCGAGACGCGTGCGCTGCTCGTGGTCGAACCGACGCGGACGGAGAATCTGCGGATCGGCGACATCGTGACTTACGAGCATCCGCGGCGGCAGGAGACGGTGGTGCAGCGGGTGCTGGAGATGAAGGAGGGACAATTTCTGTCGGAGGGCGGCGTGCGTCTTGGATCGGCGGATACGGGGGGAGTGATGCGCGTCGTGGTCATTCTATATGTGCGCGACGACTCCGGCTCGAAGGGGCTGGCCGCGAGCACGACGCCGACGCCGCGCGCGAAGAACGCGACGGACGGTGCGGTGGAAGCTGCACAGGTGCGCTGAGCGGCCGCCCCTTTGGGGTTGAAACCGGCGCGGGGGCTCCGCAGCGGGCCCGCGGCGAGCGGTGGTTTGTCATCCATTATATGACAAAAGGTGGCGGTGGTGCGGCCGGAGAGGGGGGGAATCGGTGGGCGGAAGGGGCGGTGGGATTCGTGGAAAAGGCGTTGTTTTTCGCTTAAGTTTTTGGGGTGCCGGCCACGGGCGGAGCTGCGGAAACCGGCGGTCATCAACGTCTGCGGAAATTCCGTAGCTCGATCTACGGGGTGGGGCGGATGCCCGGAATTCAGCCCCGAAGCTAAGCTCGGGGCATGCAATTCACCGCCGCCTTTCGCTTTGTTTGCCTGCCCGTCGGCTTGCGGGCGGCGTTCGCGCTCGTGGCGATGGCGGTGGCGGCGGCGGGTGTGCAGGCGCAGACCCCGGTGGCGCATCCGATCAGCGTGAAGCGCGAGACGCGCGCGACCGCGAAGCTCTCGCCGTCGTCGGGGCTCGACGCCCGTTCGGCGCTGGTTGCGGCGAACACGATCGCGGCGCACATTCCGGGCGCGCGGGTGTTCACGGTGATGGCGACGGGCAGCATGCGGCCGACGTTCGACGAGAAGGCGTTTCTGGTGGTCGAGCCGACGCCCTTCGACGAACTCAAGGTGGGCGACGTGATCACTTTTCTCCATCCGAAGATGGGGGCGCCGATCGTGCATCGCATCTTCGAGAAGCGCGGCGAGTCGTTCTGGACGAAGGGCGATTACAATGCGCGTCCAGATAATGAATACGTGACGCGCGGGAATTACGGGATGCGGGTGGTGGCGGTGATCTATGGCCGCGAGACCAGTCACCGCGTGGCGGGTCTGACGGCGCGGCAGAACGCGTCGGCGATGCTGAACTGATCCGCTCGCACCGGCGCGACTCCGGCGGACGCGGGCGGTTGCACTCGGGAATTGCGGGGCGGGCGCGCGTGGCTCACGGTGCCGCGATGTTGACGACGATTGTGATGACGGTGATCGGCGCGGACCGCCCGGGCTTGGTGCAACAGGTGGCGGCTTCGGTGGCGGACCATGGCGGCAACTGGCTTGAAAGCCGGATGTGCCGGCTGGGCGGCCAGTTCGCGGGGATTTTGCGGGTGGAGGTGCCGGCGGAGCGTTCTGCCGAGCTCACGCGCGCGCTGGCCGAACTGGATGCGCAAGGGCTGCGGGTGATCATTCATGCGGAGGTGGCGGAGGGCGCGCGGGCGGCGGGGCTGCTCGCGACGCTGGATCTCGTGGGGCACGACCGGCCGGGAATTTTGCGCAGCGTGTCGGGGGTGCTGGCGAAACACGGGGTGAACGTGGAGGAACTCGCGTCGGAGCGGGTGAGCGCGCCGATGGGGGGCGGGACGCTGTTTCAGGCGAAGGCGTCGGTGCTGGTGCCCCCCGGCGTGAATCTGGCGACGGTGCGCGGCGATCTCGAGCAGATCGCCGGGGACCTGATGGTGGATTTGACGCTGCAGCCGAAGGGATAACCCGGGAGGCCTGGACGGCGCGTCACTTGCCGCTGAACTTCTGGCGCAGAACGAGCCAGAGCACGGCGGCGAGGATCACGTCGGTCGCGGCGACGAAGATCCGCAGGGGCAGCGGAAGGTGCGGGACGACGGTGAGCACGAGCGCGGCCATGCCGAGCAGCACGAACATCACGATGACGAGGATGAGTTTTTGCCGGGCCAAATCGGAGGGAGGCGGGGTGTCGGGAGACATGGAGCGAGGAGGGCGAACGCGGCGGCGGAATGTATTCAGTTTTTGGCGACAGGCAGGCTGACGCGCATGGTGGTGCCGGTCGGGCCGGTGGCGACGAGCGCGATGTCGCCGTGGTGGCTTTCGAGGATGCGCTTGGCGATGGCGAGGCCGAGGCCGGTGCCGCCGGGACGGCCGGAGAGGAAGGAGTCGAAGATGCGCGGGGCGAATTCGGGCGGAATGCCGGAGCCGCTGTCGATCACGTCGACGGTGGCGAAGAGCGTGGAGCCGCGCTGTTCCTCGCCGAGGACGAGGGTGAGTTCGCCGCCGGCGGGCGAGCCGTCGGGGCGCGGGTGGGCGCCGTGGGTCATGGCCTCGGTGGAGTTGAAGATCAGGTTGAGGAGGACCTGCTGCAGCTGGCCCTTGTGGGCATCGACCACGATGGTGGTGGCGGGCGGTTCGTAGCGGAGCTGGATCTGGGACTGGGCGAGTTTGGGTCGGACGAGGACGAGGGTGTCGCTGACGATGTCGGCGAGGGACCAGCGCGAGTGGAGGGCGGCGGGGGCTTTGGCGAAGTTGAGCACGCGCAGGACGATGGCTTCGAGCTGGTCGAGTTTTTCGTTGATGACGCGCTGGTCGGTGCGGCGCGGGTCGTGCTCGGGGAAATCGAGGCCGAGGCCGCCGTGGAGGAGTTTGATGACGGTGAGTGGATTGCGGATCTCGTGCGCGATCTCGGCGGCGAGGAGGCCGAGGGTGGTGAGCTGTTCGTTTTTGCGCAGGGTTTCCTCGCTTTGAAACACGCGGGCGTAGAGCCGGGCGTTCTGGAGGGCGACGGCGCCGAGGCTGGCGAGGGTGGCGCAGGCGCGTTTCTCGTCGTCGTCGAAGCGGTGCAGGCGGTCGAGGAAAACGGCGAGGACGCCGAGCACCTCGCGTTCGTAGAGCAGCGGGGTGAACAAGGCGGCGTGGAGGGAGGGATCGACGGGAAGATCGGCGAGACCTTGGAAGCCGGGGGTCTGGATGTCGGCGAACTCGACGGGGCGGCGGGTGTGGAGGGCGGAGGCGAGGAGGGAGTTGGCGATGGGGAATTCGCCGGTGGGCAGAGGGGTGGGCGTATCGGTCGCGGAGTCGGCGGCGACGCAGCGGACGGTGCGCTGGGCGGGATCGTGGAGGTAGATGGTGCAGAGCTGTGCCTGCATCATGCGGCGGGTGTCGCGCGCGAGGGTGGAGAACAGTTCCTGGGCCTCGAGTTTGCCGACGATGGACTGGCCGGTGGTGAGAAGCGTTTCGAGTTGGCGGGCCTTGGCCTGGAGATGGCGGGTGCGCCAGAGCTGGAGGACGACGTTGGCGGTTTCGGCGGCGAGGCGCTCGAGGAGCGCGAGGTCGTCGGCGTTGAACCCGCCGAGACGATCGCTTTCGAGATCGATGACGCCGATGACGAGATCGCCGTCGATCATGGGGGCGGCCATTTCGCAACGCGCGGTGGGGCGCACGGCGATGTAGCGAGGTTCGGTGGAGACATCGGGAACGAGCAGAGGGCGGGCGTTGAGGACGCACCAGCCGGTGACGCCGTGGCCGAGTTTGAGGCCGGCGGGGTCGCCGCCGGAGGGGATGCCGACCTGGACTTCGGTTTCGAGCCGGCCGCTGCCGGGGTTGAGGAGGGAGATGGAGCCGGAGTCGGCCTTGAAGGTGCCAAGGAGCCGGTCGAGTGCCTCGCGCAACGCGGCGTGCGGGTCGTCGGCGCGATTGGAGAGGGACGCGAGCCGGTAGAGGGCGGGGTAGGCGCGCGGATCGGCGGACGAAGACATGGCGGTCGAGCGTGCGCGGAGCGGGAGCGGTGAACAATCCGAAACGCGAGCCGCGGGCGCGGCGGCGAGCGTCCGGTGTGGGCTCAGCTCGCGGTGGCGACGGCGACGGGCTTGATGACTTCCGTGAGCGTGTCGCGGAGGGCCTGGAGGCGCGGGGTGTCGACCGGGCGCGAAGGCTCGGAGCTTTCGATGTAGAACGTATCGATGGCGACGCCGCGCTCGGTGCCGATGCGCGCGAAGGTGATGTCGAAGCCCTGGTCGGAAATGATTTTCGCGAGCCGATAGAGCAGGCCGATCTGGTCGCGCGCCTGGATTTCCACGATGGTGCGCTGCATCGCGAGTTCGTGATAGACCTCGACGGTCGGCGGAAAGGAGGTGTGGAGCGCCTCGCCGTTGTTCGAGGCGGTGAACCGGCTGGCGGCATGTTTCTTGGCCTGCGCGACGATGTCGGGGTAAAGGTCCTTGTTCGAGACGAGGGCGGCCTCGATGGTGCGGGCGAACGTCTCCTGGGCGCTCGCGCTCTGGACGACGCCGCGGCCGGGCTCGACGACGTAGAAGGTGTCGATCGCGATGTGATCGGAGCGCGAGATGATCTTGGCGCCGAGAATACTGAGGCCAGCGACGCTGAAGGCACCGGCGAGTTTATAGAAGAGGCCGGCGCGGTCCCAGGTGACGACGTCGACGACGGTGAGCGAGCGATTGAGGTCGTCGTGCCAGTCGATGATGGGCTTGAGGGTGCCGACGGAATCCGCACTGGCGATGGATTTGAACAATGCGTTCACCATGCGGATGTGCAGCGAAATCTCGTCGGCGTCGGTCTGAATGAAGTAGCGTTCGGGGAGCAGGCCGAAGTGGGCGACGATCTCATCCGAGCTGATGCCGGGGATCTTGCGGGAGATGAGTTCCTGCTGGGTCATTTGCTTCTTCTTTTCGAAAGTGGCGTGGACGGCGTCGCCGAGGCTGAGGTGATCCAACGTAGCACGGAAGAGGCTGGTGTGAAGCGTGTCTTTATAACTGTTCCAGAGCGTGGCCGCGGTGCCGCGTGCGTCGCAGAAAGTGTGGACGTAAAGATTGCGGAGTTTTTCGGGGTCTCCAACGAGCTCGGCGAAGGCAGCAGCGGTCTTGGGATCATCGACGTCTCGCTTCTGCCAGAATCGTGCCATCGCCAGATGATTTTTGATGACAAAAGCGATCAGCTCGCGGCCTTCCGGCGCGACTTCGAGGCGTTCCAAAATCGGGAGGGCGATCTCGACGCCCTTGTCGGCGTGGCCCTGGATGCCCTCGGCCTTGCCGATGTCGTGAAGGAGCAAGGTGAGGTAAAGCAGCGCGGGGTCGGAGGTCTCGTGCAGGGCCTCGCGGTATTTCAGCGTGATGGGCTCGGCTTGCGTGAAGATCAGGTCGAGCTGGCGGATGGCCTCGAGCGTGTGGACGTCGGCGGTGTAACGGTGGTAGAACTCGTGCTGCACGAGGCAGGTCAGGCCGTTGAATTCCGGGATGAACTGACCGAGGGCGCCGAGTTCGTGCATGAGGCTCAGCGTGGGAAAAACGGCGCCGGCCTCCGAGAGGATGGCGCGGAACGTCACGCAGGCGTCACGAGAATCCCGATACTCGGGCGTGAGCAGCGGCAGGGATTCGCGGATGAGGGCGGCGAGGTGAAAATCGAGCGCGCAGTCGAGTTGCTGGCGGTGGCGGAAAACGCGGACCAGGCGGACGGGGTCCTGCTTGAAGACGTCGGGCGATTCGGCGGCGAGGTCGCGGCCGCGCAGGACGAAGCCATCGAGCTTTTTGCTGCGGCGGAAACGCGAGGCGAGGAGGCTGTCGCGGAGGGAAACTTTTCCGCCCTGGGCGTCGCGGCCGATGGTGAGCGCGAGGCGGCTTTCGACGACCTTGGAGATGCGATAGATCGACTGCGCGGCGCGGTAGTAATCCTGCATGAAGTGCTCGACGCGGACGAGCAGGTCTTCCTCGCCGTAGCCGAGATTCTTGGCGACGCGGGGCTGGAGATCGAGGTCGAGCACGTCGCTCGGGCGCGGGCTCATGAAATGCACCTCGTTGCGGACGCGGAGGAGGAAATCGTAGGCGCGGGTGAAGTCGGCGAGTTCCTCGGGGCGGAGGTAGTTTTGTGTCGCCAGTTCCTCGATACGCGTGATGCCGAGTTTCACCTGGGACATCCAGAGTGCGTTTTGGTAATCGCGGAGGCCGCCGACGCCGTTTTTGAGGTCGGGTTCCTGGAGGAAAACGGTGTCGCCGTATTTCGCGCGGCGGGCGACCTGGTCGCCGAGGCGGGCGGCGATATAGCCCTTCGGGTCCTCGGCGGTGGAGAACGCGCGATAGGCCTGGGCGAACGTTTCGTAGAGCGTGGTGGAGCCGGCGACGTGGCGCGATTCGAGGAGCGAGGTGAGCGTCTGGATGTCCTTGCGCGCCTCGGCGAAGACCTCGTCGACGTTGCGCGTGGAGTGGCCGACCTTCAGGCCGCAATCCCAGAGCGGGTAGAGGATTTCGTTGGTGAGATGTTCGAGGAAGGCCTTGATCGTGGTGGGCTTCGTCTTGGCGGGGAAAAGGAACATCACGTCCACGTCGCTGAGCGGACTGAGTTCGCCGCGGCCGTAGCCGCCGAGGGCGACGAGCGTGACCGGCGCCGGCGGCTTGCCCTGCGAGCGCACGAAGTTGGCGAGGGCGTTGTCGAAGAGACGGATGAGCATCCGGTCGAGCGTGGCGGAGCGCTCGTGCGCGATTTCGAGGCCGGAGGCGCCGGCCTGATGGCGGGCGCGCAGCTCGGCGCCATGCGCCTGCAGGTAGGCCTTGCACGCGGCGAGACGCTCGGCGGGGGACGCGTTGTCGGGAAACGCGAGCGGGTCGACCGGGAGGACAGTGGGCGTGACGGACATGAAAGGGGGAAGTGAGCGGATATTTTTGCGATCGGCGAGGGGGAAGTGGCGCCGGGCGTGGCGCCGCGACGGCGGCACGCCGGTTCCGGGTTGGGGGTTCCGAGTTCCGGGTTGGCGGGCGCGAGGTGTTTAACCACTTGCGTCGTGCGGGGGCGGACGGTTTTCTCGCGCGTTTCAGCACCTGAAAGCACCCATGGCCGAGATCACAAAGAGCTACGAATCGCGCGACGTTGAGAAGAAATGGTATGCCGCCTGGCTGCAGGCGAAGGCGTTCCATGGGGTGGTCGATCCCGCGCGGAAACCCTACAGCATCGTCATCCCGCCGCCGAACGTCACGGGCGTGCTCACCATGGGGCACGTGTTGAACAACACGATCCAGGACATCCTGATCCGGCGCGCGCGGCTGGAGGGATTTTCGCCGATGTGGCTGCCGGGCACGGATCACGCGGGCATCGCGACGCAGACCGTGGTGGAGCGCGAACTGCGGAAGCAGAAGAAAACGCGGCACGATTTTGGCCGGGAGAAGTTTGTCGAGAAGGTGTGGGAATGGCGCCACGAGAAGGGCGGCATCATCCTCGAGCAGTTGCGGCGGCTGGGCGCGTCGTGCGACTGGGAGCGGACGGCGTTCACGATGGACCCGGAGTATTCGAAGCGGGTGCTGCACGTCTTCGTCGAGCTGTTCAAGCGAGGCTACATTTACCGCGGCAAGCGGATGGTGAACTGGTGCCCGGTGTCGCTCACGGCGCTGTCGGACGAGGAAGTTATCATGAAGCCGGTGAACGGCACGATGTATCGCGTGCGTTACGAGCTGGTCGACCAGCCGGGGCGGTTCATCGAGGTGAAGACGACGCGGCCGGAAACGATTCCGGGCGACGTGGCGATCGCGGTGCATCCGGAGGATCCGCGCTACGCGGACATCATCGGGAAGAAAGTGCGGCGGCCGATCGGGCCGGCGGCGGAGATCCCGATCATCGCGGACAGCTCGGTCGACAAGGAATTCGGCACGGGCGCGCTGAAGATCACGCCGGCGCACGACAAGGTGGATTACGAGATCGGCCTGCGGCACAAGCTGGACGCGATCGACGTGCTGAAGCCGAACGGCGTGCTGAACGAACTCGCCGGGCCGGAGCTGGAAGGCGTGGAGCGTTTCGCTGGTCGGAAGAAAGCGGCAGAGCTCTTGAAGGCGGCGGGCGCGCTCGTCGCGGAAGAAGCGTATGCGAACAACGTCGGTTACTCGGAGCGGGCCGACGTGCCGATCGAGCCGCGGCTCACCGAGCAGTGGTGGCTGAAGTATCCGAAGATCGAGGAGGCGAAGGCCGCGGTGCGCGACGGGCACATCAAGTTTCACCCGGAGCGCTGGTCGAAGGTTTACCTGCACTGGCTGGAAAACATCCAGGACTGGTGCATCAGCCGGCAGCTCTGGTGGGGACACCGCATTCCGGTGTGGTATCGAAAAGGTGGAGACAGGTCGGATCCGCAGAACTGGCATGTGTCGGTCGACGGTCCGGCGGATGCGGCGAACTGGGAGCAGGAGGACGACGTGCTGGACACGTGGGCGTCGTCGTGGCTGTGGCCGTTTGCGACGCTGGGCTGGCCGGACGAGGCGGAGATGAAGCGCAGCGGCTTCGATTATTTTTATCCGACGAGCACGCTCGTGACGGGGCCGGACATCATCTTTTTCTGGGTCGCGCGCATGATCATGGCAGGGCTGGAATTCGTGCGGCCGGGCGAGCCGATCGAGCGGCGGATTCCATTCAAGGACGTTTATTTCACGGGCATCATTCGCGATCAGCAGGGCCGCAAGATGTCGAAATCGCTCGGCAACTCGCCGGACCCGCTCGATCTGATCGACACGTATGGCGCCGACGGGCTGCGTTTCGGCATCATTTCGATCGCACCGCAGGGGCAGGACATTCGTTTCCAGGAAGACCGGATCGAGAGCGGAAAGAACTTCTGCAACAAGCTCTGGAACGCGTGCCGGTTCCGGCAGATGAGCGGCGAGGCGGGCGATAACACGACGCTCGCGGCGATCATGGCACGACTCGATCCGCCGAAGTTCGACGCGGACGATCATGCGATTCTCGATCGCCTGCTGGTGACGACGCGCGAGGTGGAGCGGTGTTTCCGCGAGTTCGAATTCAGCGCGGCGGTGCAGGCGTTGTATGGGTTTTTCTGGAACGACTTCTGCGACTGGTATGTGGAGGTTTCGAAAGCGAAGCTCCAGTCGGCGGAAACGAAGGCGAACTGCCTTGCGATCCAGGATCTGGTGCTGCGGCAGACGCTCTTGCTGCTGCATCCGTTCATCCCGTTCATCACGGAGGAGCTCTGGAGTTCGCTCGGCTACGGCACGCCGGGGACGTTCATTCAGGATGCCCGGCTGGAGGCTGCGTCGCAATTCGAGGCGACGGCGCTGGGCCGGGGGTTGACGCTCGATCGCGTGCAGATCGCGTCGGTGGAGAGCATGAAGACCTTCGTGTCGCAGGCGCGCGCGCTGAAGGCGGAGCACAATCTGGCGAGCCGACGCGACGTGAAATTTTTCGCGACGGCGAACGACGCGGCGTGGGCGACGCTGCAGGTGAACATGGCCAAGCTCGCGCGCATGGCGGGCGCGGCGGAGATCACGCGGCGCGAGTCGGTGGAAGGTGCGCCGGCCGTCGTGACGCCGCTCGGCACGCTGTATCTCGATCTGGCGAGCGCGGTCGACGTCGCAGCGGAAAAGGCGCGGCTGACGAAGGAGCTCGCGGCGCTGGCGAAGCACATCGCGGGGACGGAAGCCCGGCTGGCGAACGAAGCGTTCGTCAGCAAGGCGCCGCCGGCGGTGCTCGAAGGCGCGCGCAAGCAGCTCGCCGACCAGCAGGCAAAACGCGCGGAGTTCGAGCGGTTGTTGAAGTCGCTCGGTTGAACCGGGCGCTTGCCGGCGCGCGGGACGGTCGCTAATTGGGAGCGATGACCGCTCCCGCCTCTCCTCGCATCCTTGCGTTTTCCGGCAGCGCCCGGCGCGAATCGTTGAACCGGAAGCTGCTCGCGGCGACAGGGGAGGCCGTGCGTGAAGCGGGTGGCGAGGTGACCGTGATCGATTTGAACGACTACGCGCTCCCGCTTTATCACGGCGATCTGGAGGATGCGGAAGGGATGCCGGCGAACGCGACGAAGTTGATCGCGGCGATCGTGCAGCATCAGGGACTGCTGATCGCGTCGCCGGAATACAACGCGATGATCACGCCGCTGCTGAAGAACACGATCGATTGGTGCACGCGGGCGGACGACAATCCATTCATCGGAAAAGTGGCGGCGGTGGTGTCGGCTTCGCCCGGATCGCTGGGCGGCGTGCGTTCGCTGAAGATGGCGCAGCAGTTGTTGCAGCACCTCGGCGCGCACATCGTGCCGGGCAACACGATGCTGCCGCACGCGGACAAGGCGTTCGATGCGGAGGGAAAGTTGAGCGATGCGCGCGCGATGAAGTCGGTGCGGGCGCTGGCGAAATCGCTGGTGGAGACGACGCGGAAGCTCGCGGGTTGAGCAACGACGCGCAAGGCCGGTGGTCGGAGCCTGCTGGCAGGCGATTGCGCGCCCCATCCCGCTGCTCACGCAGCGAGCCACAGGGGCGATGTGAGATCGCCTGGAGGCAGGCTCCTGCCTCTGAACGGGAAACCGCGTTAGCGGATTTCGAGGGCGCGGACGGCGAGGTGGCTTTTCACCGTGCGGAGGCCGAACCAGCCGGACGTGAGAGGGGCGGGATCGGAGAAGGAGAAGATCTTTTCGCCGTCGCGCCAGAACTCGGCGACGCCATCGCGGGCGACGAGCTTGATGCGATAGGTTTTGTTGGGCTCGAGGAGGAACTTCGCCTCGCTCAAATCATGCTCGGGGAGCAGCGGTTTGGTGCCGTCGCCGAGATAGCGGCGGAAGCGAGTGGCGGTGTTGTTCCAGCCGCCCATGCCGACGTAGTAGGTGCGCAGCGAATCGTAGTCCTCGAATTTGCCGGAGCGGCCGTGCGGGAGCGAATCGGGCGCGGCGGGATCGCTAGCCATCCAGAAACAGTTCACGTCGGAAACGCGATCGTGGGGTCCGCCGCGGGAAATGGGGGTGACTTCGTAAGTGATCTCGACCGGCGCCGTGAGTTTTCGGCGAAACCAGACCGTGCAACCGGCCGCGTCCTCGATGACGAGGGCGTCACCGCTGACGGTGACGGTGCCGCCGGGTTGTTGTTCGATCGCCCATTGGGAGAGATCCGCGGTGGGTGGGGAGGCCGCGGGACAGTGGAGGGCGGCGGCGAGCAGGAGGGGGAGCAGGCGATGGAGTGTGGGCATGGGGCAAGGGGGCGTGAGCTGCGGTAAAAGTCGCGGCCGTGGAGGCATGACAGTTTGACGGATTGATCGGTGTGACCCGGTCGAAACTCGGCGAAAAAAAGCCCGCCGCAAGAGCGGCGGGCCGGGGAGCGGGGCGGCGTTGAGGGGGGCTCAGCGCTGGTCGAGGATGTCTTCCGAACCGTAGCGGGCGAAGAACTCGGTAACGGTCTTGCGGTAGAAACTGAAAGCCTCGCGCTCGATTTCCTGGCGCGAGCAGCGATCGACGAAGGCGGCGGTGCGGTTGATGAAGTCTTTTTCGGCGTGGGCGTTGGTCGGCGTAGGGTCGGAGGGGCGGCTTTCCCACGCGGCCTTGAAGGCGTTGAGCGTTGCGCGGCGTTCGGTGCTGGTTTTGAGCGCGATCGCGGGCGGTTGGACGGTGACCTCGCGTTGTTGCACGTAGCCGAGGAGCACCACGGCTGAGAGCAGAAAAACGAGCAGAGCGCCCGCGCGAAGACCGAACGACTTTTCCTTCATCGGTCGGATTCTACCGTCCAACAAGGGCGGCGGCTATTCGTGGAGCCACGTAGATCGGGCTACGGAGATGCCGGACAGCCAATGAGCAAGCTTCCCCAGGCGACAGCGGGGAGGAGGGGAGCAGCGGCGCGAGTTTGACGGCGAGTTAGTCAAGTGCGCGGAGCACCTGGAGCCCGGGGATTTCGTCGAAATGCCGGTCGGCGGTGAGCACGGTGGCTCCGGCGTGCAGGGCGCAGGCAGCGATGATCAAGTCTTGGGCAGGAAGGGTCCTGCCACGCCGATCGAGCGACCAGGCCAGGTGAGTCGCGCGCTCCCAAATGACATTGTTGGTGGGGATGAAAATCATCACCCCGAAGCGTTCACGGAAGCGCTGGAGCACGGACGGCTCGCGCACGCCGCGGCAAACCTCGAGCACGACCATGCCGCAGGTGGCGAATTCCCACGTTTCGAGGTGCGCCGCGAACCGCTTGAAAGGATCTACACCGGCACGCGTGGCGTCGATGTAGACGTTGCTATCAGGAAGGATCAGGTTTGCCATACGGCTCCGGATCTTCGGCGGCGTTCAGGCCGTGGTTATCGATCGCCAAGGAAGCCGGATCGAAGGCGTTCCGCAGCTCGTCCGGCGCCAAGCCCAAGCCGGCGGTGAACAGCTCCTTCATCTTGTGCCGCCGCGCCATCTCTTTCAGGGCGATCTCGACGGCCTCAGTCTTCGTGGAGGCGCCGGTGATTTTCATCACCCGGGCCAACACGTCTTCGTCGATGTGCATGGTCATTTTCATGCGGAGGACGGTATGGCTGGGCTGCCATACTGCAATAGCGAAGTATGGCTATACAGCCAACATGTTGAAAAAGAATAGAAAATGACGAAGAAAGGGCGGGTCGGAGACCCGCCCTACTTTTGAGATCAGACGCTTTCGAGGAGTTTGTAGAGGCGGGCGACCATGGGGGTCGCGTCGTCGAGGAGGCCGGCGCTGATCAGGGCGTTGTCGAGGATCTGTTCGGCCACCAGCTTGGCTTTGTCGGGAGCGCTGGTGTGGGTTTCGAACAGGCGCTTCATCACGACGGAGCGCGGGTTGATCTCGAGATTCACGCGAAGGGGCGAATCGGCGCCGTCCTTGTTCATGGCTTTCATCATGCGGCGCATGTGGGGCGACATGAATTTGTCGGCGTTGAGGGCGAGCGCGGGGGAGTCGACGAGGCGATCGCTGGACTTCACTTCGGCGACGCGTTCGCCGAGGGTTTCCTTGAGCCAGTCGGTGAGCTTCTTCGTGTCGTCCTCGCTCAGGGCGCCTTCGGGCTTGGGGAGGTCGGAGAGTTTGACGTCGGCGTGATCGGCGGCGGTGAGCTTCTTGCCGTCGAACTCGCGGACGCTGTTCATCACGTATTCGTCGACCGGCTCGTAGCAGAAGAGCACTTCGAGGTTGCGGGCCTTGAAGGCTTCGAGATACGGGCCGCTTTCGATGGCGGCGCGGTTGGGGCCGACGAGATAATAGATTTCCTTCTGGTCGGTCTGGAGGCGGGAGACGTAGTCGGCGAGGCTGGTGGTTTTGCCCTTTTCGGTGAGGGAGGATTCGAAGCGGAGGAGCTTCGCGAGCTGGTCCTTGTGCGTGAAATCCATGGCGGCGCCTTCCTTCAGGAAGATGCCGAACTCGGCGTAGAACTCGTTGTAGGCGTCGATGCGGTTCTTGGCTTCGTCGTCGAGGAACTTGAGGAATCGTTTGGTAATGACCTTGTTCAGTTTCTCGATGAGGGCTTTGTCCTGCATCGTCTCGCGCGAGATGTTGAGCGGAAGGTCTTCGCTATCGACGACGCCCTTGAGGAAGCGGAGCCATTCGGGGAGGAGCGCCTTCGGTTTGGCGTCGATCATCACCTTGCGGCAATAAAGGGCGACGCTGGGTTCGAGGCGGGAGAAGCCGAGTTTCTCGGTATTTTCCTTGGGGACGAAGAGGAGGGCGTTGATCGCGAGCGGGGCGTCGGCGGAGAAGTGGAGCCGGAAGCGCGGCTCGTCGTAGGCGTGGGCGACGAATTTGTAGAACTCGGTGTATTCCTCGTCCTTGATCTCGTTTTTGTTGCGGAGCCAGAGGGCCTGGACGGTGTTGACGCGTTTGCCGTTGAGGTTGATCGGGAACGAGACGAACGCGCTGTAGCGCTCGAGGATTTCCTTTACCTTCCAGTCGGTGGCGAAATCGGCGCAGTCGTCCTTGAGCGTGATGACGATCTTGGTGCCGCGGCGTTCGCCGTCGCTTTCCTCGATCTCGTAGGTGCCGGAGCCGTCGCTGGTCCAGACGTGGCCCGACTCGGCGGTGCGCCAGGAGCGGGAGTAAACTTTTACCGACTTCGCGACCATGAACGCCGAGTAAAAGCCGACGCCGAACTGGCCGATGAGATTGGCGTTTTTCTGGCCGCCTTCGCCGAGGGCCTTGAGGAAGGCCTTCGAGCCGGAGTGGGCGATGGTGCCGAGGTTTTCGACGAGTTCGGCGCGGGTCATGCCGAGGCCGAAGTCCTGGATTGTGATCGTCTTCGCCTTGTCGTCGGTCGTGACGTTGATCTCGAGGTCGAGCTTGTCGTCGAAGATTTCCTTCTCGGTGAGCTGGAGATGGCGGAGCTTCTCAAGGGCGTCGGAGGCGTTGGAAACGAGCTCGCGGACGAAGATTTCCTTCTCCGTGTAGAGCGAGTGGGTGACGATCTCCAGGAGCTGGGCGATCTCGGCTTGGAACTCGAATTTCTGCGGAGCGGTGGTGGACATGGTGGGAGGTAAAAGTTGAGAGCGGAGGGTTGAGCGGGGAGAGTCAAAAACCAAAAGAGCCGGCTATTTTAGCGGCGTTGGAAAAAAATCAAGCGAGCGGAACAGGAACGTAGCAGGGCGATTGCCTGTCCGCGGCGCGCCGATGAAGCCCACCAAACAGTGGAAAGGCCACTATTACCCGCTCGGCGCGACTTGGACCGGCACCGGCGTCAACTTCGCGCTCTTTTCGGAGAACGCCACCGGCGTCGAACTCTGCCTCTTCGACAAACTCGGCGAAGCCGAGAGCTCGCGCATTCGCCTCCGTGAACGCAGCGACCAGGTGTGGCACTGTTTCCTGCCCGAGGTGCGGCCGGGCCAGCTTTACGGCTACCGCGTCGAAGGACCGTATGAGCCGCTCAAGGGGCACCGGTTCAACGCGAACAAGCTGTTGATCGATCCGTATGCGAAAGCGATCGCCGGCGAGGTCGAGTGGGCCGACGAGAATTTCGGCTACACGGTGGGCCACGCGGATGCGGATCTCTCGATCGACACGCGCGACAACGCCGCGCTGATGCCGAAGGCCGTCGTGGTGGACCCGGCATTTGCCTGGGGAAACGATCCGCGCCCGAACCGTCCGCTGCACGAGACGGTGATCTACGAAGTGCATGTGAAAGGTTTTTCGAAGCTCTGGGATGCGCTACCGGAGCCGTTGCGCGGGACCTATGCCGGCATCGGCAGTCCGCAGGCGATCGAGTATTTCAAGCATCTCGGAGTGACCGCGATCGAGCTGTTGCCCGTGCATCAGCATGTGAACTCGAAGCATCTGCTCGACAAGGGGCTCACCGATTACTGGGGCTACAACACGCTCGGGTTTTTCGCCCCGGAGCCGACTTATCGCAGCAAGGATGAGATCGCCTCGGAAGTGGACGAGTTTCGCACGATGGTGCGCAGCCTCCACGCGGCGGGTTTGGAAGTGATTCTCGACGTCGTTTACAACCACACGGCCGAGGGCAATCACCTCGGGCCGACGCTGAGTTTCAAGGGCATCGACAACGCGAGCTACTACCGGCTCGTCGGGGACAGCCCGCGGCACTACATGGATTACACGGGCACGGGCAACACGCTCAACGTGCCGCACCCGCGCGTGCTGCAGCTCGTGATGGACAGCCTGCGCTACTGGGTCACGGAGATGCACGTCGACGGTTTCCGCTTCGACCTCGCGCCGGCGCTGGCGCGCGAGCTGCACGAAGTGAGCCGGCTGTCGTCGTTCTTCGACGTGATTCACCAAGACCCGGTCATCTCGCAAGTGAAGCTGATCGCGGAGCCGTGGGACGTCGGCGAGGGCGGTTATCAGGTCGGCAATTTCCCGGTGCTCTGGGCGGAGTGGAACGGCCGCTATCGCGACACGGTGCGCCGCTACTGGAAAGGCGAGGCCGGCCACATGGCGGACTTTGCGTATCGGTTGTGCGGCAGTTCCGATCTTTACGCGGGCAGCGGCAAGACGCCCGCGGCGAGCATCAACTTCATCACGTCGCACGACGGCTTTTCGCTGCGCGATCTCGTGTCGTTCGACAACAAGCACAACGAGGCGAACGGCGAGAACGGGCAGGACGGCGACAACAACAACCACTCGTCGAACTGGGGGCACGAAGGCCTCGATGCGCCCGAGCCGGTGCTGACGATTCGTCGCCGGATGCAGCGGAATTTCCTCGCGACGCTGCTGCTGTCGCAGGGCGTGCCGATGATCCGCGGCGGCGACGAAGCCGGTGCCACGCAGCGCGGCAACAACAACGCGTATTGTCAGGACAACGAAATCAGCTGGCTGCCATGGCTGCACGACATGCACGCGAAACGGCTCGCGGATTTCACCGGGCGGCTGATCCGCTTCCGGCGCGAGCATCCGATTTTTCACAACTCGAGTTTCTTCCGCGGCCGGCCGCTGCGCGGCAGCGGGATGAAGGATCTCACCTGGTGCACCGCCGACGGCTCTGAGATGGACGACGAGGCGTGGGCCGCAGACTTCGCGAAAGTGATCGGCGTCGTGCTGAGCGGCGATTCACTGGCGTTGTGGACGTATGAAGGAGAGCGCGTGCGCGACAACACGTTCCTCGTCTTCTTCAACGCGCACAACGAGAACGTCGAGGTGACGCTGCCGAGTTCCGCGCAGGTGCGCTGGCGCCAGATTTTGGATACGGCGGCGGAGGTCGGCTTCATCGACGACCCGAAGATCACGCGGCAGGGCGGCGACACGCATGCGCTGCCGGCGCATTCGATGGCGCTGTTTCAACAGGAAACGGGCACGGGCGACGAGGCGCGCAATCCTTCGCGGCAGCGCGGCGAGACGCGACCGCCGATGCCGGTCGATCCGCAGGGATCGGGCAAAGGCGCCTGAGGGTAGGCGGACTTCAGTCCGCCCGTTTGACAAAGGGGCGGGTTGAAGCCCGCCCTACTACCCCTGCAGCAGCGACTGGCCGCCGTCGATGAACACCTCGGCGCCAGTGATGTGATCGGCGAGATCGGAGACGAGAAACCAGATCAGCCGCGCGACCTGTTCGCTACTCCCGGGCTGGCCATCGGTGAGCGGGATTTTCCCCGCAGGAAACTCGACGGGCTCGCCGGCTTTCTCGAGATGCTGGCGGTTGGTGTTCTCGTCGATCGCCGTGTCGATCGCGCCGGGGCACACGCTGTTCACCCGGATGCGATGCTTCGCGAGTTCGAGGGCCGTCATGCGCGCGAACGCGACCTGCGCAGCTTTGGAACTCGCATACGCCGAGGCGCCGGAATTGCTGAACATGCGCGTGCCGTTGACCGACGACACGATCACGATGGCGCCGCCGCGGCGCTTCAGCAGCGGCAGCGATTGCTTCACGGTGAGGAACGTGCCCTTCAGATTGATATCGAGGGTGCTCTGCCAGTCGTCCTCGCTGATTTCGTCGAGGGGCGCCCACAGACCGTTGACGCCGGCGTTGGCCACGACGATGTCGAGCTGGCCCCAGCGGTCTTCGATCGCACGCAAGGCGGCGGTCAAATCCTTCGCGGACGACACGTCGCCGCCGAGCGCGAGCGCTTCGCCGCCGGCGGACTCGATTTCGCGGGCGGTTTTTTCCGCGTCGCCGAGTTTACGGGTGAGGCCGGCGACCTTCGCGCCGGCAGCAGCGAGGTGCAGCGCGGCGGCTTTTCCGATGCCGGAGCCGACGCCGGTGACGAAGGCGACTTTACCAGAGAGGGTGTTTTTGTGGGGTTGCATGGTGAACGAGTTTCCAGCGACAGACCGGTGCGCAAGCGACGGGTGCACGGAAAAAACCCGGCCACCGCTACCGGGTCGCCGCCGATGAACCCCAGTGCCGGCAGTCGGAACCACGCTGCCCGGGGGCGAACTAAGCCGCACGCTCCGCCTCCAGACGCGAGCGATGGGCGGGAAACCGGAAGCGCAAGGTCGGAAAACGTATGTCGTATCCATTTTTAGAATCTCAATCTGGTGTGGAGGTGGGCCCGGCGGGGCCGCGGGTCGGCGAAGACGGCGTGCGCCACAGCGTGTGGGCGCCGGATTACGCGGAGATGGCGGTGCGAATTCAACGTGCGGACGGCGGTGAAGCCACGCTCCCGATGGAGCGTCGCCCGGGCGGTTATTTCGAAGTGGACGATCCGGCGGGCGCGGCGGGCGATCGCTATCGGTTTGTGTTTGCGGATGGTCGAGCGTTGCCGGATCCGGCGTCGCGTTTCCAACCCGAAGGCGTGCACGGCCCGTCGGAGGTGATCGATGCGCGCGGCTATGCGTGGCGCGCGGCGGAATGGACCCGACCGGGCTGGCGTGGGCAGTCGATTTACGAGTTGCACGTCGGCACGTTCACGCCGGAAGGGACGTTTCGCGCGGCGATCGATCGGCTCGACCATGTCGCGGCGTTGGGCGTCCAGGCGATCGAGCTCATGCCGCTGGCGGATTTTCCGGGCCGGTGGAACTGGGGTTACGACGGTGTCGCGCTGTTTGCGCCGGCGCGTTGCTACGGACGGCCGGATGATTTGCGCGCGCTGGTCGATGCGGCGCACGAGCGGGGCATCGCGGTGATGCTCGACGTGGTTTACAATCACTTCGGGCCGGATGGGAACTACCTGGCGAGCTACGCGCGGGAATATTTTCATGCGGACAGCCACACGCCCTGGGGGCAGGCGCTGAATTTTTCGGGCGGTGACAGTCGGCCGGTGCGCGATTTTTTCGTGGCGAACGCGATCTACTGGCTGGACGAGTTTCGCTTCGACGGGCTGCGGCTGGATGCGACGCATGCGATCGAGGACCGGTCGCCGCGCCATCTGCTCGCCGAGATCGCGGACGCGGTGCACCGGCGCGGGGCGTTTCTGATCGCGGAGGACGAGCGCAATTCGGCCGAGGTGCTGCGGCGTGAGGATGGCGAGGGACTGCAGATCGATGCGGTCTGGGCGGATGATTTCCATCATCAAATGCGGGTCGCGCTCACGGGCGTGCAGGAATCCTATTTCAGGAGCTATCGCGGCTCGATGCAGGACCTGGCGGAGACGATCGAGCACGGCTGGTTTTATCGCGGGCAGAGTTATCCGCAGTGGAAAGGCCGGCCGCGCGGGGAGCCGGCCGGGCATCTGCCGGCGTCGGCGTTCGTTTACTGTATCGAGAATCACGATCAGGCCGGCAACCGCGCGCGGGGGGAACGGCTGGCGCATCTGGTCGGCGCTTCGGCTTATCGGGCGGCGTCGGCGCTGCTGTGCCTAACGCCGCATCCGCCCATGATTTTCATGGGTCAGGAATGGGCGGCGAGCACGCCGTTCATGTATTTCACCGATCATGAGGGTGAGTTGGGCAAACTCGTATCGGAGGGCCGCCGAAAGGAATTTGCCGCGGCGGGGCTCAACCAGGCGATCGCGCCGGAAAATGTCCCGGACCCGCAAGCGGACGAGACCTTTATGCGGTCGAAGCTGGCGTGGGACGAGCTTCGGTTCTGTCCGCATGCAACGGTGTTCGAGCTTTACCGCACGTGCTTGCACGAGCGGGCGCAATGGCTCGATGCGGCCACGTCGGACAAGGCGCGGTGGGCGGTGCGGGCGCTCGCCGGAGCGGTGGCGATCCGCTATCGCTGCGCGGATGGGCGTGACCGGCTGGTGGTCAGTTCGCTGGCGGGTGAAGCGTGTATATCGTTGTTGGATACACCGGAGCTGCGGGCTCCGGCAGGACAGAGGTGGCGCACCGCGGTGGACAGCAACGACGGGACGCGGGACGCGGCTCGGTCGTCGGCGGTCGGCCTGGCGCCCGAGTCGGTGGACGCGCTGGTCTTCAACGCACCGGCGACGGTGCTGCTGGTTGCGGAGGCGGGCGGTCCCGACCGCGGCGCATGAGCGCGGGCGAATCCACTGGACGGATACCGGTCGCGACCTATCGCCTCCAGTTGCACCGGGATTTTCCCTTCGCGGCGGCGACCGCGCAGGTGGCGTATGCGGCGGCGCTCGGGGTGAGCGATTTCTACTGCTCGCCGGTGTTTCTCTCGACGCCCGGGAGCACGCATGGCTACGACGTGAACGATTACCGGCGCGTCAATCCGGAGCTGGGCGGGCGCAGCGAGCTGCACCGGTTGCACGCGCAGCTCGCGACGCGCGGGATGGGGCTGCTGTTGGACTTCGTGCCGAATCACATGGGGATCAACGGACCGGGCTTGTTGAACCGCTGGTGGCGCGACGTGCTGGAGAATGGCGAGCAGTCGGCGCACGCGCGGTTCTTCGACATCGACTGGAATGCCGGCGAGCGCGCGGGGCCTTCGCAAGTGCTGGTGCCGATTCTCGAGGATCATTACGGCCGCGTGCTGGAGGATGGGAAACTTTCGGTGGTATTCGAGGACGGCACACTCAGCGTGGCGTATTACGACATGCGTTTCCCGCTGCGACCTGCGAGCTATCGCGCGGTGCTGGACGGCGTGAGCGACGGGGCCGATCTGCGGGCGATCGCGGGCGAGATCGACAATCTGCCGCAGCCGCCGCCGCGCGAAGACAGCGGCGCGGCGACCATGCGCGCGGCGCTGTTCTCGGAGTTGAAGCAGCGGTTGCATGGCGCGTTCGAGCACGATGTGGCGGCGCGGGCGCGGCTCGAGGACCGACTGCGTGCGTTGAACGGCGTGGCGGGCGAGCGGCGGACGTTCGATGCGCTCGATGCGATCGTGCAGCAGCAGCATTACCGGCTGGCGTTCTGGAAGGCGGGGGTGCACGAGACGAATTACCGGCGGTTCTTCGCGATCGATACGTTGATTGGGTTGCGGATGGAGAATGCGGAGGTGTTTCAGGAGTGTCATGCGCTGCTCGCGGAGCTGGTGAGCGCGGGAATCGTGACGGGGCTGCGCATCGATCACGTGGATGGGTTGCGCGACCCGAAACAGTATCTGGAGCGCCTGCAGAGCCTCGCGCGCAGCGAAGAGGGCGCGGCGGCGAAGCCCTTGTATGTGCTGGTGGAAAAAATCCTCGCGGCCGGCGAACCGCTGCCGACGGAGTGGGCGACGCACGGCACGACGGGCTACGAGTTCATCGCGCAACTGGCGGGCGTATTCGTCGACGCGCGCGCGGAGCGGCGGTTCACGGAAACGTATGCGGCGTTCGCGGGCGAGCGCGCGGCGTTCGACGAGGTCGTTTACGAGAAGAAGCGGCTCGTGCTGGATGAGATGTTCGCCAACGCGGTGACGCGGCTCGCGCACGATCTGACGGCGATGTTGCAGACGGATCGGCGCTGGCGCGACGTGACGCGCAACGAGCTGACGGTCGCGGTGCGCGAGATCATGGCGGCGCATGGCGTATATCGGACGTATCGCCGCGGCACGGAGGCGATGAACGAGCGCGACCGGCGCGTCGTCGAGCAGGCGTGCGCGCTCGCGTTGTCGCGCAACCGGCGGCTGGCGGCGGCGCCGTTCGAGCTGGTGCGCGATGTGTTGACGGGTGTTTACCCGGACGAAGCGGCGCCGGAAGGGCTGCGCGCGCGGCTCGGCGGGTGGACGTTGAGCTTTCAGCAATACACCGGTGCGGTGATGGCGAAGTCGGTCGAGGACACGGCATTTTACACCTACAGCCGATTCATCGCGTTGAACGAGGTCGGTGGCGAACCCGGGCACTTCGGCGGCACGGTCGAGGCGTTTCATGCGGCCAATGCCGAGCGCGCGCGCGTGACGCCGCACGCGATGCTGACCACGGCGACGCACGACACGAAGCTGGGCGAGGATGCGCGGACGCGGCTCTATGCGCTGTCGGAGATGCCGCATGCGTGGCGCGACTGGCTCGGCGAGTGGGCGGAGATCAATCGGCGACACAAGACGGTGATCGATGGGCGGCCGGCGCCGGATGCCGATGAGGAATACCGGCTCTATCAAGTGCTGCTGGCGGCCTGGCCGGCGGAGGACACGGCGCCGGACGAGGTGTTTGGCGAGCGGATGCGCGAGCACTGGCGGAAGGCGGTGAACGAGGCAAAGCGCAACACGACGTGGATTCATCCCAACGATGCGTGGCTCGAAGCGGGCGAAAAATTTCTCGATGGCATCCTCGACGCCGAGACGGGGCGCGAGTTTCTCGCGAGCTTCCGCCCGCGTGCGCGCCGGCTGGCGCACCTCGGCATGGTGAACTCGCTCGCGCAGGTCGGGTTGAAAACGATGTCGCCGGGCGTGCCGGATTTCTATCAAGGCTGCGAATTGTGGGACTTGAGCTTGGTCGATCCGGACAACCGCCGGGAAGTCGACTTTGCGAAACGGCAGGCGATCCTCGGTGCGGCGGAGCGCGGTCGGCCGGACTGGCGCGCGCTGCTTGCGCACTGGGAGGACGGTGCGATCAAACTGAATACGATCGCGACGTTGCTGCGTTTTCGCGGCGAGCACGCGGAGTTGTTTCGGAGCGGCGCGTATCGGCCGCTCGAAGTCACGGGCCGGTTTGCAGAGAGCGTGATCGCGTTTGCGCGTGAATGGGGCGGAGAGCGCGTGGTGGTGGTCGTGCCGCGGTTGACGAGCGGGCTGGGTTGTCCGCCGCTGGGACTGGTGTGGGACGATACGGCGGTCGTGCCGCCGGAGCGTGGGATCGCGTGGCGCGATGTGTTGACGGGTGCCGCGCACGCCGCGGGCAAGGACGGGCGGTTGCTGTTGGCCGACTTGTTCGGGGAGTTGCCGCTGGCGGTATTGAGGTAGGCGCTTGCCTGCGGGCGATTTGGGCCATCCGGCTGCTCACGCAGCGAGCCACAAAATCGCCTGCAAGCAGGCTCCTACCTCAGAGATAATCGCACTCGGGGTCGGGGCGGAAATCCTGCGCGTAGATGACGCCGATCACGGCGCGGGAGATCGTGCTCATGTCGAGCATGTGACGCATGTCGCGGAACTCGCCGCGTTCGACGACGGAGGAGATTTCGCTTTCGAGCGTGAAACCCGCCGCGGGCATCGGGAGCGGGTCGAACATCACGACGTGATTGTGCAGCGTCATGGTCGACGCGCCGGTGTTCGCGGGGTTGAGGTAGAACGTCCGCTTGAGACAGCGATGGTTCAGGTTTTCCAGATTCACGGTGAGATCGATGCCGCAGCCGGCGATCAAGCCGGTGACGTGGCGGTGGCGGGGCTCGCGGTCGAACTCGAACCACGAGGCGAAATTGGATTCGTCGGTGATGAGTTTGCCGTTGGCGGGGGCGTTGGGCGCGACGGGCGCGCGGACAACTCCGGCGCCGTAAACGGCGGCCATCTCGGCGCGCATGGCGAGACCGACGACGCCCTTGTAGTCGCGGCGGTGCGCTTTCGCGTGATCGAAGATCAGGCGGTAGATGTCGCTCATGGTCGCGCCCTCGGGCCGCGAGCTGACGAATTCCATGTATTCGTTGAACGGGCCGGCAAGTGAGGCGTTGAAGCCGGTGTGCAGCAGGACCTGGCCGTGGTCGCGGTGGGGGATCAGAAAATCGGGTCGGTCCTTACCATCGCACGGCAGCCAGACCATCGTGCCGCCGATCGTGATCATTTCGCCCATGAGGTTGAAATAGTCGTCGCGGCGGTCGCCGAGGGCGCCGAGGCCGATGGAGTAGGCTTTGTCGGAGAATTTTTTCGAGAACATGTGCGCGGGCGTCACGCGCGCGGCAAGGACGTCCATGATGTCGCCCGCGATCTCGATGTAGCCTGGATCGCTGGCGCCGGGGAGGATGCGCAACACGCCGGAGTCGCCGAGCATGGTGTCGGCGCGCGACCAGTCGGCGGAGGCGGCGACGGAGGCCGGAGCGGCGGCGCCGGACTGCGCGATCATTTCGGCAAAGCCGGCGATTTCCAGGACGCTGCGGCAGTAGCTCGGGACGGAGGCGAGCGTGAGGGCGCCGCCGCGCGCGAGGAGGATTTTATGCGTGGCGAGAAAGACGCGCAGGGCGGCGCTGCTGAGGTAGGTAACGCCATCGAGATCGAGCACGACGCGGCGCACGTCGGCGGTTTTTTCCGGAGTGAGCGCGTCGCGCAGGAGATCGGCGCCGGCGGAATCGAGGCGCAGGGCGAGGGCGAGGTGAAGCGTGTCGGGGGCGGGACGCGTCGCGGTGATCGTCATGGGCGCGGACGATAAAATCCGGTGCGGGTGTCGCGATAGAAATCGGTCGGAGGAGGATGCGCGGGTGCGCGTGGCTTGGGGTAGGAGCCTGCTCGCAGGCGAACGGACGCTTCTTGGGCGGACGCGCGCCATATCGCCTGCAAGCAGGCTCCTACCTTCGGAATGTTCAGCCGCCGAGGTAGGTGGCTTTGAGGCGCGGGTCGGTGCGGAGCTGTTTGCTCTCGCCCTGCATGACGACGCGGCCGGTCTCGAGGACGTAGGCGTAGGAGGAGACTTCGAGGGCGAGGTTGGCGTTTTGCTCGACGAGCAGGATCGTGATGCCGTGGCGTTGGTTGATCTCCACGATCTTCTCGAAAATCGTGCTGATGAGCCGGGGGGCGATGCCGAGGGACGGCTCGTCGAGCATGAGAAACCGGGGATTGCCCATGAGCGCGCGACCGATGGCGAGCATCTGCTGTTCGCCGCCGGAGAGGGTGCCGGCCATTTGCTTGAGGCGTTCCTTCAGGCGGGGAAAGACGCTGAAGACATAGTCGCGGTTTTGGGCGACGCGGCTGGCGTCGCTGAGCAGGTAGGCGCCCATCGAGAGGTTTTCGTCGACGGTGAGATTCGAGAAGATCATGCGCCCCTCGGGCACGTGGCAGAGTCCGCGCGCGACGATCTGGTGGGAGGGCATCGTGGTGATGTCGGTGCCGAGAAAAGTGACGCGGCCGGCTTTGGCGCGGAGGAGTCCGGAGATCGTGCGCAGCGTGGTGGTTTTGCCGGCGCCGTTGCCGCCGATGAGGGTGACGATGGCGCCCTCAGGGATGTCGAAGGAGATGCCGGCGATCGCCGTGATGGCGCCGTAGGAGACCTGAAGATCGGAGACGGAAAGCATTATTTAACCACGGATGGACACGGATGAACACGGATGCCGGAAAGAAAAATATCCGTGTTTATTTGGGTTCATCCGTGGTTGAGAGATCGGCGCTCAGTGATGCGAGAGGGATTTTTGGTGGTCTTCGCCGAGATAGGCTTCGATCACTTTCGGATCGGACTGGATGGTGGCGGGGTCGCCTTCGGCGATTTTCGCGCCGTAGTCGAGGACGGCGATGCGCTGGCAGCAGCTCATCACGACCTTCATCGAGTGTTCGACGAGCAGGATGGAAAGTTTGAATTCCTTTTGGATGCGCTGGATCAGGCGGACGAGTTCGGCCTTCTCCGTGGGGTTCATGCCGGCGGCGGGTTCGTCGAGGAGGAGGAGCTTGGGCTGGGTGGCGAGGCAGCGGACGATCTCGAGCCGGCGCTGTTCGCCGTAGGGCAGGCTGGTGGCGGGGGTGTCGCGGAAGCGGCGGAGGTTGAAAATATCGAGCAGTTCTTCGGCGCGGCGGGCGATGGCGGCTTCGTCGTGGCGGAAGGCGCGGAGGCGGATCAGCGAGTGGAGGGGGTGAGTGGCGCGGTGGAGGTTGCAGGCGACGCGGACGTTGTCGAAGACGGAGAGCCGGCCGAAGAGGCGGATGTTTTGAAAGGTGCGGGCGATGCCGAGGTTGACGATTTCGTTGACGCTCAGGCGGGCGAGATTGCGGCCGGCGAAGGAGACGGAGCCATCGGTCGGTTGATAGACGCCGGTGATGAGGTTGAAGACGGTGGTTTTGCCGGCGCCGTTGGGGCCGATGAGACCGACGAGTTCGTCCTCGCGCACGGTGAAGTCGACCGAGTTGACGGCGGTGAGGCCGCCGAAGCGGATGGTGGCCTTGTCGAGTTGGAGAAGCGGAGCGGTCACTGCGGTGCGGCGAAGGGGGCGGCGCGGACGCCGCGTGGACGGAAGTGCGCGGCGGAGAGGAGGCAGATCCGGGGCGGGCTCATGGCGTGGCGGATTTTTTGCCGAAGGCGGGCAGGCGGTAGTTGAAATTAAACAGGCCTTGCGGGCGCGCCAGCATGAGGACGATCAGGAGAAGCGAGTAGATGATCATCCGGAATTCCGCGATGGGGCGGAGGAGTTCAGGGAGCAGCGTGAGGAGGACGGCGGCGAGGATGACGCCGACGGTGTTGCCCATGCCGCCGAGGATGACCATGACGACGATCTCGATCGACTTGGTGAAATCGAAGCCGGTGGGCGTGATGGTCATCTTGAAGTGGCCGTAGAGCCCGCCGGCGATGCCGGCGAAGAAGGCGCCGATGACGAAGGCGACGATCTTGTAGCGCGTGGTGTTGAGCCCGACGGCCTCGGAGGCGATCTCGTCGTCGTGCGTGGCGAGGAAGCCGCGGCCGTAGGTGGAGTGGACCAGGCAGGTGACGACGAAGACGGTGATGCCGACGAAGGCGAGGACCCAGAAGATGGAGGTGTAGGCGGGGATGCCATTCAGGCCGAGGGCGCCGCCGAGGACTTCGATGTTTTGGAAGATCACGCGGATGATCTCGCCGAAGCCGAGGGTGACGAGCGCGAGGTAATCGCCCTTGAGGCGCAGCGAGGGAACGCCGACGAGCAGGCCGGCGAAAGCGGCGCTGAGGCCGCCGATGAGCAGGGCACCGAGGAAAAAAACGTTTTGCTGGAGGGCGTTGCCGCCGCCGGCGCCGAGGAGTTGCGGGCCGAGGAAGAGGGTGACGGCGGCGGAGAGGTAGGCGCCGACGGCCATGAAGCCGGCGTGGCCCAGAGAGAATTGGCCGGTGTGGCCGTTGACCAGATTGAGCGAGACGGCGAGGATGACGTTGATGCCGACGCCGGTGAGCACATCGAGGTGGTAAGGATCGATGGAGCCGGAAAGCGCCGAGACACCGAAGGCCGCGAGCAAACCGACAAGGAGAGCGAGGTGGGGCTTGGGCATGGCTCAGGCGAAGGCACAGGAGTTAACCACGGATGGACACGAATGAACACGGATTCGGATCGGACTCGAACCGGGTTGAACCACGAATGGACACGAATCTACACGAATAGGAACCCGGGATCGGGGGGCGATTGGCCTGGGACGGGCCTGCATTTCCTTCGTGTGCATTCGTGTCAATTCGTGGTTCAATTCAGGGTGCTCATTCCGTGTTCAGCCGTGGTTGAAACAACTCAGACCTTTTCGACGGTGAATTTGCCGAGGAGGCCGGCGGGGCGGAAGAGGAGGATCACGATGAGGATCGCGAAGGCGATGGCGTCCTTGTAGGTCGAAAACTGGCTGCCGCCGACGAAGGTCTCGACCGTGCCGAGCAGCAGGCCGCCGAGGGCGGCGCCGGGGATGTTGCCGATGCCGCCGAGGATGGCGGAAACGAAGGCTTTCAGGCCGGGCATCACGCCCATCAGCGGATCGATCGACGGGTAGTTGAGCGCGTAGAGGATGCCGCCGGCGCCGGCGAGGGCGGAGCCGATGGCGAAGGTGAACGCAATGACGACGTTGTTGTTCACGCCGACGAGTTGCGCGGCCTTGGGGTTGAGCGAGACGGCGCGCATGGCCGTGCCGATCTTCGTGCGAAAGACGATGAACTGGAGGACGATCATCAGGACGAACGCGACGCCGATGACAACGAGCTGGTTGCTCGAGATGGTGAGCTGGCCGAGCTGGAAATTCATCGACGGGAAGACGGAGGGAAACGTGCGCGGGGCGGCGCCGAAGAGGAGCTGTCCCGTGTATTCGAGAAACAAGGACATGCCGATGGCGGTGATGAGGACGTTGAGCGTGGGGCCGCCGCGGAGCGGGCGGTAAACGAGCCGCTCGATCGTCATGCCGAGGAGGGCGCAGCCGAGCATCGCGCCGAGGAGGATGAGCAGGCCGCCCCAGAGCGTGTTTTCGGGGAGGATGTGGCCCAGGTAGTAGCCGATGAAGGCGCCGACCATGAAGACGTCGGAGTGGGCGAAATTGATGAAGCGCAGCACCCCGTAAACCATGGTGTAGCCGAGCGCGATGAGGGCGTAGATCGCGCCGAGCGACAGGCCGTTGAGGAGCTGTTGGAGGAATTCGGTCAAAGCGGAGCTGAGAGTTGAGGGTTTTGAGTTGAGAGACCTGACTCAGCCCTCGAGCGACTTGCGGAGCCCGCTCAACATTCGCGAAATTTCCTCAGCTTCCGCGTAGAGGTCCGCGAAATTTTCCGGTGGAAGAAAGCCTTCGTTGCGCGCGATGAAGGCTTGGGTGACGACTTCGTAGAGCGAACCGGTGGCGTAACCGATGAACCGGGCGAAGTCCGCCGGCGGACGGGCGGAGCCTTCCGCGATGTTGGACGAAATGGAATTCGCGGCGCGGCGAATTTGAGCGGCGAGCCCGAACTGTTCCTGTTGCGGAAAGGTTCGGGTGGATGAGTAAACCAGACCGGCGTAATCGACGGCTTTTTGCCAGACCTCAAGACGTTCGAAATTGAACATGCTGGGCAGGTTTGGGCTCTCAACACTCAACCCTCAACTCTCAACTGCGTCCGCGCCGCTCAGGGCGCGACCGTCTTGAGAAAGGAGAGCTTGCCGCCCTTGATGGCGAGGATGGCGGCGGGCTTGGAGGCGTCGCGCTGCTCGTTGATGTTCGTCACGCCGGTCACGCCGGCGAAATTCTTCGTGGCGGCGATCGCGTCGCGGAGCGCCGGGCCGTCGGTCGTGCCGGCGCGCTTGATCGCGTCGACGAGGACATAGGCGGCGTCGTAGCCGAGTGCGGCGAAGGCGTCAGGGGTTTCGTCGTTCCAGCGCGCTTTGAACTTCTTCACGAAGTCCTGCACGGCGGGATCGGCGTTTTCCGGCGAGAAGTGCGTGGAGTAGTAGCAGCCTTCGAGGGCATCGCCGCCGATCTGGAGAAGTTGGGGCGCCTCCCAGCCGTCGCCGCCGAAGAACGGCAGCGTGATGCCGAGATCGCGGGCCTGGCGGACGATCAGCGCGGCCTCGGTGTAGTAGCTGGGGACGAACACGGCTTCGGCGCCGGCGGCGCGGACGGAAGTGAGTTGCGCGCGGAAATCCTTGTCGCCCTCGGCGAAGTTGTTCTCGGCGACGATGGTGCCGCCGCCGGCGGTGAAGGTTTCGCGGAAGAATTTGGCGAGGCCGACGCTGTAGGCGTTGGAGACGCTGGAGAGGATGGCGACCTTCGTGACCTTCAAGTCGTCCTGGGCGAACTTCGCCATGACGGTGCCTTGGAACGGGTCGATGAAGCAGACGCGGAAAACGTAGTCGCCGGTTTCGGTGACCTTCGGATTGGTCGCGGCGGGGGCGATCATCGGGATCTTCGCGGCCTGCGCGACGGGCGCGGCTTCGAGCGAGCGGCCGGAAGCGACCTCGCCGAGGAGGGCGACGACCTTTTCGCGGGCGATGAGCTTTTTCGCGGCGGTGGCGGACTCGCCGGGGCGGGTCTGGTTGTCCTCGACGAGCAGCTCGAGTTGTTTGCCGAGGGCGCCGCCGGCGGCGTTGAGTTCCTCGATGGCGAGGACGATGCCCTTGTGGGAGGACTGGCCGAAGCTGGCTTCCTTGCCGGTCAACGAGCCGTATTCGCCGATTTTGATCGTATCGCTGGTGCGCTGGCAGGAGGTGGTGGCGAGGAGACCGAGGCCGAGGACGAGGGAAAGGAGGCGGCGGGCGAGGGGCATGCGACGAGGGGGAGCGGAGGTTGAGGTGGGTTGAGAATCAGGGAGCGATGCTTTCGACGAACTGGAAGCGTCCATCCTTCACGGTGACGATGACGGCGTTTTTGGAGGCGTCGCGTTTTTCGTCGATGGTGATCGTGCCGGTGACGGCGGCGAAGTCGCGCGTGGCGGCGAGCGCGTCGCGGATTTTCGCGGGCTCGGTCGAGCCGGCGCGCTGGATGGCGTCGGCGAGGACGAGGACGGAATCGTAGCCGAGGGAGGCGTTGGAGTCGGGCGTGGCGCCGCCCCAGCGCTTTTTGTAGGCCTCGACGAATTCCTGGACGCGCGGCGACGGATCGTCGGGCGAGTAATGCGAGCAGAGGAACGCGCCCTCGATGGCCTTGCCGCCGAGTTCGATGAGGGCGCCGGCCTCCCAGCTGTCGGCGCCGAACATCGGGACGGCGATGCCGAGATCGCGTGCCTGTTTCACCATGAGGGCGCCTTCATTATAGTAGCCGGGGTTGAAGATGGCGTCGACGCCGGCGGCGCGGATGGCGGTGAGCTGGGCTTTGAAATCCTTGTCGCCCTCCTGATATTTCTGTTCGGCGACGATGGTGCCGCCGCCGGCGGTGTAGGCTTCCTTGAAGAATTTCGCGAGTCCGACGCTGTAGGCGGACGAGGCGCTGACCATGAGGCCGATGCGTTTCGCCTTCAGGGAATGGAGGGCGAACTTGGCCATGACGGGACCCTGGAACGGGTCGATAAAGCAGACGCGGAAAATGTAATCGCCGACCTCGGTGACCTGGGGGTTGGTCGAGGCGGGTGAGACCATGGGGATTTTCGCGGCTTGGGCGATGGGCGCGCCCTCGAGCGATCGGCTCGACGCGACCTCGCCGAGGAGGGCGACGACCTTGTCGCGGGAGATGAGCTTGCGGACGGCGGTGCCGCTCTCGCCGGCTTTGGATTGGGTGTCTTCGGTGATGAGCTCGATCTGTTTGCCGAGGATGCCGCCGGCGGCGTTGATGGTTTCGACGGCGAGAAGGGTGCCGCGGTGGGAGGATTGGCCGAGGCTGGCTTCCTTGCCCGTGATCGAGGCGTATTCCCCGATTTTGATCGTATCGGAGGGTTTCGAGCAGGCCGACAACAGCAGGAGGGCGGCGATGGCGCCGGGCCGGAGCAAACGGAGGGAACGGTGAATCATGAAAAAGACGGCGGCGCGGGGCGTCGCCGCGCGCACACAAGGGGAGGCAAAGCAGGTTTTCAACCAAACTGTTCCGGTCGGCGCGGACGGACGGTGTGCGGACCGCAGCGGAAGCTCCAAGCTCCAAGATCCAAGCTCCCGTGAAGCGGCAAACGTGAAAAAGTGGCGGTCGAAGCGCGAGCCGGCGGTTGCGTTCGGAAGGACGGGGCGTTTGATCGGCGCGGTTGAACACCTACGACCGACATCTGTTGCGCGAATGGCTGGAGATTCTGGGGATGGTGGTGTGCGCGACGCTCGGGTTGCTGCTCGTGCAGGTGTTGTATGACGACTTTCGCGACCTGCGGGAATTGGGCGCGCGCGGGATCGACCTGTGGATGTATGTGGCGGTGACGATCCCGAGTTACCTGGCGCTGGTGCTGCCGCTGGCGCTGCTGGTGTCGCTGATGTTCGTGCTGGGGAAACTGCATCGGGCGAATGAGTTCACGGCGTTGCGGGCGGCGGGGGTGAGTCTGTTGCGGATCACGGCGCCGGTGTGGGTGGTGGGTGTGCTGGCGTGCGGGTTGTCGTGGTGGTTGAACACGCGCGTCGTGCCCTGGTCGATCGACGAGTCGGCGCGGGTGAAGGACCATCTGCTGTTTCGGAAGGAATCGGGGGTGCTGGCGCCGGATCGCGTGGCGGCGGTTTACAGCGTGGGCTTCGACAACCCGAACGGGGCGCGGATGTGGTTTTTCAACCGCTACAGCCAGTTCGCCGAGCGCGGGTATGGCGTGAGCGTGTCGATCCTCGGTGACCGCAGGCGCGAGTTGTCGCGGTTGGTGGCGGAGGAGGCGTGGCGCGACGAGGCGCGCGGGGGCTGGGTGTTCAAGAACGGCCGCGAACTGCTGTTCAATCCGGAGAACGGTGAGCTGATGTCGACGGTCGCGTTCACGGAAAGGTTCGAGTCGGAGTTCGACGAGGATCCAGCGCTGATGCTGCTGATCGACCGGCGGCCGAAGGACCTGTCGCTGCCGCAGCTGCAGCGACTGATCGGGTATTTCGCCGAGCAGGAGAATCCAAAGGGGACGCCCTACGCGGTGCGGTATTTCAGCCTCATCGCGGACACGCTCGCGCCGCTGATCGTGATCGCGATCGCGATTCCGTTTGCGGTGAGTGGCGTGCGGGTGAATCCGGCGGTGGGCGTGTCGAAATCGATCGGGTTGTTTTTCCTCTACTATATTTTAGCGATGGTGGCGT
>JAEYYL010000055.1 GCA_023430825.1 Verrucomicrobiota bacterium | reverse complement strand
AAATCGCCTGCAAGCAGGCCCCTACCTCCAAACCAAAAAAAAGCCCCGGCTTTCACCAGGGCTCGATCACTTCTTCCTCCGACCGCGCTCGCCGTGCGTTACGGCGTCGGCGTCGGCGCGGTTTCCGGCGCCGCAGGCGTGTTCGCACCGGCCGCAGGCGTCGGATTGATTTCCAGCAACTCGACTTCGAACACCAGCGTCGAAGCCGGCGGGATGCCCGGACGGCCTTCGTCGCCGTAGGCGAGCTGGGGCGGGATGTAGAGTTTGATTTTGCCGCCCTTGGAAATCTTCTGCAGGCCTTCCGTCCAGCCCGGGATCACCTGGTCGAGCGGAAACTCCACCGGCTCGCCCCGCTCGCGCGAGCTGTCGAACACCGTGCCGTTCACCAGCGTGCCCGTGTAGTGCACGCGCACGGTGTCCTCGGGTTTCGGCGCCGGGCCGTCGCCCTGCGTTTCGATCTCATAAGCGAGCCCGCTCGGCAGCACGATCACACCGGCCTTTTTCTTCACCTCCTCGAGAAACGTCGCCGTCTCCGCCTCGCCCTTTTCCTTCAGCCGCGCCATGTAGGCCGTCTGCTTGCGCTGCATGAATTGATCCATCGCCGGCCCGATCTTTTCCAGATCGTAAGGCGAATCCTTCCCCGCGGCAGCGCCTTCGATGCCTTTGAGCAAGGCCTTCAATTCCGCATCGCTGAAACCGAGCTCCGTCAGCCCCACACGCTTCGCCATGAACCAGCCGAACTCCTCGATCAACTGCTCCTCCGTGAATTCGGCCGCCGCCGGAGCGGCAGCGCCCGCGGAGGCCGGCGTCGCCGGGGTGGGATTCTGGGCATTCGCTCCGGCGTTCGCGCCGAGCAGCAAAACGGAAGCGGTGAGGAGGGAGGTCAGTTTCATGCGGGTAAACGAAGCGATAAGGAAAACCGCGGCCGGGTTTTGTGCCGCGAAGTTTTCGGGTCTGCCAGCCGGCTTTCCCGAAAGCAACCAATTACTCCCCGCTTGTCTCCCCTCGTCACCTGCCACAGAAACCACGCCCTTTCATGAATCCCGATCAATTCTGGACCAGCCAGGACGGACAGATCCTCACGGTCAAAAACAAGGACGAACGCACCGTCGCGCTCACGCTCGCTTTCTGGCCTCGAAACCCGTCGGAGTTCGAATTCCTCAAGGCCCGCGCCGCGGATCTCCAGTTTTCCGAACGCAGCTCCCTCGCCCGCATCGGCATCGAAATGCTCACCCACGGCTCCCCGCGCGTGGAGGGTAACCGCCTCGAACTCGACGTCGACGCCTTCATCTACGACCTGAGTTTCCCCAACGCCCCCTACTGGAAAAAACTGCTCCGCTCCGGTTCGCCCGTCGGCCGTCTCTTCCACGCTCCCGCCGCCGCCAAACTTTCCACCGGCGAGATCTGGGACGCCGTCACCGCCAACCGCCTCAAGCTGCCCAACACCATCAGCATCGACCGAGAGGGCCGCGTTTACCTCACGCCCCACCAGGTCTCCTACACGCTCAACCCCAAGCTCCAGCGCTTCAACTTCGAGCACATCGTCAGCGGCAACGCCGGCCGCGCCTTCATCGACAAGGTCCAGGTCCGCCACGACGCCGCCCCGCTCACCATCCCGCCCCGCTCCGGCATTCTCACCAGCTGCTCAATGTATTTGAAAGAGCACTTCGTCGTGCTCAATCAGGGCCGCGGCAACTTCGGCATCCACACCAGCGCCGTCCTCCTCGACCCCATAAAAACGTTCGGCACGAACGTCATGCTCGAGATCTACAACACCGGCGATCAGCCCGTCGTGAACCCGCTCGTCTCCGTCGAGATCTTCCGCGCACCCGAAGCCGACGATCCGCAGTTCAGAACCTTGTCGAAGAAACGCCAGCGCCTCCTCACCACCGCCGCCGAACTCTACAAAACCCTCGACGAAACATCGCCCTGCAACACTGCCGAAGCCCGCCCGCGCACCAAGATCACCGTGCGCAACCAGAGCGGCACCATGGAAAATCGCGCCATCTTCGTCCGCGCCGGCGACGACCTCAAAAAATCCCTCGGCGTCTCCGCCGGCACCTGCGGCCACCGCACGCTCATCCAGGCCCTCGACGCCGCACCCGACAACGCCGACACCCTCATCCTCGATCATTTCCCCGATCTCCTCGAACACACCGAACTGATCACCCGCATCGGCGAAATCCGCCCCAAACGCCTCGTCTTCCGCAAGGCCTCGCGCACCCACGGCTACTTCCTCTCGAGCAACGCCCACGCCCGCCTCGACACCTTCGACGCGATCGGCCTGCAGGTGTATTGGTATGACGAGCTCAGCGGCGACATCTACCTCCACACCTACAAGAAGGACCACGGCTTCTTCGTCCGCGAAGAAGCCGCGCGGAAGTTCCAGGAGTCCACCATCCTCGCCTTCTACGGCTCGGCCGTCGGCCTCGACGCCCCGGACACCGCGCGCATCTCCGGCCTCGTCGACAAGCTCACCGGTTTCTTCGGCCACAACCTCGGCGTCCTCACCGGCGGCGGCGGCGGCGTCATGCGCCTCGCCACCGAACAGGCCCGCACGAAGGGCGCGCTCACGGGCGCGTGCTTCCTCGAACTCGAAGCGCAGCCACCCGAACTCGGCGTCGACTTCTTCAACACCTTCCAGGAATCGTCGCGCCACTTCCGCCAAAAATGGTTCGAAGCGGCGGATTTCTGCATCTTCAACGTCGGCGGCGTCGGCACGCTCGAGGAAATCGGCATCGAGATGTGCAACCTCAAACTCGGCATCCGCCCCCGCGTGCCCTACGTCTTCTTCAACGCCCGCTTCTGGGGCGACCTCCGCAAACAAATCCGGGAGATGATCGTCACCAAACGCGCGCCCGCGTGGATCGCCGATTACGTGCTGTTCACCGACGATCCCGACGAAGTCGTGTCATTCTATCGGAAAAAATTGCAGGTGCTCTAACATTCGCTACTGACCGCGCGTGGCTCTGACCAATCTCCCTCGTTCCGTCCTTGTCGTCGGTTCCGGCGGACGCGAACACGCGCTCGTTGTCGCACTGCACCGCTCGCCCGCGGCGCCGCACATCTATTGCGCCCCCGGGAATCCCGGCATCGCCGAACTCGCCACCTGCGCGCCCATCGCCGCCGACAACATCGCCGGCCTCGTCGCCTTCGCCCAACAGGAGCAGATCGAATTCGTCGTCGTCGGCCCGGAAGTTCCGCTCGCCCTCGGCCTCGTCGACGAACTCGCGAAGATCGGCATCCCCGCCTACGGCCCGAAGGCCGACGGCGCCCGCCTCGAAGCTTCGAAAATCTACACGAAGGAAATTCTCCAGAAGTATAACATCCCCACCGCCCCCGCCGCATTCTTCGACCAGGCCGACGCCGCCATCGCCTACCTCCGCGCGCGCCCCGCACCCATCGTCGTGAAGGCTGACGGCCTCGCTGCCGGCAAGGGCGTCGTCGTCGCCCAAACTCACGCCGAGGCCGAGGCCGCCGTGCGCGATCTCCTCGCGCTGCCCGGCCAGTCCAAAATCCTCCTCGAGGACTGCCTCGTCGGCGAGGAAACCTCGATCCTCGTCGTCGTCTCCGGCCGCGATTACGTGATCCTCCCGACCTCGCAGGATCACAAGCGTATCGGCGATGGCGATACAGGCCCCAACACCGGCGGCATGGGCACCTACTCACCCGCCGAGGTCGTCACGCCGGCGCTTCTCGCGCGCATCGACCGCGAGATCGTGCGCCCTTCCGTCGACGCCATCGCCTCCGAGGGCATCGCGTTTTGCGGCACGCTCTTCATCGGCATCATGCTCACCGCCGATGGCCCCAGCGTGCTCGAATACAACACCCGCTTCGGCGATCCCGAGACGCAGGTTGTCCTCCCGCGCCTCGACACCGACCTGCTCGAACTGCTCTGGGCCGCCGCGAACGGCGAACTGCCGAGCGTTCCCCTCAAGATCAAATCCGCCCACGCCCTCTGCGTCGTCATCGCCGCCCGCGGTTATCCCGGTTCCTACCACAAGGGCGACCCGATCACCTTCCCACGCGTCCTGCCGACCTCCGTCACCCTCTTCCACGCCGGCACCGCGAAAAACGCCTCCGGCCAGATCGTGACCCAGGGCGGACGCGTCCTCGGCGTCACCGCGCTCGCGCCCACGCTCCATCACGCCGCCGTCGATGCCTACGCCGTGTGCGAGTCGATTCACTGCGCGAGCAAGTATTTCCGCCGCGACATCGGCGCCCGCCAGCTCCGCCGCGGATGAGGCTCGCCGCCGTTTTCCTCTTCGCCCTCGCCAGCGCGAGCGTGGCCGCGCCGCTCACGCGCGATCTCGGCGAAGGCCTCGCCTATCACCGCGCCACCGCGTTGCCCGCCGATCTCCCCGCCGCCGACGCCCCGCGACAGCCGGTCGTGCTCGATCTGCGCTTCGCCCGTGCCGACGAACGCGCCGCCGATGCCCTCGCCTCCTGGCTGAAATCGCACGCCACCCGCGCTACGCCCGTGATCGTGCTCGTGAACGCCGAAACGGACTCCGCGCTCCTGCCGGCGTTCGCCACCGTCAACGCGCAACCCGGACTCCTCACGCTGGGTTCGCCCGCCGCCGGCTGGATTCCCGATCTGTCGATCGCGACCTCGCTCGACGCCGAACGCCGCGCCTTCGACGCCCTTGCCGAGGGCGCTTCGCTCGATTCGCTGCTCCGCCAGAACACCGACAAACCGCGCCACGACGAAGCCGCCCTCATGCGCGAACTCGCAAATCCGCCCGAGGCTATTCCCGACGATCTGCTCTCCGACGCAGTCGACGAGGTCGCCCGGGCAACCGAAGCGACCACGCCCGCGCCGCCGCCCACCATCGATTTTACCCTCCAGCGCGCCGTCCAGCTGCATCGCGCCTTGGTCGCCCTGAAACGCCTCTAGGCATACGCGTTCGTCGGTGCGACCGCCTTTCGGCACGCCTCCCTGCCCGCCGCCCAAACCTTAAGGTGTCGCATATGCGACACCTTAAAGTCCTCTCCCAGCACGGACAGCTCCGCTTTCACCCCAGGAAACTGTCCAAGCAATGCCCCAGCCCGGCGACCCCGCGAACATTAAGATGTCGCATATGCGACATCTTAATGTT
>JAEYYL010000042.1 GCA_023430825.1 Verrucomicrobiota bacterium | reverse complement strand
CGATTTACGTGCGATGCGCGGCGAGGGCGCCGCGACTCCATGAAATACCCGAGGTCAGCGGCCGGAGACGTTGATCGGGACGGTGACTTCGCCGGCGCCGTAGCCCTTCAGGTAGAGACTGCCGTTGCCGGGGCGGCCGCCCTGCACGTTGACCGTGACGGACGTCTGGCCTTGCGGCACGATGACCTCGGGCATGATGACGCTGTCGGGAATGTCGGTGGTGAGATCGAGCAGCAGGCCGCCGGGAGGCGCGGCGTTGGGCACGGTGAACGTGAGCGACTGCGTCTCGCCGGTGCGCAGCGTGAGCATGGACGGCATGACGGTGAGCTGGCTGCTATCGATGCGGAAGGTGCCGACGGGCGAATTGCCCGAAGCGCCGCCGAGCATGACCTGGTAGTTTTGGCCAGCGGTCATGGCCGGGACGAAGAAGCTGATGGCGTTGGGCGATTCGAAGACGGTGCGCGCGGGGGTGTTGCCGAAGTAGATCACATCCTGTGGCGTAAAGCCGCGGCCGAGGACGCTGATGCGCGCGCCGACCGGACCGCGGTTGACCTCGAGGGAGAGGACGTAGCGGCGAACGATGTTGGCGTGCGTGACCTCGGTGTAGGACTGGCCGGCGGTGATGGTGCCGTTGCCGCGGACCTGGTAATCGACAAGGAAATAGTAGGCGATTTGGTCGCGGCCGGCGGGGAGTTGATAATCGAACTCGTAGAGGTTTTCACCGAGCGCGCTCTTCGTCATCGGGAAATTCTGGCCGTCGATCACGATGCGCGGGGCAACGGTCTCCTTGACGATGCTCTGAGCCTTGGGCGTGACGCGCAGCGTGATGGTGTAGATCTGCGACGGATTCTCCGGCAGCGAGGCGGGCGTGAGATTGGACAACACCAGGCCCTGGCAACCCGCGAGCAGGAGGAGGCCGAGCGAGAAGCCGAGCCCGAGAAGGAATTTTCTCGCGGGAAAAATACGGTTGATATGCATTGGGTCTTTGGGCGTGAAAACCGGCCGGTTTAAGTCGCGTTAGTAATGAGTCACCTCGCATCAGAGCAAGACAAAGCTGAGTCGGCGAACCCGTTGGGACTCTACGTGCACGTGCCGTTCTGCGCCTCGACCTGCGACTTCTGCGCGTTCTACCAAACCAAGCCGACCGCGCAGGGCGTGAAAAGTTTCCTCCACGGCATCGCGAGCGAGGCGAACCTCGTCGCGTGGACGCGTCCGGTGACGACCGTGTTCTGGGGCGGCGGCACGCCGGGGCTGCTGGCGCCGGGCGACCTCGCGCGGCTCGGCGCGATCGTGCGCGAACGCAGCGGCGGACCGATCGCGGAGTGGACGGTGGAGATGGCGCCGGCGTCGGTGACGGCGGAGCGGCTGGCGGCGCTGCGCGACGCGGGTGTGACGCGCATCTCGATGGGCGTGCAAAGCTTTCAACCGGCGCTGCTCGACGGGCTGGGCCGGCAGCACACGCGCGAGCAGGTGTTTCGCGCGTATGACCGCGTGCGCGCGGCGGATTTTCCCAGCGTGAACCTCGATCTGATGTTCGCGCTGCCGGGGCAGACGGAGGCGGAGTGGACGGCGGACGTGCGCGAGGCGCTGGCGCTGGCGCCGGACCATTTGTCGACGTATTGCCTGACCTTCGAGGAGGACACGGCGTTGTGGGTGAAACTGTCGCAAGGGCGGGTGAAGCTCGATCCCGAGCACGAGGCGCGGCTTTACGAAGCGACCTGGGCGCAGCTCGCGGAGGCCGGTTACGCGCAATACGAGGTGTCGAACTTCGCGCGACCGGGGCATGCGTGTCGCCATAATCTGAATACGTGGCACATGCGCGAATGGATCGGGTTGGGGCCGTCGGCGGCGTCGCAACAGGCGGGCCGGCGCGGGGCGAACATCGCGGATCTCGAGCAATGGCTGGCGAACGTGGCGCGCGGCGAGCGCGTGACGGAGGATCGCGTGGCGGTGACGCCGGCGCTGCTGGCGGAGGACGCGTTGATTTTCGGTCTGCGGATGAACGCGGGCGTGGACGTCGCGCACTGGCGCGAGCGTTGTCCGGACGCGCCCTGGCGGGCGGTCGAGGCGTTGTTGACGCGGCTGGCGGAGGACGGGTTGGCCGTGCGTGAGGGCACGGTGGTGCGGTTGACGGATCGCGGGCGGCTGCTGGCGGATTCGGTGGGCGCGGAGGTGATGGAGGCGTTTGCGGCCGAGGAGGTGGTGGTATGAGGCGCGGTGCGGAGAGCGGAACGGAGAGGTTGGAGGTAGGAGCCTGCTTGCAGGCGATGGTTTCCCGCTGCTCACGCAGCGGGCCACGCGGAACCGAAATCGCCTGCAAGCAGGCTCCTACCTTTCGTTGGCGATCATGGTGGGGCGTGTTGTGGGCGGTGCTGTTTTCGATGCTCGCGGTGCGGGCGGAGCACGCGCTGGTGTTGCAGACGGATTTCGGGACGAAGGACGGTGCGGTGGCGGCGATGAAAGGCGTGGCGGTGGGGGTGAGTCCGCGGCTGGCGATTTTCGATCTCAGCCACGAGAACACGCCGTTCGACGTGTGGGAGGCGGCGTATCGTTTGAAACAGGCGGCGCCGTTCTGGCCGGCGGGCACGGTGTTCGTGTCGGTGATCGATCCGGGTGTAGGCACGGAACGGAAGTCGGTCGTGCTGCAGACGAAGAGTGGGCATTTTTTCGTGGGGCCGGACAATGGCACGTGGACGCTCGTGGCGGAGGAACTTGGGATCGCGGCGATGCGCGAGATCGACGAGACGAAGCACCGGCGCGAAGGCTCGGCGCAGTCGCATACGTTTCACGGACGCGACGTCTATGTGTTCACCGGCGCGCAGCTCGCGGCGGGCGCGACGGCGTTTGCGGACATCGGGCCGGAGCTCGCGCGGCGCGTGGTGGAGCTGGCGCACGAGAAGGCGCGCATGGAGAACGGCGCGTTGATCGGCACGATCCCGACGCTGGATTTTCAGTTCGGCAATGTGTGGACGAACATCGGCGAAGCGCTGTGGACGAGCCTCGGAGCGAAGCCGGGCGCGATCTTCCGCGTGACGATCGTGCAGGCGGGCGAGAAGGTTTACGATGGCGAGATGCCGTTTGCGCGGACGTTTGGCGATGTGCCGGAGGGTGCGCCGGTGTTGTATTTGAACAGCCTGATGAACGTGGCGTTCGCGTTGAACCAGGGCGATTTCGCGGAGACGCACGGCATCGGATGCGGCGCGGAGTGGAGCGTGCGCGTGGAGAAAGTGAAGCGGTGAAGCGGCTCTGGATCATGGCGTTGGTGCTCGGCGTGGCGGGTTGCGCGACGGAGCCGGCGCGGCCGGCGGCGACGGCGGTGGCGCGCTTTTTCCTGGAGACGCCGCGGGGCGAAGGGGCGCAGGCGACGCTGCCGCGAAGCGAGGTGACGATCGCGATCCAGCCGAAGCCGGTCATCACGGAGTTCGACGTGGCGAACGTGGAGATTGCGGAAGTGGAGCTGGGGCGCTGCCTGTTGTTTCAGCTGACGGCGGAGGGCAGTCGCGATCTCTACCGGTTGACCGCGGCGAATCAGGGCCGCCGGCTCGTGCTGGTGGTGAACGGCGAGCCGCTGGGCGCGCGCCGGATCGAGCAGCCCCTCGAAGGCGGTGCGGTGTTGATTTTCGTGGAACGGCCGGATGCGGACCTGCCCGCGCTCGTGCGGGAGTTGCGCGCGACGACCGTGGCGCTGCGGGAGGCGCGGAAGTGAAGGGAAGCGGGCGGAACGACGATGAAGATTTGACCGAAGCGGGGGCGGTCGCCTGCTTGCAGGCGATGAGAGGAATTTTTCGAAAAGCAGGAGGCCGACGCGTTGTGACGTGGAGCCGCGGCGCCCTCGCCGCGGTTTTGGGGCGGTCGGGGGGGGGGGCGCCCGCGGCTCCACGTGTTGAGCGGGTTTGTGGCGATGGTGCTCGCGATCGCGGCGCCGTTGCGGGCGGAGCGCGTGGAACTGGTCTGGCCGGCTCCGCACAAGGGCTGGGAGCAGGGGCGGCCGGCGCGGGAGTTTTTGCAGCACGCGGGCTCGGGCGATCCGGAGTCGGGCGGGTTTGGCGGCGTGCGCAGCGCGGGGAGACAGTTTCACGAGGGAATCGACATCCGGCCGGTGGCGCGCGACCGGCGCGGCGAGGCGACCGATCCGATCTTCGCGGCGATGGACGGCGTGGTGCGGCATGTCAGCACGGTGGCGGGCAACAGCAGTTACGGCCGCTACATCGTGCTGGAGCATCCGGGCGCGACGCCGGCGGTTTATACGCTGTATGCGCATCTCGCGAAGATCGCGCCGGGCGTTCGCGCGGGCGTGGCGGTGAAGCGCGGGCAGACGCTCGGCACAATGGGCCGGAGCGCGGGTGGCTACACGATTCCGAAGGACCGCGCGCATCTGCATTTCGAAATCGGGTTGATGATGACCCGCGATTTTCAGGCGTGGTATGACGCGCGGAAATTCGGCAGCCGCAACCAGCACGGCGTCTGGAACGGGATGAACCTGATGGGCTTCGATCCGCTGGATTTTCTCGATGCGTGGCGTGCCCGAAAAGTGGATACGTTCGAGGAGTATTTTGCGCGGATGGACGTGGCGGTGCGCGTGCGGATTGCGACGCGGCGCGTGCCGGATTTCGTGGAGCGTTATCCGGCGCTGGTGACGAAGCCGCGGCCGATGCTGGTCGGTGGATGGGAGATCGCGTTTCACTGGACGGGCCTGCCGGTTGCGTGGACGCCGCTCACGCCGGCGGAGATGGCAGGCGTGGCGACGAATCACGTGGAGATCGTCGCGATGGACCGGGCGGTCGAGCGCGCGGATCGGAGCAAGACGCTCGTGGTGCAGCGGCGCGGAAAATGGGTGGGGGCGAGGGATTTGGAGACAGTGCTGCAGCAGTTGTTTGGGCTGCAGTGAATGGCGTCCGAACGGCGGGGCGGTGGGATACGAGG
>JAEYYL010000039.1 GCA_023430825.1 Verrucomicrobiota bacterium | reverse complement strand
TTTACGAAGGCTGCGTGGTGCTGTTCGTCGCGCAGGTTTTCGGCGTCGACCTGAGCCTGCTGCAACAGTTGACCCTGCTCATGTTGAGCGTGCTGAGCGCGGTGGCCGTGGCCGGCATCCCCGGCGGCTCGCTGCCGTTGATCGCGGGGTTGCTGATTTCGTTTGGCATCCCGCCGGAAGGAATCGGCATCGTGATCGGCGCGGACCGGATTCTGGACATGACGCGCACGGTGGTGAATGTCGGCTGCGACCTGGTGACGACCGTGATCGTCGACGAGAAAGTGCGGAAAGGGCAGGCGGTGGCTGAGGGCGCAGACGGCGCGATCTGAACTAAACGATAGCGGTGGAGCCCGGCGTCCCCGCCGGGCTGAGCGGCGTTCGTGCGCAAACAACCCGACGGGACGTCGGGTTCCACCGGCATGGCGTCGCGGCGCCTTGATCGAGGGGAATCGGATGGGCTGAAAATAAAAGGGCGTGCCGTGACACGCCCTTGCGGAAGGAGAAGCGGTTTGGAAACGCGGTCTTACGCGAAGAACTTGTCGGCGTCTTCGTGACCGTTCGTTCCGTTCGCGGTGGGAGCGCCGTGGGCTTCGGCGTGGCCGTGGCCGTTGCGGGAGCTGCGATCGCCGTCGGCGAGTGCCGCGACCCGGCCGCCGGCGGCTTGACGGAGCGTGCGAGCCGGAGGCGTGTTGCGTTTCGGCAGCACGGGGGTCTTCACCGCGGAGGCCGTGCCGGTCTCGGAAACCTTCTTCGTTTTCTTTTCCGGCGTGTCGTTCGTATCCGAACCGCGGGCCATGCGCATCAACTCGGCAACGGCGAGGCGGACCTGCTCGGCCTGGGACTTGAGTTCCTCGGCGGAGGCGGAGGATTCCTCGGCGAGCGCGGCGTTTTCCTGCGTGATCTTGTCCATGCTGGCGACGGCGCTGTTGAGCTGGCCGATGCCTTCGCTCTGTTCGTGCGAGGACTGCGCGATCTCGGCGATGCGCTCGTCGAGCTGCCGGGTCTTTTCGACGATCGCGGCGAGGTTGGTCGCCATTTTCTCGCTGATGCGGGCGCCCTGCTCGCTCTTTTCGGTGGAGGCGGAAATCTTGTCGGCGGTTTCCTTCGCGGCGCCGGCGCAGCGTTGGGCGAGGTTGCGGACCTCGTCGGCGACGACGGCGAAACCGAGGCCGGCTTCACCGGCGCGGGCGGCTTCGACGGCGGCGTTGAGCGCGAGGATGTTGGTCTGAAACGCGATCTCGTCGATCGTCTTGATGATTTTGGAAATTTCGGTGCTGGAGCCCTTGATCGCGGCCATGGCCGTTTTCATCTCCTCCATGTCGGTGGCGCCGGCGTCGGCGGTCTGGCGCGCCTGGTTGGCGAGGGTCTTCGCATTCTGCGCGTTCTCGGAATTGCGCGAGGTCATGCTGGCCATCTCGTGGAGGGACGAGCTGGTTTCCTCGAGCGAGGCGGCCTGTTGCGAGGCGCCGTTGGCCATCGAGCTGCTGGCGGAAGAGACCTGGACCGCGGCGGCGCCGGTCTTGTCGGACTCGGTGGCGAGGCGCGCGGCGACTTCAGTGATGCGGTGGGTGACGCCGCGGGTGATGAGCCAGGCGACGAGCGCGCCGACGAGGAGGCCGACGGCGGTGATGGTGAGCACGACGACCTCGTTGCGGCGTTGCTCGGCGTTCGTGCGATTTTCGATTTCGCTTTGGTAGGCGTGCACGGCGTTCTTCACGCGGCCGAGGGTGGCGGTGAATTCCGGCGCGATGACGTTGATGCGCTGGGCGAGGATTTTGGCGCGCCCTTCCTCGGCGGCGACGACCTGATCGAGGCCGGCGCTGTAGGCGACGGCGGTCTTCTGGAGCTTGGCGAGCAGTTCGTTCTTGGCCTCGTCCTTCAGCGACTCGTCGAGTTTCTCCATCTCGAGCTGGTCGAGCTGCATGCGGTTGATCTGCTCGACGGTGACGGCGAGAGCCTCGCGGGCGGCGGCGGCCTTGGCGTGATCGGCCGTGAGCAGGAAGGCGTTGACGAGGCTGGAGCACTCGAAGAACGCCTTGAGGCCGTTGGAAATCTGGAAGGCGGCGTTCATGTCGCCCTGGGTCTTCGCCTGCGCGAGCATGGCGGTGAGGCCGTCGGCGATGACCTTGCCCTCGGGATTGAGCACGTCGTTTTCGATCGCGACACGAGCCTGGTGGTTGGCGACGAGGTCGCCGAAGGCGGCGTGGTAGGTCGTAAGGAGCTCGCGGGCCTTGGCGATCTCGGCGGCGCGGGTGGACTCGACGATGAGTTCCGCGGCGCGGGTGAGATCGGTTTCGAGGGCGGTGCGGGCGGTGTCGACTGCCGCGATGCTCTCCGCCGAGCCGGTCGCCAGGAATTCGTTCACCTGGAGTTTCAGGCCCTGCATGGACGACTCTAGGGTCGTCGCGACGTAGGTCTCCTGCGCGCTTCCGGCGAACAGCGCGAGCCGGCGGCCGGCGTTGCCGAGCGCGGTGAAGGCGATCGCCGCGACGACAATCAGCAACGCGAACAGGAGGCCGAAGCCGAGCGTGATTTTCTTTCCGATGGTGAGGTTGGCGAAGGACATGGCGAAGGATCTGGGAGGAGGCGGCCGAAACGGCTCAATCGATGACGAACTTGACCGGAATCGTGACCTGCATGGCGACCGCCGCACCGTCCTGCTTTCCGGGCTTGAACTTCCACTTCCGCAGCGCGGCGGTGGCGAATCTGTCGAAGGACTCGTTGCTGGACTTGACCACGTCGGCTTCGGAGACGTTGCCCTGTTCGTCGATGGTGACCTTCACGGTGACGATGCCGGACACGCCCGATTCCTTCAATTCACGGGGATACTCGGGAGCGACGGTGCGAACGGGCACCGGAGGCTCGCGACCGGCAGCGGCGAACGCCAGCGGAACGATGGCGGCGAGGCAAAGGCCGAGGACGGCCATTTTGGATATCAGGGTTCTCATGTGTGCAAAAAAACGGGTTGAGTCTGTCTCGAATTCGTCACGAACGGGTGCGGACTTAAATGAAAGCATCGCGCCGCGGGTCGGTCCGGGTTAGGTCTCGCTGTATCGTCACGCCATGGCGGAACTGAAGAAGGAAGGCCGGATTTGGCGGCGTGGGGTTTGCTGCAAACCGCTTGTGCGGCCCTGAGGGGGCGCGGCAGAGAAGCCAAGGAAGTCGCGCGGGCGCTGCGTCGCCGTTGCAATCGGAACGGCGATCCGCACGCTCGCGGCTTTTCCCCACCCTACTGGAATGCCGCTCGAAGAAAAACTGCGTCGCGTCCCCGGTGCCGCCGGACTGCTGGTGATCGCGATTTCCCTGATCAGCATCGTCGTCGCACTAGGAGGTGGAGGGAGGCTCGGCGCGGCGTGGCCCGCGCTGGCGCTCGGGTTGCTGGGAGCGGCGTTATGGCTGCATCGCGCGCCCGGCCGGCCTCGGCTGGCGGTGGCGTGCGCGGCGGCGGGGACGCTCCTGGCGGCGGGG
>JAEYYL010000030.1 GCA_023430825.1 Verrucomicrobiota bacterium | reverse complement strand
CCGCCGACTCACGGCCGCAGGCGCGCGCCCGATCGTCGTCACGCCCGCAATCGATCCGCCGGCGGAATCACGCAACTGATCCCGCGCTCACGCAACGCTTCCAGCAATCGCTCGATCGTGCGCACGCGCAGCGCCGCGGGCACGCCCGGCCCTTCGTGGAGCAGCACGATCCCGCCCGGCCGCAACCGGCGCATCACCGATGCCACGATCGCCTCCGCGCTGCGTCCGAGACAATCGCCGCTGCGCACGGTCCAGCCGATGCACGCCAGCCCGCGCGCGGCCAGCTCGCGTCCGAGCAAAACATGTTTGATACCCACCGGCGCGCGAAACCGCTGCGGACGCGCACCCGCGACCGCGAACGCCGTCAGCGCGTCGTCGAGCTCCGCGCGCAACCGCGCCGGGCTCGCGCACCAGAAGGTGCCGGTCGGATGCCGGTGCGTGTGATGCGCGATCTCGTGCCCCGCCCGCGCGATCGCCTCGACAAGCTGCGGCCAACGCGCCGCCCGTTCGCCGATGAGGAAGAATGTCGCGCGCGCCCCGTGCCGCTCCAGCAGCGCGAGCAGCCGTGGCGTGTCGTCGGGATCGGGACCGTCATCGATCGTCAGCCAGATTTCCGGACGATCCGTCTCGAAGCGCGTGAACACCCGGCAAAAACCCTGCGCGGACGGCGCGAACAGATGATAGAAGACCAGCGGGTCCGGCGCAAAAAACCACACGAAGGCGAGCGGCGAGCCGGGCTGCCACCGCCACCAACCGACGGCCGCCAGCTTCCCCGCCAGCGCACACAGCAAAATAAGAAACGCCATCGCTCCATTCCAATGCGGTCTCCGAACCTCGCCGCAATGCCGGAGTGGCGACAAACGCGGTCGCCCGAACGAGCCTTGCGCGCGCCGGCGATTTGCGGTCTTCACTTACCGCGTGGGTTTTCTGCTGAAAAAATTCGTCTCGTTCTGGCTGATGCCGCTGCCCTTCTGCCTTACGCTGCTCACCCTCGGCGTGATCCTGCTGGTTTTCTCCCGCCGCCAGCGCCTCGCCCGCGGCCTCGTCGCCGGCGGCACGCTGCTCCTGCTGCTGTTGAGCAACAAGGCCGTCAGCATGGCGCTGATCCGCCCGCTCGAAAACCTCTACCCGCCGATCCCGGAACTCGCCCCCGGACAACCGCCGCCGCCCGCCCTCGCCGAATGCCGCTACATCGTCGTGCTCGGCGGCGGGCACGGGGAATCGCCCGGCTTCTCCGCGGTCAACCAATTGAGCACCTCGGCGCGCGGCCGACTGATGGAAGCGCTGCGTCTCGCGGACGTCCTGCCCCACGCGAAACTGGTTTTCTCCGGCCACGCCGGCCCGAAGGAAAAGAGCCACGCCGCCGTGCTCGCCGACGCCGCGATCTCGCTCGGCCTCGATCCCTCGCGTATCATTCGGCTCGATACGCCGCGCGACACTGAGGACGAATCCGTCGCCACCGCGCAACGCGTCGGATCGCAGCCCTTCGTGCTGGTGACCTCCGCCTGGCACATGCGTCGCGCCATGGCGCTCATGCGCGGCCAGGGTCTCGCTCCCCTCGCCGGCCCGGCCGACTATACCACCCGGCAGCCGACGAGCCCGCGCTTCACCGACTACACCTGGGACACCGAATCGCTCGGCCGCAGCACCTGGGCCGTCTATGAGCGGATCGGTTATGTGTGGGTGTGGTTGCGCGGCAAAATCTAGCACCACCGGGCGCGCCATGGATTCGTCACAGAATTGTTTCGCAATCGTGACGATGGAGACTACTCAGGCCACACCATGCTGTGGCTCAAGACGCTGTTTGGGAAAGACGACAAGTTCTTCGACCTCCTGGAGGCCGGAGCCGAGGAAGCGAGAACGAGCGTGAATCTCCTCTCCCGCTACTTGCGGGCATTAAGCAACGGAGGCCCGCCCGCCAATCTCGACGAATTCGTCCAGAGCCGGCGCAAGGAGAAGCGGATTCGCCACCAAATGACGGAAGAGCTCAGCAAGACCTTCGTCACCCCCCTCGAACGCGAGGACATCGAGGAGCTTTCCTTCGCGCTCTACCAAGTGCCCAAGGCGATCGAGAAGATCGTCGAGCGGCTCTCGATCTACCCCGGCCGCGTCCCGCACGCCGCGTTTCAGCGCCAGGCCGAGCTGCTCAGCCTCGCCTCGGAAGCCGTCGTGTTCATGGTCAAGGAACTCCGCGGCGGCACGCACATCGAAAAAATCCGCGAGGCCAACGACCGTCTGCAGTTCGCCGAGGGCGAAGCCGACAAGGTCATGCTCGGCCTGCTCAAGGAACTTTACCACGGCCCCTATGATGCCAAGGAGCTGGTGATCTTGCAGGAGCTTTACGAGATGGTGGAACAAGCCGTCGACCGCTGCCGCAACGCGGGCAACATCGTTGTCCAAATCGTGCTGAAGCATTCGTGATCCCCGAGGAGCGCGCCGCGCCCGCGCCGCGCCAAAACCCGCCGGTTGCCGCCGCCCTTTCCGCCTCATGACGCTGTTCCTGATCGTCCTGTTCGCCGCCCTGGTTTTCGAATACATCAACGGCTTCCACGACACCGCCAACGCCATCGCCACCGTCGTGTCGACCAAGGTCCTGTCGCCGCGCCAGGCCGTGCTCTGGGCCGCCTTCTGGAACCTCGTCGGCGCGCTCATGGGCACGGCCGTCGCCTCGACCATCGGCAAGGGCCTCGTCGACACGCAATTCGTCACGATGGCCACCGTGCTCGCCGCACTGCTCAGCGCGATCGTGTGGGGCTTGTTCACGTGGTGGCTCGGGCTGCCTTCGAGTTCGAGCCACGCGCTGGTCGGCGGCCTGTGCGGCGCGGCCCTCGGCACGGCCAACAACTGGACCGTCCTGAAATGGCACGTCATCGAGGCCAGTGGTTCCCATTCCGGCCTCTGGCCCAAGATCGTGCTTCCCATGGTCGCTTCGCCCGTGATCGGCCTGATCGGCGGCGCCTTCCTGATGTATTTTCTCATGGCGGCCCTGCGCAAGGCCACGCCGCATTTCGTGCGCATCGTCTTCGGCAAGGCCCA
>JAEYYL010000020.1 GCA_023430825.1 Verrucomicrobiota bacterium | reverse complement strand
GCGAGCTGGGTTCAGAACGTCGTGAGACAGTTCGGTCCTCTATCCGCTGTGGGCGTCTGTGATTTGAGGGGTTCATTCTCTAGTACGAGAGGACCGAGAATGACGAACCTCTGGTGTTCCGGTTGTCGCGTCAGCGGCAGCGCCGGGTAGCTATGTTCGGAAGGGATAAGCGCTGAAAGCATCTAAGCGCCAAGCCCATCCCAAGATAAGATCACAATCCCCGCAAGGGGTAAAAGGTCCGGGTAGACCACCCGGTTGATAGGACAGAAATGTAATCGGAGTAATCCGTTGAGTTTACTGTTACTAATGACCTTTTCGGTTTATGCAGATCTTGCTTCAACATTCTAGGCGTTTATTTAACCTTCTTACCAAGAAATTTCCTAAATTTATCGACTTATCTAGCGTAAGCTAGATTTCACTTCCTGGTGACCACAGGCGAGGGGTTCCACCCGTTCCCATCCCGAACACGGCCGTTAAGCCCTCAGCCGCCAATGGTAGTTGGACTATAGGTCCCGCGAGAGTAGGTTGTTGCCAGGTTTATGGCCCGATTCTTCTAAGAAGAGTCGGGCCTTCTTTTTTATAGCTACGCCGCTCCGGGGATTTTGTCCGCTGCACTGTGTAAGTTGCTTGCTGTTGTGCTGCGCGCCGTGTGTATTGAACTGCTACGCTTTGAGCATGAAACCACTTCTAGCGGTTACGATGGGGGACTTCGCCGGGACGGGGCCTGAGCTTATCGCGAAAGCTTTCGCCGATGGGGAGATCAGGGCGCTTTGTCGCCCCGTGGTAGTGGGGGATTCGCGGGTAATTGCGGCCGCGGTGGCGCTCGCTAGAAGGGAGCTCACTGTGCGGGTCCTAAGCTCGCTTCACGACGGCGGCGAGGACCCCTCAATCATCGACGTATATGATTTGGCAAATGTAAGGAGGGACGATCTCGTTCGAGGAGCCATTTCTGCCGCGGCCGGAAAGGCGGCTTACGAATCGATTCGCGAGGCTGTCCGTCTCGCGCTCGGCGGGGAGGTTGAGGCGATCGTGACATCAGCCATCAACAAAGCGGCGCTTCACCGTGCAGGCTATCATTACGACGGGCACACAGAGCTGCTTGCGGAGCTATGCGGTGGCCCGCCGGTGTCCATGATGCTTGTGGCGGAGGACCTGCGGGTTTGCCATGTCAGCACGCACTTGGCTTTGAGGGATGCGATCGGATGTGTCACAGAAAAACGAATACTGGAGGTCGTTCGCCTCGCCGACCAAGCAGTGCGGCGGCTCGGCATCGCGGCGCCCCATATAGCGGTCGCCGGACTCAATCCGCATGCGGGAGAGGGTGGGCTATTCGGGGACGAGGAGATCAAAATCATCAGTCCGGCCATCGCGGAAGCGCGACGCCTAGGCTTTAATGTCTCCGGGCCGTATGCAGGGGACACGGTGTTTTTCCGCACGCTCCAACGGGAGTTCGATTGCGCAATCGCAATGTATCACGACCAGGGGCATGTCGCCGCCAAGATGCTCGGAATTTGGCGGGGGGTGAACCTGACCCTCGGGCTACCAATCATCCGCACATCAGTTGAGCATGGCACCGATTTTGCGAACGCGGGTAAGGGCACCGGCGACCCCCGCAGCTTGATCCAGGCGATGAAACTCGCGGCGACCATGGCGGCGAACCTTCGCGCCAAACTCTGACGTTGGCCGTGACCCAACCATGCGCGGTTTCATTCTTGCGGACGACCTGAGCGGGCTGCTCGACGCGGCGGCGGCCTTTCACGATTGCGGGGAGGAGATCTGCGCCGTGCTCGGGCCTAACTCTCCGTTGATGGCGGACGAGCACGAGTTGTTAGCGATAACGACTGAGACGCGTAACGCGCAGAACCGGGCTGCGCGTGTCCGGGTTCGGGATGTGATGCAGGGGGCGATGGCCAATGGGCGCAGCCTTCGGTTCAAGAAAATCGACTCTACGCTGCGTGGTCCGGTTGCGGCTGAGCTAGACGCGCTCACCGAACTCCTGCCGGATACCCGTTTCCTATTCTCGCCGGCGAATCCCGCGGCGCGGAGAACCGTTCGCAAAGGGATTTTATTGGTGCAAGGCGTGCCGGTCGCGGAAACCGAATACGGACGCGATCCGGTTAGTCCGGCGCGATCGAGTGTCGTGCGCGACGTAGTTGGGGCCTGTGCGGCGAACCGTGTGGTGATCCCCGATGTGGAAACGCAGCTCGATCTCGAGGCGGCGGTCGACGCAATGAACGCCGCCGGCCAACCGTGGATCGGTGTCGGTTCTGGCGCCTTGGCGCGCGCGATCATGGCACGGACATCGCAACGCGTCACGCGTCGCGGCCCGCGAGCCGTTTCGCCGGTCGAATCCTCGGGGACGCTGATGGTCTGCGGAAGCGCTCACGGGCTTAATCGTTTGCAAGCGGCACGGCTGCTCGAGACGCGGAGCGTTCCGATGCACGAGATCGACGTGTCTTTCGCGCCCGGCCGGCTTGACGCGCTCTCAACCCGACTGACGACGGAGGGGGCTGCTTCGATTCTGATTCAGCAAACCCGCACCGACAGCGCGGCAGCGCGGTCGGCGATCGTCGCAGCTGCCGCGGAAATCGTCGAACGCGCGGCCGTCCGCCGTGTTTTTGTTACGGGTGGGGAAACAGCTTTTGCGCTTTGTCGGGCTCTCGGCGTGACTACGTTGCGGTTCGTGGCGGAGATCGAACCCGGAGTCAGCCTTTCAAGGACGCACGCTTCGTGCGGCTCGCTGCTTCTCGCAATCAAACCAGGTGGTTTCGGGGATGGGCAGACGTGGGTGAGAGCGTGGGACAGGTTGCGCGAAACCTGAAGCGAGTGACGCGGCCTCGGCGTTTAGGCGTAGCGCTCTTCCTTCCACGGGTCGGCCGAGTTCGAGTATCCGCGCACTTCCCAGAAACCGAGTTTATCCTCCGCGAGAAACGTGATGCCGTTGACGAACTTCGCGCCCTTCCACGCGTAGAGTTTCGGAATGATGACGCGAGCCGGGCCGCCGTGCTCGCGTGACAAGGGGCTTCCGTCGAACTGCGTAGCGATGAGCACATCGTCGTCGAGGCAGCGTTCGAGCGACACATTGGTCGAATAGCCATCGTAGCCTGTGAAGTAAACGAAGCGCGCCTCGGGTTGCGGGCGCACGAGTTCATAGAGCGTGGTGAACGCGACACCGCTCCACCGACAATCGTATCTGCTCCAGGTGGTCACGCAGTGGAAATCGCTGACGTCCTCCACCTGGGGCAGGTCGGCGAGCTGCGCCCAGGACAGAGTAGTGGGGGCGTCGACGAGTCCGTTTAACGTCAGCTGCCATTCACCCGGCGGAATCTCGGGCTGCACGCCGAGGTCGAGAACAGGAAAACCAGTCGTTAGCTTTTGGCCTGGGGGCAAGCGCTCGACGGACGCCTCAGCCAGACTGGTAATGCCGCGCGCCTTCTGTTTGCTCGCCCACTTTTCTTTTGCCTCGATATAGCGCGCCTTGGACATGGTGCGAAGTTGCCCGCCCCGGGCGATTGCGCAAGCCCGTCAGGCAGCAGCCCACTCAGCGCTGGCGGCGCTCGTTTCCGGCCCGCGATCGGCTGCCGATTTCCGCGGAGGCGGAGTGTGCGATGCGTTGCGCTTCCACCAGCGCGCGCGTGAAGATTTCATAGTCAGCGGCCAAGGCGGCCCGAGCAGGTTCCCATTCGCTTGGGGTCGCGTTTTGTGCGGCAGCGAGGCTCTCCCTGAGATGCTGCGCCGCGACGTGGACATCGCGAGCCGCCGTTTCGAAGCGGGCGCGCGCTTCGCCGCTCAGCCGCTTCGCTTGGGCCTGCGCGGCTTCGAGCGCGCGTTTGCCCGCGGCGAGATTCTGCTCGAGCTGGTCGCCGAGGTGTGCCCGGCTGAGTTCTACGGCGAATGCCGGAGACGCTGATTTCGCGATGGCTTGCGCCATGCCGGCCAATGGGGCGCAGACGACGAGGGTGGCAAGAACGCGGACTGTTTTCATGGACACCCTTGTCGCAGCCGGCGTGCCGCGAGCCCCGGGGTAACCGGTGAATGCTTGATGCTCTTTGACTAAAAAAATTCGAAACGTTTTGCCTCCGTATGGCATCCGGCATCGCGCACGGTTCCCCCGGTGAAGATCCGGAACCCTGCAACGTGCATCCTTCCTGGCTTGCGGCGCGCGGGCAAAGGGGTGACATCGCGAACGATGTTTGCCTCATTCGACGGTGGCTCCGTGATCGATCACCCGTTTCCGGCATGAAACTCGTTTTGGACGTTGCCGGCCTGCGCGTCGAACGTGGGCGCGCGACCATCCTGGAAGGCGTCGACTGGCGGGTAGCGCGGGGAGAACACTGGGTGATCCTCGGGGCCAACGGTTCCGGGAAAACCTCGCTGCTCAAAGCGCTCACCGGCTTTCTGTCCCCGACCGCGGGTGAATTCACGGTGCTGGGCCGCCGCTATGGGAGGAGCGACTGGCGGGAGCTACGGCGGCGAATCGGCGTCGTCACGAGTGCGTTTGCCGCGGCGATTCCACCGTCGGAGCCGGCGATCGAAACGGTGATCAGCGGAAAATATGCCCAGCTCGACTTGTGGATGAAGGTGTCGCGCGCGGACCGCGCTGCGGCACGGCGATACTTGCGGCACGTTGGCGCCGCCCGAATCGCGGATCGTGAGTGGTTATATCTGTCGCAGGGCGAACGTCAGCGGGTGCTGATTGCGCGCGCTTTGATGGCGCGGCCGGAATTGTTGATCCTCGACGAACCGTGCGCAGGGCTCGATCCGATCGCGCGCGAGGATTTTCTTCGATTCGTCACCCGGTTGCCGCGCAGTCGAAAGAGCGTCACGCCCGCGTTGGTGCTGGTGACGCATCACGTCGAAGAAATCACGCCCGTGTTCACGCATGCTCTGCTGTTGCGCGGGGGCAGAATCCTCGCCGCGGGGCCGGTCTCAGACGTGATGACGTCCCGTCGGCTTTCGGAGACGTTTGGCGCGCGGGTGAGGCTGACAAAAAGCGCCGGACGCTACCGTCTGTCGCTCGCCTTGCCGTGAGCTCCGGCCCTCGCTGGGCCTCAGGCGGAAAATCCGCCTGCGATGTAATTCTTGAGATGCTCGGCCTCCGCGCGGTGCGCCTCCGCCATCCAGCGCGAAATGTCGCCGATCGAAATAAGGCCGATCAACTTGTTGTTCGCGACGACTGGCAAATGGCGGCAGCGCTTCTCCGCGAAAAGCACCATTGTCTCCTCGATGGTGGTCTCAGGTGAAATCGTGATCAGTTCCTTCGTCATCACGTCTGCGACGCGCATGACGTTCGGGTCCATGTGGCCGCCGACGACCCGGGTCAGCACATCGCGCTCGGTGAAGATGCCGATGGGGCAATGGTTATCGAGGATGACGATCGAACCGATGCGGTGCCGGTTCATCTCGTCGACCGCCTTGGCGATCGTGACGGTGGCGGAGACGGCGTGAACGACGGAGCCTTTGCGCTCCAGCAATGCTGAGATGGGAGTGCTGTTCATCTTGGGGTTGGGGTTAGCCGCACTGTGGCCCCGCAAGCGAGTGTCGCAATCCGAAATCCCGAAAACTCGCCCGAAACCGAGAAATTTCCGCGCATTCGCCTCGCGGCATTCGGAGCGTCAACGGGGAAACAATTTATCGAGCGCGCCGAGGGTTTTCAGCGGAGCGGATTTCTTCTCCATCACGGCAGAGGCGAGAATCGGTTTTGGCGGTGCGGCGGGTTTCGCGGTCGGAGCGCTGGGCCCTGTTTGGCCGGTCAGGGTGGCGAGAGCGCGGTCGAGTTTCGCCGTCGATACCGGTGCTGCCGTGCCGAGTTCCTGTGCGAACACGCTCACGCGAAACTCCTCGACGAGCCAGCGGAAAGCCTGGGCGTCGGCGGAATCGCCGGCGGATTTTGCCGCGGCTTTGGCGTAGGGCGCCAATTGTGCCGCGCGTTCGGCGTCCTTCGGTGGGTTTTGGCGCCAGCGGTCGGCGCGGAGCTTCATCGCCTTCAGGTAGCGGGGGAGATGCGCGAGTTGCGGATACGGCGTCGTCAGGATGAAATCCGCGCCGACCAGCCGCGCGAGATCGGCGTCCATGCCGGCGTAGGGCTGCGGGTGCACGAGGAGCGATTGGCGCAGTGCGAGAATTTCGCGGAGCAAGTCGACGACCTTTGGCACGAGTCCGCGGAGATCGGCCTGGGCTTTGCCGAGGGCCGTAACAAAAACGGACGACGTGTAAACGCCGTTGGCCGGAGCGACGCGATCAGCGGCGGTCAGCCAACGGCGCAGCGAGGCAAACGTGTGTTCTTGCAGCGTGGCCAGCGGCGCGAGGGTGGCGGCGAGCGGGCCGATTTCACGTAGGGCGCGCAGGTCGCGCTCGAGCCAGCCGAGGTCGCGGCTGAGCTGAAGTTCGAGCAGTCGAGAAAGCCCGCGGTTCATCTGCGCGCGCGCGTCTTCGGGTGTTTTGAAAAGCCGCAGCGCGACGCCGTCTTTCTCCATCGCGAGCGCGGGAAATGCGTGCACGGGCACGCCGGCCTGTTCGGTGACGAGCACGCGTTCGGCGAGGTCGCCAAAGGTCCATGAACTCGCCGGCGGTTTCTCGTATTGCGCGCGGGCGCGCCGCCAGACTTCGGGCTCGGCGCGAGCGATCGTCACGCTCGCTTCGCGTTTTTCGGCGTGGAGCGCCGCGTGGATCTCCGCGATTTCGCGACTGGCGGCGAGTTCGCGGCCGCGATCGTCGAGCACGCGCACGCGAACGCGCAAGTGTTCGGGCGGCGGTTTGTCGCGCCAGACCGTCGGATCGATCGCCACGCGGAAACGCTCGGCGATCTGGAAGGCGAGCGCTTCGATGAGCGATTCGCGACGGCCGGTGAGGCGATCGCGCTGCGCGACTTGCGCGGCGAGGCTTTTCGCGGTTTCGGCGAGTGGGACAAACGCGCGGCGGAGCTCCTTCGGCAGCGCGCGGAGGTAGTGCTCAACTTTGGGCTCGAGGTGACCGGGGACCGCCCAGTCGAGCGCGGCGGGGGTGAGCGCTTCGGCTTCACGCACGTTGACGTCGAGCGTGACGCCATCGTCGGCCTGGCCGGGCTTGTAGGCGTAGTTGAGTGGGAGCGCGGTGTTCTCGAGCGGGAGTGCCGCAGGAAACGATTCGGTGTCGTGCGCGAGTGCGTCGGGATCGCGCAAGTCGTCCGGCTCCATCATGAGGAAACGGGGCTCGGCGGCGCGGCGCTCGCGGACGAGGTCGATCAGTTCGGCGACGGAACTGACGAAATTTGGCTCCGCGTTTTGGGTTTTGTGTTCTGGGTTCTGAGTTTTCGAATCCGCGCCGAGGTGGTGCGCGTAAAAGCGGTAGGCGGCTTCGTCGAGATTCAGATAGCCGGCGTCGCGGGTGCGCGTGAGCACGGCTTCGACGTTCTCGCGCACGCGGCGGTTGTGCGCGATGAAATCGAGCGGGAAGGTGACGGTGTCGTTCACCAGACCTTCGCGAATGAAAAGTTCCGTGGCGTGCGCGGGATTGATTTTCCCGTAGCTGACAGCGCGCGTCTCGAGCTCGAGGCCGTAGAGGCGCGTGCGCTGTTTCACCATGACGCGGCCGGAATCCACATTCCAGAACGGCTCGCTGTGCGCGACCCGGACGAGATGCGCGCCGAGGTCGAGCGCCCACGCGGGGTCGAGGCGGGCGCAGGTGCGCGCGTAGAGCCGCGAGGTTTCCATGATTTCGGCGGCCATGAGCCAGCGCGGCGGCTTGCCGCCGGTTTTCTTCGGAGCGGCGTCGGAGGTGCGCTTGCGCGGTTCCTCGCGCTTGAAGAGGACGGAGCCGGGAAACAGATTCACGCGGCGGTCGTGCGTCGCCTTGTAGTTGGCGTTTTGCTCGTCGAATTGCGCGATGTTGCCGAGCAGACCGGCGAGGATGCTGCGGTGAATCGCGCGGAAGGGCGGCGTGCCGAACGCGGTGGTCGCGTCGTCGACCGTTTTGAGGCCGTGAAACGCGGAGGTGAGTTTGAAATCGTCGCGCTCCTTCAGCACGTCCATGAGCTGCGTGTGGATGTCGCGCCACTCGCGCATGCGCGTGTAGCTGAGAAAATGATCGCGGCAGAATCGGCGAAGCCGCGCCTGGCTGAGATTCTCGAACTCGTCGTGATAGGTGTCCCAGATGTTGAGCAGCGTGAGAAAATCGGAGTCGGGATGGCGGAAGCGGCGGTGCGCGGTGTCGGCCTGCTGCTGTTTGTCGAGCGGGCGCTCGCGCGGATCCTGGATCGAGAGGCCGGCGGCGATGACGACGACCTCGCGCAGTGCTTTCTCGGCGCGCGCCTGGAGGATCATGCGACCGACGGTAGGATCGACGGGCAGACGGGCGAGTTCCCGGCCGACCGGCGTGAGGACGGAGGACAGAGGACGGAGGTCGGAGGACGGAGGAAACGCACCATCGTCTGTTCTCCGTTCTCTGTCTTCTGTCCTCTGTTTTTCCAGTGCACCGAGTTCTTCGAGGAGAGCGTAGCCGGCGCGAATGGATTTCGCGGCGGGCATGTTGATGAACGGGAAGCGCTCGATGTCGCCGAGCCCGAAGGCCTTCATGCGCAGGATCACGTCCGCGAGGTTGGCGCGCTGGATCTCGGGCTGGGTAAAACGCGGCCGCTCGAGGTAGTCTTTTTCCGAATACAGCCGGATGCATACGCCGTCGGCGACGCGACCGCTGCGGCCCTTGCGCTGGTCGGCGCTGGATTGGGAAACGGCTTCGATTGGCAGGCGACGGGTGCGGGCCTGCGGCGAGTAGCGGCTGATGCGGGCGAGGCCGGTGTCGACGACGAAACGGATGCCGGGAATCGTGAGTGACGTTTCGGCGATGTTCGTGGCGAGCACGATCTTGCGCCGCTGCGTGGGCGCGAAGACGCGCTGCTGTTCGGCGTTGGAGAGCCGGCCGAAGAGCGGGACGAGTTCGCAGTCGCGGAGCCGGCGGCCGTCGAGCAGATCGCGGACCTCGCGGATGTCGCGCTCGCTCGGCAGGAAGACGAGGAGATCGCCGGCGGAGCTGTCGCGGATGATGCGCTCGATGGCTTCGACGGTGCCGTCGATGTAGTGCAGCGCCTCGGCCTTGGCCTCGCGTTCGTCGCCCTCGGCGGCGTCGGAGCCGAGTTCGTCGAGTGGGGCGTAAATCACTTCGACGGGATACGTGCGGCCCTCGACCTGAATGATCGGCGCGCCGTCGAATGCCTGGCTGAACGCCTCGGTGTCGATGGTCGCCGAGGTGATGACGATCTTCAGCTCGGGGCGTTTGTAGCGAAGCGTGCGGAGGTGGCCGAGGAGGAAGTCGATGTTGAGCGAGCGCTCGTGGGCCTCGTCGATGATGATCGTGTCGTATTCGCGCAGGAGGGGATCGCCCTGGACTTCGGCGAGGAGCATGCCGTCGGTGAGGAATTTCACGACGGTGTCGCGCGTGGTTTCGTCGTTGAAACGAATCTTGCAGCCGACCTCGCGGCCCCAGGCGACGTTGAGCTCCTCGGCGACGCGGCGGGAGACGGACAGCGCGGCCACGCGACGCGGCTGGGTGCAGGCGATGCGGCCCTGCGTGCCGCGGCCGGCGGCGAGACACATCTTTGGGATCTGCGTGGTTTTGCCGGAGCCGGTTTCGCCGGCGAGGATCACGACCGGGTGTTCCGCGATGGCGGCGGTGATTTCCTCGGCGCGCGCGCTGATCGGAAGTTCGGGAGGGAACTCGAGGCGGAAAGGAAAGGGTTTGGCAGGACGGGCGGACACGAAATTTAGTTTGTCATTGCGGACGAAGGGCGGAATCCAGAACGGCTCGTGAGCGACATCCAACAGAATTGTTTGGCGAATGAGATCAACGCGGCGGGGGCGCCGCGGCTCCACGTGCGATGAAGGTTCCGCCGTTGCTGCCGGAGGAAACGTTTCATCGCGTTTTGCGCGTGGCAAATTTCGACGGGCTGAGCGTGATGGCGATCGCGGGCTTTCTCGCGTTGGCGGCGGCGTCGATCCGTGATTTCAGCGGCGCGGCGGTGGGTCTGGCGGTGGCGGCGGCCGGGGCGATCGAACTGCACGGCGTCGGATTGTTGCGCGCGGGCGAGCGGCGCGGGATGAGTTGGATCCTCGCGAGCCAGCCTTACCTGATGGCGGTGCTGCTGGTTTATTGTGCGATGCGGTTGGCGGTGTTCGATGCCACGACGCTGCAAGCAGCGGTCACGGACGACTTGCGGCAGAGGATCGCGGAGGCGGGATATACGGAAGAGCGGATGCTGCGGCAGGCTTACACGCTGCTTTACGGGCTGCTCGCGGTCGGCACAGTGATTTATCAGGGCGGCATGACGCTCTACTACTGGCGGCGGCGGGCGGCGGTGGAGGCGGCGGTCGTTGACGACAATCGTTTCGCCTGAGCGAATCCGGCCATGAGAAACGCGTGGCAATGGCTGGTGGTTTTTCTCGGAGCCGTGGCGAGTGCGGCGGCGGCGCCGTTCATGGTGGTCGTTTACAATGTGGAGAATCTCTTCGATGCCGACGGCCGCGCGGCCTTCGAGGATTATCAGCCGGCGCGCTACTCGCGCGCGCATGTGCTGACGAAGTTGCAGAACGTCGCGACGCTGCTCGCGCAGTTCGAAGGCGGCCGCGGGCCGGATGTGATTTTGTTTCAGGAGTTCGAAGCCGATGCGACACCCGGCGCGACGGCGCCGGATTGCGATGCGATCCTGCGGCGCTATGCCGGCGTGCGCATCGAGGAGATGCTCGGCGCGAAGTTCGACGACGCGGTGGCGGATCTGCCGGCGGAGGCGCTGCTCTTGAAGGCGATGGCGGATCGCGGCATGACGGGTTATCGCGTGATCGTGGGCGAGAACATCACCGCGGCAGGCACGACGCGCGCGCTGGCCCAGACGTGCGTGGTGTTCACGCGCTTTCCGGTGAAGGCGGTCCGCTCGCATCCGACGGTCGACGCGCGGGCGATTCTGGAGGTGAAGGTGGAAGTGGACGGCGCGCCGCTGTATTTGTTCAACAACCACTGGAAATCCGGCGCGAGCGATCCGGTGACGGAGGCGGTGCGCGTCGAGAATGCGAAAACGCTGCGGCAGCGGCTGAGCGAGATTTTGCGGGCGGACCCGAATGCGGACGTGATCTTGGGCGGCGATTTCAATTCGCATCACAACCACAAGCGGCGGAATCCGGCGATGGCGGTGACGGGAGTCAACGACGTGCTCGGGTCGCAGGGCAACGAACTCGCGGTGCGTGGGACGCAGCGCGATCTCTACAACCTCTGGTTCGAGCTACCGGTGGAGGAGCGGGGTAGCGACGCCTATCGCGGCGAGTGGGGCACGCTCATGCAAATGATGGTGACGCGCGGGCTCTACGATTATCGGGGTGTGCAATACGTGGACGATTCGTTCGGCGTGGCGAAGGTGGCCGGGTTGAACGTGGATGCGAAAGGGCTGCCGAGACGGTGGACGTTCGAGGGGCCGGCGGGCGGCGGGTTCTCGGATCACTTTCCGGTGTATGCGAAATTTCTGACGGTGCCGGACAATCGCACGGATCGCTGGGTCGCGCTGCGACGGGCGTCGGTGGAGAGCGCGGAGCCGGCGGAAGGACGGAAGGTGGATTTTGCGGCGGTCGATCTGGAACGGGTCGCGGTGCGCGCGGAGCAGGTGCCGGCGGACACGAGCCTGCGGTCGGATGCGTATCGCGGGAAGATTGTGCGCGTCGAGGGCACGGTGGGACCGGGCCGGCGGTTGACGGTGAGTTTTCTCGGCGAGGTTTACGACGTCTGGAGTTTCGACGAGGCGCTGCGCGAGAGATTGCGCGAACGATTCAAGGCGGGCGAAACGGTGCGGTTTTATGGCGAACTCGGGCAGTTCAGGGACCGCTGGCAGTTCGTCATTCCGGACGAGAGCTGGGTGAAATGAGGAATTTTCGACGATGATCAAAATCTACACTTACGCGAACTGCAGCACGTGTCGCGACGCGACGAAATGGTTGCGCGCCCAGGGCGTCGCTTTCGACGAGCGGCCGATCCGCGAGACGCCGCCGACGATGGGGGAATTGCGTGAGATGCTCGCGGCGTATGGCGGCGAAGTGCGGCGGTTGTTCAACACGTCGGGGCGCGATTATCGCGAGCAGAAGTTGAGCGAAACGCTGCCGGCGATGAGCGAAGCGGAAGCGCTGAAGCTGTTGACGAAAAACGGCAATCTCGTGAAGCGGCCGTTTCTGCTCGGCGACGGCGTGGCGCGGGTGGGCTTCGACGAAGCGGCGTGGCGGACGGCGTTGAAGCGCGAGCGAACGTAATTCGAAGCGTGGCGCTCGCTACGGCGCGAGCGGTGGGGTGGCGGGAAGCGGAGTCGGGGCGGCGACGGCTTCGCGGGCGAGTTTGCGTTCCCAATACCAGGTGAAGAACACGGGGACGGAGAAGAGGGAGACGATGTCGAAAATCATGCCGCCGACGACGGGGAGAACCATGGGCGTCATGAGTTCGGAACCGCGGCCGGTGGCCCAGAGGACGGGGATGAGCGAGAGCATCGTGGTGGTGTTCGTCATGATCGCCGGGCGGCGGCGACGGAGACCGGCGTGGAAGACGCGGCGGTTGACCTCGGCGAGATCGCGGGGAGGCGTTTTGAACTGCTCTTGGATGTAGGTGCCGAGCAGGATGCCGTCGTTGAACATCACACCGAGGAGGACGAGAAAACCGACGGCGACGGCGGTCGTCATTTCCGCGCCCCAGAGCCAGACGAAGAGGAAACCGCCGGCGGTGGTGACCGTGGCGTTGGCGAGGATGATGATGCTCGTGATGAGCCACGAACGCGTGCCGACGTAAATGAGGACGATCATCACGAGCATCGAGACGGCGATGATCCAGCGCATGGTCTGGTCGGCTTTGATTTTTTGTTCGTAGCGGCCGACCCAGCGGTAAGTCGCGCCGGCGGGGAGCGTGAGGCGGCCGTCGGCGAGGGCGGCGCGAAGGCGGGCGTCGGCGTCGTGGACGACCTCGACCTCGCCGCGTCCGCGGGCGTTGAGGAGAACGTATTGCGTGCGCTTGCCGCCTTCGGAGCGAATGGCCATCGGACCGATCGTATAGGTGAGACCGAGTTCACTCGGGTGTTGCGAGACGAGCCGGAGGGAGTGGTCGGCGAGCGCGGCGGCGATCGCAGGCGGAAGCGGGTCGCCGGCGGGGAGGGTGAGCTCGGCGCGCGTGGGTGTGAGAAGCGTGACGTTGCGCTGGTGGCTGAGGGAGAGTTGAGAGATGAGAGTTGAGAGCTGAGAGGTGGATTCCAGCGTGTAAACGGTCGGGGCGGCGAGGACGGCGGAGAGCGGGATGGATTGGTCCGTATCCGGAATCGGGATGCGGAGGAGCGGGAGCTCGTCGGCGTCGTCGCGCAGTTCGCGCGCGTAGCGGAGGCGGACGGGATAACGCAGTGTGCCCTCGACGGAGTAGGTGACCGCCATGCCGCCGAGCGCCGTCTCGACGGTGCGCATGACCTGTTCGTGGGAGAGTCCGAAGCGGGCGAGCTTGGCGGGCTCGAGGCGGATCTCGGCATAGGGTTTGCCGCCTTCGCGCTGCATCTGCACGTCGGCGGCGCCGGGCGTGGGCTGGATGATTTTCTCGGCGGCTTCGGCGAAACGTTCGAGCGCGTCGGAGTCGTCGCCGAGAACCTGAAGGGCGATGAGGCTGCGAATGCCGGTCGAAAGCATGACGACGCGCGTCTCGATCGGCTGGAGCCAGCTCGGCGCGACGCCCGGGATGTCGGTGATCGCGGCGAGCACCTCGCGCACTTCCGCGAGCGTGCGCGGTCGGTGTTCGATCGTGCCGTCGGTCCGCGTGATCTCGTGGACGGGCCACTCGACGTAGGGTTTCAGCAGGACGACGGTTTCGATCATGCCGATCGGGGCGGGGTCCAGGGCGGTTTCGGCGCGTCCCATTTTTCCCAATACGCCGGCGACCTCGGGCACGGATTCGATGCGACGGTTTTGCTCGAGCATGATGCGCTGGGTTTCGCCGAGGCCGCCGGTGGCGGGGATCGACGGCATGAAGAGCAGCGAGCCCTCGTCCAGCGGCGGGAGAAAGCTCGAGCCGACGCCGGGGAACCAGCGGCTCAACGTGCGATCGAGATGGGTCGAGGAAAGATCGGCGCCGGCGGCGGCGAAGGTTTGGCGGAGCGGCCAGCTCAGGGTTTGCCAGCCGGCGCCGAGGAGGTAGCCGCCGAGGGCCATGGTGGCGATGGTAACGGTGAACGCCACCTTGTGCCGAAGGATGCGGGTGTAGGCCCAGTTGTAGGCGACGTGGATGGCGTGGCTCGTGGGGTTTTCCTCGTAATTGACGAGCCGTTCGCGGCCGATGCGCCAGACCGCGGAGGCAACCAAGGCGGCGAAGACTGGTGCGAAGAGCCAGCCTGGGAGGGTGAGTATCGTGCGGCCGTAATCGAGCGGGAGCGACCAGCCGTCGCGGATGAACCAGGCGAAAGCGAAGCCGCCTGCGAGACCGGCGGCGGCGAGGAGAATGGGTTTACGCACGTGCCAGGGCGGAAGCAGGAAACGGCAGAGGACCGGGACGAGGAACACGCCGGCGAGCACGGCGCCGCTGATGGCGAGGGTTTTCGTGAGCGCGAGCGGTTCGAACAAGCGCCCGGCCTGATCGGTGAGGGCGAAGATGGGCAGGAAACCGATGACGGTCGTGGCGGCGGAGGTGAGGAGCGGGCGGGCGACCTCGCGCGCGGCGGCGGCGACGGTCTCCGTGATTTCGGAATCGAACGGCGAGGCGGGCATCGCGCGGTGCTCGCGCCGGCATCTCTCCTGCAGGTCGACGAGGTGTTGCGTGATGTTTTCGGTCATGATGATGCCGAAATCGACCATCACGCCGATAGCGATCGCGATACCAGCGAGGCTCATGACGTTGGCGCTGACGCCGAACGCGTGCATGACCAGAAAGGTGAACAGCATGCCAAACGGCAGGCTGAGTGCGACGGCGAAACTGGCGCGGACGTGCAGGAGGAAAAGCACCACGACAAAGGCGGTGGTGATGACGGCCTCGACGAGCGTGCTGGCGAGCGTGGCGGTGGTCTCGCGGATCAGCTGGGAGCGATCGTAGAAAGGAACGACGGAAAGTTGCTCGCGGGCGAGCGCGGGGGTGAGGTCGGCGAGCCGGCGTTTGACGGCGTCGATGACGGACTTGGGGTCTTCACCGACTCGCATACCGACAATGGCGCCGACGTGTTCCTGGTGGGCGTCGGCGAGAAGACCCTGGCGGAATTGTCCGCCGAGGTGGACGTCGGCGATGTCGCCGAGGCGCAGGCCGGCGGCTTTGGTGCGATCGCTGCGCACGACGATGTTTTCCACGTCGTCGACGGAGCGGATGAAACCGACGCCGCGGATCATCGTTTCGATGCCGCTTTGTTCGACGCTCATTGCGCCGACGTCACGGCCGGCGGATTGCACGGCCATCATCAGCAGATCGACGGTGAGGCCGAGCTGTTCGAGTCGCGCGGGGTCGACGTCGATCTGGTATTCGCGGACCACGCCGCCGGCGGGCGCGACCTCGGCGACGCCGGGCACGGCCTGAAGCGCGGGAACGACGATCTGGTCGAGGAAGTAGCGTTTCGATTCGAGATCGCGGGGTCCTTGGAGCGTGAACGCGTAAACCTGGCCCATTGCGGTGGCGTCGGGGCCGAGGCGTGCGTTCACGCCGGCGGGGAGGCGGCCTTGCAGTTGGGCGAGCCGTTCGAGGACGCGCGTGCGGCATTCGTAGAGGTCGCGGTTTTCCTCGAAGATGATGTAAACGTAGCTCGCGCCGTAGAGCGACATGCCGCGGACGGTTTGCACGCCGGGCAGGCCCTGAAGTTCGCGGGCGAGGCGGGACGTGACCTGCTGGTCGATGTCGTGGGGGCTTTGGCCGGGCCATTCGGCCCAGACGATGACCTGGTTGTCGCTCAGGTCGGGGATGGCATCGACGGGCACATGGCGCCACGACCAGAAGCCTGCGACGGCGAGCGCGAGCGCGGCGGCGAAGGTGAGAAGCGGATTGCGGATGGCGAAGGAAAGCATCGCTGGCGCTAAGCTCCGTGCGGGAGGGGGGAAGCTCCAAGGACCAAGCTCCACGCTCCAGTGAAGCTCCAAAGATTCGCGGGCTTGAGTTGGAGGTTGTTCATTGGTGGTTCACTGGAGCTTGGATCTTGGTGCTTGGAGCTTTGGCGCCGATTCAGTGCTGGTGAGCGGGTGTGGGTGCCACGGCGCCCTCGGGAAAAAGCAGGCTGCCGGTGCCGGCGAGCTGGGCCTGGCTGTCGATGAGGAAGGCGCCCTGAGTCGCAATTTCGTCGCCGGGCTTCAGGCCTGCGCGGACGACATAGACGTCGTTGCCGTTTTCGTCCTCCAGTCGCGGACCGAGAGCGAGCGGAGCGAGTTCGAAGCGGAGACGGCCATCGGGCTGCCGCTCGGCGACGCGCCAGGCAACGTGGCGGACGCCGGTGGAGAGCACGGCGGTTTTCGGCACGAGCGGGAAACGTGCCCAGGAACTGGATACGTAAGGATCGGCGGGATTGAGATCGGGGCCGAGTGCGCCGTGGATGCGCGCGGAGACGAGCGAGCCGGGTTGGAGAACATCGCGCGCGCCGGTGATATAGATGCGGACTTCGCGCGTGCGGATCGCGGGATCGATTTCGCGTGCGAGCCGGCCGAGGGTGGCGGTGAGCTGCGGGAGCGGACCGCGGTCGTCGCTGTCGAGGACGACGGGCTGGCCTTCGGTGAGGAAGCGGGCACGGGTTTCGGGAACTTGGAGGACGAGCGTGAGCCGATCGGGATCGACGAGCCGGACGAGCGGCGTGTCGGCCATCACCTCGCGGCCCACTTCGAGCGCTTCGTTGACGGCGTCCATTTCCTGCAGGAGCACCTGGCCGGCGAAGGGTGAGCGAATGGTGACGGTGTCGCGGATCGCGCCGCCGCCGGCGATGTGGTCGGCGAGTTCGGAGAGATTCCAGCGGGCGAAACGCTCGCGGAGGGCGTTGACGAGATCGGCCTGGCCGAGAGTCACGGCGGCGGCGAGTTCGCCCTGGGCGGCGATGAGTTCAGGGCTGTAGAGATCGACGATGGGCGCGCCGGCGTCGACGTCTTCGCAGCAGCCGAAGGTGGCTTCGTAGCGTTTCACGATGCGGCCGGCGATGCGCGGGATGACGACGTGCGTGTAACGGTGATCGTAGTCGGCGGTGCCGTAGGCGCGGACGGTGACGGTGGCGGGACCTTCGGTGACGGTGGAGAGTGCCACGCCCATGCGGTTCTGTTGCTCGCGGGTGAGTTCGCCGGCGGTGACGCGCTGGAGTTTCATGCCGCAGACGGGGCAGTCGCCGGGGCGGTTGCCGATGAAATCCATCATCGGGCAGGCCCAGCGTTCGCCGGTGGCGGCGGCCCCGGCGTCGAGCGGCGCGGCCGGCGGAGCGAAGAGCGCATCGCGCGGGAGCAGGGCGATGACGACGAGGCCGAGGAGAAGGCCGGCAAGGGCGGTGAGAGTCGGATTCCAGCGAGCGGGCATGACGGAAGGTCGACGGGCGGAGCAGGTGGGCGCGTGGCGAGGGAAGGCGGGCTGAAGCCCGCCCTACCTACTGGACGACCTCGTTGCGGAGGGCGGCGGGGCCGTATTTGTCGGGGTTGGCTTTGAACTTGGGGGGGCAGGCGCGGCAGCCGAAGCCAATGGTTTTGCCCTCGTAAGTCGCGGTGGCGAGGTCGGGGTCGACGTCCATGCCGCAGATGGCGCAGACCGTGTTGACGGGCGCGGTCGCGCTAGCGCTGGCGGTTTCGGGTTCAGAGTTCCGTGTTCCGGGAGTGGTGGCGTGATCGTGGGCTGGGGCGGCGGGCGCGGCGGCGGAGTCGTTGCGCGCGGCGCGGACGGTGAGGGCGATCACGGCGCCGAGGATGAAGGTGCCGAGGAAGATGAAGGCGTGTTTGGTCATAGATCGGTTTCGAGTTTCGGGTTCAGAGTTCGGGGTTGATCAGGCGATTTGCCGGGGCGTAGCGCCAGAGGTCGGCGCGGGCGGAGCGGGCGGCGGTTTCGGCCTGGATGATCTGCAGTTCGGTTTCGGTGATTTTTTCGAGGAGATCGACGGCCATGAAGACAGAGGTGTCGGCGTTCATGCCGGTCGTGCCGGCGTTGCGGATGAGCGCGTCGTATTCGGTGCCGAGGCGGGCACGGGTATCTTCGCCCAGACGACGGGCGGAGGTGGCGAGGCGCTCGGCGCGTTCGACGCGGCTGAGCGCGGCGGCGATGCGAAAGCGGACGGCGTCGCCATCGGCACGGGCGGCAGCGCGTTCGGCTTCGGCGGCGCGCAGGTCGGCGCGCGCGTAGCGGCGGCTTCGCCAGGGAATTTCGGACATGAACGCGACGCCGATGGTGTCGTCGTTGCCCATGCGAGTTTGTTCGCGTTCGAGTCGGAGGCCGATGGCGGTCATGGGGCGGGCGCTGGCGCGGGCCATTTTCGCCATGGCAAACGCCTCGGTGTCGCGGGCGGTTGAGAGCTGGAGTGCCGGCGCGTTGGCGGGGTCGATGTCCGCCGGAGTTGGCGCGGCGTAAGCGGGCAAGGCGGCGGCGGTGGGGAGGCCGAGGAGGCTCCGGGCCATGGCGTCGGCGTCGGCCGCCATGCGTTGTTCCTGCTCGAGCATGAGTTGGAGGGCGGCGAGGCGGCTCTGGACCGAGAGGCGGTCGGCGATGCGGGTCGAGGTGCCGGCGGCGAGGCGCGACTGCAGGCTTTGCAGGACGGCGTCGAGGCGGGCGATCTGCGTCTCGAGAAGTTGGATACGCGCGGTGGCCCCGGCGTGCTCGGCGAGCGCGAGGGCGGCGTCGGCGGCGATTTCGCCGGCGAGCATGGCGTAGTCGGCTGTGGCCATCGCGGTGGCGGCCTGGGCGCGTTCGCGGTCGGCGGCGCGTTCGCCGCGTTTGGGGAGAGGCTGGCGGACGGTGATTTCCCACATGTCGGCGCGGCCCCCGGCCATGTTGGCACGGGAGACCATGCCCTCGACCTCGGGATCGGCGAGGCGACCGGCGGAATCGACGCGGGCGTGGGCGGCGGTGACGCGCTGGCGGGCGGCGGCAAGGGCGGGTGCGCCGGCGAGCGCGTCGAGGAGGGACGGTGCCGGTGTGGCGGTTTGCGCGAAGGCGGGGGCGCCGACGAGCGACGCGAGCAGGATCAGGAGCGTTGCCCGCGGCGTCATGGGCTTAGCGGTTGGCGCCGGCCTTCGCGGCGGCGTCGGCCTTGGCGGCGTCGAGGCGCGCGAGGTATTTCGCGGGGTCCTTCTTGAATTTTTTCACGCAACCTTCGCAGCACATCCGGACGAGGCGGTCGGGCTGGCCGTCGGCTTTGTGCAGGTAATCGTAGGCGTCGCCCATGCTGCCGAGGTCTTCGCCGGACACGACGCAGGTGTTGAGCGGGTAATCGTCGGCGGGGGGCTGGGCGAAGAGGACGGCGGGGGCGAGAAGGGCGGCGGCGAGGAGTGAGACGAGTTTTGTTTTCATGGAAGAGTTCGATGGGACTAAACCGGGCCGGGCGGAAACCCTCGGAAAATTTTCTGCGGGTTTTTCGCGGCGCAGGGTTATAGGTTGGCAAAGGACACCATGAAAAAGGCGGAAACCAACGATTCTCTTTCGCGCGCGCTGGCAGGATGGCGCGTGGCGCCCGGGCGAAATGCGGAGTTTCGGGCGGCGGTGTGGGCCCGGATCGAAGCGGC
>JAEYYL010000003.1 GCA_023430825.1 Verrucomicrobiota bacterium | reverse complement strand
TCCCCACACACGGCCGCCCGGCCTGAGAACACCGAGAGCGAGCAAGTGTGGCACCGTCGTGGCAGTGCTAACCTGGATTCGTCACACACAGCCTTGCCATCCCGAGCGGGAGGAACGAGGGCGTAGCGCTCCAGCTGGATGGATTGCTTCGTCGCTTCGCTCCCGCTCGCAATGTCAGGTTGATCTCCGAGCGAGCCACAGTGTGTAGCGGGTTCACGAGAAAACGTGATTTATGCGCGCCGAAGGCGGCCGCAGGACGCCAACGCATCCACGATCTGTTCTTCGTCGCGACGTTGCGCGTCTTGAGAAAGCCCGATTTGATCCGGTCACTGGGACGGCCACTACGAGGCCCGGGAAACGCACAAAGCCCGCAACTCATTCGAGCAGCGGGCTTTCGTAAGTTGGCGTCCCCACGGGGATTCGAACCCCGGGCCGCGACATTTTGGTTTTCATGCGATCGTTGATGTTCTGCTACTTACAAAATTGAGGTGTTTCGGACGCGACAGAAAACGGCCGTCTAGAGCGGTGAACTATGCTCCAACTATGCTCCGCGAGCCCATTTCGCCGAGATGGTCGTCCCCGTGCTGCCCATGCTCCCGCTCGTCCGTTGAACGCTGCTGATCTCCTTGTGCGGCCAACCTTCGGGAGACAGCAACGGCCAGGATGCCAGCTATCCTCTCTGCTCTCTGCTCGGGGGTGAGCGCACGTATCTGGGTCAGCGTGAGCCGGCGACAGGCCGTCGACGCACCGGACTGCATGGGACGGGTGGCCATTTGGTGTAGGGCTTTTCTCGTAGCTTTACGCTTCGGCGACCAAGCGACGCACGCTGCGTTCCACTCCTTCGAGGACTCGATCCCGAACGTAGGCTGGGAAACCTCGTGGGATTTCTTTTTGGACGGTCGCGAGAACGTGTGGGGCTTGCTCGATCAGGTCGGCGATGATTTTGCCGGCATCTACCAAGCCGGCGGATTTAGCCACAGCGTCCCAATGACGCGGCTTGATCTCGCTCAACTTCCAGTGCGGATTGCGACCTCGCACGGCCATCGCGAGCTTCACTTTGCGTTCATCGAGCTGATTGGCCCCGCGTCCGATAATTGGCCACGCGGACAGCACGTCGTAGAACGGCGTCAGCCGGTAAGTTCCACCCCGCTCGTGAAACAGGGAATAGTTCTTCGCATGGCCATCGGTCGCTGCAAGCATCCAGAACACGATCTGCGCTCGCAGAAAGGCTTCTTTGTCTTGGATCGGTCGTGAGCTGTTATCGAGGATGCGAAAGACGTCGCGCATGCCCGGACCTCCATCGGACTCGTATTTCAACGCGGATGAAAACCCAAGCGCCTGACAAAAATCCTCCTGCGGTAGACGGGCGATCCAGCCGTCCGGCTGAACGGCACGATCAAAGCGGGTCACGACGAGGACTTTCTGGCTGCCGAACTCTGCCATCTTGGCTTCTGCGACTTCGAGTCCAAACCCAGCAAGCAGACGCATGCTGAGCCACTCGTTCTCGATCGAATCCTTCATGTCTGCCTGAAGGTTTCCGACCAAGCCCAATGGTAATTTCAGAATATGGGTGGTCGGCGTCGCTCCTCGCGGAACGCACCAGCGGCCGCGGTGAAACAATAGGGCTGTCTTTTCTTGAGCGCCGGCGATCGAGATTCGAAACTCAGCGTCATCCTGCTGCCCGAGCACTCGTGAAGCGGAAATTGCGGCACGAATCGTCTGCTCCACGGCTTTCTCAGTCAGAGGCTCCGCTTCGATTTCGTGAACCCGCTTGGGGGACTCGTCTTCGGGAAGGAGCTGCACCGCACCCACACAATCGCGACCAATGGCGGTGAGCAGATCAAAGGCCCCGGTGGATTCCGTAGAAAATCTGGATCGGAGCCGCCTCCGGATCGCGTCACTGTCTGGCAGAAGGTTGTCGAAGAAATTTGCGACGGCCGTGCCGCGGTGAGGAACGTTTCCCGGAACGAACGGCATCGAAAGCGACAGCACCCGTGCGGCGGGGCTATCGACCCACGATTCGTCGTATTGGAAAGTATCTGAACCGCGATTGCTCTGGGTCCACACTCCGACGCGGAGCCCATTCATCCAGACAACGAGAATGCGCTGGGTGGCCATCAGATCACCAAGTTGGCGCGGACTTTACGCCACCGCCGGATTTCCCCGGAAGTTTTTGAATCCGTGTGGGAGGACTCGCCGCGGACGCGTCGCCCTCCTGTTGCACGACAATACGGCCGCCAAGCGCGGAGACGATGCGGGCGATTTGATCGAAGCTCGTAACTCCAGGATCTGCCTCGATCTTCGCCACCCGCTTTTGGTTAACTCCGATCCGCTGCCCGAGGTCTGCCTGGCTGAGCTGCCGATCTTTCCTAAGGGCACGAAGCACGGCCTTGAGCTGTGATGCAGTGGACACCGGGTAGTTCATTTTTAACAGACTACTACTCTCTGGTGGTAAACACAAGAAACTACTTAATTGTAGTAAGTTCCACATACTACCTTAAAATGGTGAGGTCGCTTGTAGATCGGAGCCATCGTCAACCGATGGGTAGGATCGCCCCTTCAGGGCGCGGAGCCATACCGATCGTTCTCGTCGAGCGCTTGAATCCGGCGAAGCGCCAACGCGTGCGTGATCGAAGTGAACGCTTGGACTCCAAGGCAGGCATTCAGATGTTCTCGCTCGCGAGACACGTCCCCTTTCAACCGAGCCACTTCGGCCAAAACCCAATAGGCGAAGCTCTGATCCATGCCTGCATCGCGACCCTTCTCGGACAGCGCAACGGTGAGCATCGCATCGTTCGGCAACTCCCCCTTGAGCCAGAAGAACAGTGCATTCGGCCACGTTTCTTTCCCGAGGTCGAATACCGGCTCCCATTGAGTCAATGGCGAATCAGATCCCCGCCCGAGGTGAAGCAGACTCATGTGACGAAGGACCAAGTTGTATTCACCGCCGCCTAATGCATAGGCCGCCGTGAACTCGTCGGCAGCCTCTTGAAACCGGTCCATCGCGTAATAAACGCAGCCTCGCAGCCGGAGAAACTTGTCGGCCGACTCACCTTTAGTGGATCTGAACGCCACGTCCATCACCTCGCCGTATCGGCCGACGCACAATGCAGCGAAGGCATGTTCGTATGGCGCTGCCCGGTAGCCCGAGCGGAGGTCGCGAACCGCAAGTTCGAAATTGCCGAGCTTGAGATACTCGGTGCCGCGCCGTTTCAGCAGCTCGGTCCTCCGACTGTGAGCTGGTTTAGCCGTGAGCGCGATGGAACACGCCTCGATGGCAGCCGTTCCTGCTAGTTTCGGGTCGATCACCGGCGCTTTACTGTCTTCCGCCCCTTCGAGCACCAAGCGTTGAAGTCCGAGCGCCGAAAGTCTCGCTGTCGCTTGCTCCTTCACTTTGTAGCTCGCCGAGCCAGCGGCGGCTGAGAGTAAGGAAATATCGACCGGAGACGTCTCTTCCGGGCAGAGGATGCGCCATGCACGTTCAGCCACACGTCCGTGATCCATTTCGCTCAAAAAATGCTCGGGGCGTATTGCTGGATGAGACTCGTAGCAGGCGTTAGCGACTTCGAGCGTCCATCTGTCCTCTCCCTCCGGTGCAGCACGCAATTTGTCTTGGATGATCTCCCGAGCAGCGGCGTGACGGCGTTCGGCAAGCTTGAAGAGCGCGAGGACTTCCGGAGATTGCGGAAAGTATGCGACGTCCTCCTCTGGAACGGGATCGGCTTTGGGGGCGGCACGGCGTCCTATGTCTATCAATACGGCGTCCGCGTTTGGAACGTCCATCTCGGAGAGCAGCGACACTAGCCCATCAAGGTGCTTAGGCGGGCCGTGCCGGAGATAGAATGTCGCCAGCGTGACCCCCCGTTCATGATTCCAGCCGGCGATCTTTGCGTCACCGGTTCGGAGCGAAGCAAAATGCCGCAAAGACCCAAGCATCCCATGAATGTCCGACTCGGACATATTTCGAAGTGCCTCGCGAATTTCCTCCGGGTTTGTCGCTTCCAGAGCTTTGAGAACAAACCCACCAGGCTCGCCGTAGACGCGAAGTGACCATTGGTGGGGCCATTCGGTCATGAGGCCGAGCGCTCGCCAACACGTTTGCAGCAATTCAACCTTATCGGTGTATAAGGCTGCGAGTTCGGCGCTATGCCGCTCGTCTTCTCGGTCCCACGAAGGGTTCGAGTCGATTTTCGGAACCCATGCCTGCGCCTGGAGCGGAAACAATGCTGCGATTTGAGCCCGTTTTGACTCAGCGGCTTCCAGATGATCGTCCACTCGTGCCAAGCCCTGCTGGAACTCAGCGAAGCCTCGGTCTGAAAACCACTGCATGAACCGTTCACGACCGAGATCAGTCATGACCGCATCGCCACCCCAAGGGCCGCCAAAGTCGCCACGCAGCCGATTCCAATGGTGATAGCTTAAAAGGAACTTGAAGTTGTCACCGGAGTAAAACTGTAGGCGGTGGGTTCCGTCGCACAGACACGGCATTTCGATCCCCTCCGGCGGCTGCTCGAATTCCATCACCTCCACCAAACTTTCCACTGCTGTGCGGCCTCTGATTTCGAAGAGCGGTGTATCCGGTCCTGCGTCGCTGTCCGGATAACCGGAGGCAGGCGGTGTGACCACGACGCGGTCGACACGGCGGATGGCCTCTTTGAGGCGATCGCCGAGGCTTTTCGCGGGGACCGAATCCATTGGCGGCATTTGCTTGGCCACCGGAGTCGCGGTCTCTGATGCGCGAGCCGCCGTGATGCCTACGTGAAAAGCGAGGACAATCGCGGCAACAGCCAATACAGGGACCCATAGGATGCGGTTCATTGAAGGCGGACAAATACGCAAACCATGACGGGTCTGCGATCCTTTCCGAAGAGACCGCAAACCCCCGAGTATCAAAGGATCCGGTTCCCCTCCAGGGAGGGGGAAGGGGCGTGGGCGAATGGCGGGACCAAAACGGATCTGGCGCTCGGGAAAGTGAAAAGGAAAGTTGCGGCGCGGGTGGTGCGCGCCGCAACGGCGGAATCTTAACGACGTGTCTGATACGCCGCGATGCAGCGTTCAATCCACCACGTCTCCCACCAGGGGACTTGAAGCACTTCGTTCTTCTCCAGATTCAATGCCCGGGCGAACGAGACAATTGCCCACGCGGCCTTCGCCACGTCAGCGTCAATCTCGTGGCGGTAAGCCCGAAGATCCCAGAGCATATCGACCGAAGGCTCCGTCGATCCCGTCCACTCCGACGGGACGTCTCCGAAGGGCGGCTCCAGCATGTAGAGCTGTTGAAATGCCCGCTCGGCGTCGAAGCCGGGGTTCGACAACGCGGCTAACGGAAATGCATCCAAGTAATAGAGCAGCCGCCACTGCGTGGGCTCGAAGAATTTCGAAGCGCGTTCGAAGTCCGAACTGAACGTGCCGACCAATTTTGCCATCGTGCGAACCTCCGGGCGCCGAGCCTTACGGTTCAGAGCGAGATCGAAGGCGTGGAGGCCCAATGGTCGCGCCACCGGAAAATCGGGCAACGTGATGACGTTATCCCACTCGGAAATGGTCGTCGGAAACCGAGGCTTCTCGGATAGCTGCCAATACGCATCGGGATCGACGTTGGCATCGATTGCCAGAGAGGGGGTTTGCAGGCTATTCATTGCTGGCCTTCTCCGTTCCAGAGGTTTCTGCGTCGCGCACCAGCTTCGCCAGCGTCGCGGGATCGAAATGCCGAAGCGAAACAAGTTGTGGCAGCGTCTGAGGAACAGCGGAGATCATTTCCCCGATCAGTCCGGCGTGCTTCCGCTCCCAGTTGATCGCGGAGTTCGTCACTGCGAGATCGATTCCGAGCGACTTTAGTCGAGAGCGGTTGTCGGCTACGGCTTCATCGCTCGTCCAGATGCAGACGATGCCATTCGGCAGCGAAAAACGAATCGTAACCGACTCGATTTCATCTGACGCGGTGTGATTCGTCGCCGCGTCGAATGTGGCGCCAGCGGCCAGAAATGTTGCGACGGCGGCGGCGCCGACATCATCGATCAGAATCGCGGCCGTTTGCGGTCGAGCTTCGAGTAAGTCTCGGACCTGGGTCCGAGGGATAAAAAGGATCGGACTTGCCGATCCGGGAATGATGAGAACGTCGCCGTTGGTTGAAACAACGGCACGAGGGTTTGATGCGGGACTATCCATTTGTTTGGAGGTTTGAATGCAGCAACGCGCTGCAAGCGCCCCCAACCCGGAGAAAAGGGGCGCGGCGGTCCGAAGGGCCGCCACGCTCCTGTTTAATTCGAAACCCAACACTTCGGCACCCACCCTAGGTGCTATGCCCTGTTACGGTCGGCGCGCTACTCACCCGACATGTCCGACTCGTCAGGCGCAGATGTGCCGGCGCGCCAGGCCGCGTAGTCGCCTACATTGTAGCCGTCCTGATCGGCGTGCGGCTCATTCGGAAGCACCGGGCAAGTGCAGCGGTGCTCCGCAAGAAACCTCGTGAAGGGCTCACGCTCGCATTCCGGCAAGTCTCGGATGCGAAGTGGGCGCAGCGCTTCGACGCGGTAGATCGAGTTCGTAGTTTCGAGGCGAACGCCATCGTAGGACACGACCGTCGAACTCACGAACAATCCGGGGACGTTTTTCCCGTTCCGCTTGGTGCGCCGAACGGTGACCCGGTCGCCAACGCGGATCGGCGCGACTAGATCTCCTTCCAACCAATACCCAAGCGGCAGCGATGCGCTGTTGGCTTCGCCTTCCTGATAGGTCGACCAATTGCCGGAAGAGACGAGCGGCGATTCTGGAATCCCGATTTTACTCAGTCGGATGTGCGGCACGGGCGAGTTCGTCCAAGAACGTTTCGATCCGCTGCTTCAGCCACTCTGGATCGTGGCCCGAGAGAGCCCACTCGATCACGTCGGCATTCACGATCGTCGCGTCGCGCAGCTGGATGACGACTCCGACATCGATGCACGCTTGGCATATCTCATTGCGAGCTACGGTGCCGTCGCGGTTTACCCGAACGCCGAGGGCCGAGATGCGCGGATATTGAGATCTGCCGCGAATGAGCACCCCGCGGGCGCCGTATTGCTGCGCGACAGACCGGCGCGTCAGGTAGTCCATGAATTTGCGGGTTCGTTACGAACTCGGATCAGTGGGCACCAGCTGGACGAACCAGTAGATGCTCGGCTTCTTGGAATGCAGCCGCCGGGCAGTATCACGAATGTTCTCTTTCACGTCACGGATGCGGCGGCCACGCCATGTGGCCTTCGAGCCCTCGATCAATCCACCTGCATACATGTGGGTTTCGGGATTGAACACCACCCACCCGACGATCGCGCCTTCCCAAGGAGAACGAGCGACGACGCGGCCGTTCACGGCGCCATAAAGCATGGTGCCGTGGCGACGCGCTTCATCGCGGGCCGCCTTCGCAGCTTTCCGCAGCCCCTTACCAACAGACTTTGCGAAGTCGGTGGACTGCGCTTCGATATTTCCCGAATTCCAGGACACGGCAGGTTTAGTTGCGGCCCATAGAAGCCGCCGACTCTGTCAGCGTCGCGATCGCATCAGAGAAAAGGAAGTAGCGCGCCTGGCCGTCAGCCATGTTCAGGTAAATTATGGCGCACCACGATGGTGAACGGCCTTTGGCCATCGAGAGGTAGAGCGACATTTGGCGCAGATCGCGCTGGCGTGGAGCGTCAGGCAGACGGCCGACAACTTTGACTTCGACGTGCCCGATACCCTGCGGGCCATCGGCGCGAAGGTCTACGCGTCCCGAAAGCCCAGCGCGGGTGACGAGGACTTCAGGAACGATCCGTTCGCCACCGAACATCGTAACGGCCGCTCGAATCGCGGTGAGCGCAGGCCAAAGGCGTTCGTAGCGCGGCGAAAGATGGGGACGATTGTAGCGCAGCAGGCGGAGCCCGGCATGAAGCTGAACACCGTCTAGGAAAGGGTCGTCAGTCCCAATTCCCTGCGGGAAATTGAAAGAACCCTTTCGGTCTGGTGCGACCGAGATGATTGTTGTCGGGTTACGAGTGAGAAGCTCGGTGACGGTCATAGTAGTAGGTAGTTTTTGCGTGATTGGGATCACGAGCTGAGCCAACCAAATCAGCGAACTTGCCAGTTTGTCAAGTGAGATTGACAAACTGGCAAGTTAGAATCAAGCCGTCCGCATGCCACGTCGAGAGAAGATCAGAACTCCACGAACCCGAGAGTCCGCTCACCAACTGGTGTCGGAATTATTCGCCGATTCACCTGCGCAACTTGCAGAGAAGTCCGGGCTCGATCTCGCCGTGATTTCGAGGCTGCTGAACGGACATCGCCCTGCCACGCCCGAGCAAATTGGGCGCGTCGTCGCTATACTCCCGAAATCTTGGGCCCTGAAGTTGATGACCGCGTTCCTTTCCGACGTCGCTGCTGCGAGTGCGCCTGGATTCGCCGTGACCGTGTCCAAGCGCTGAGCCGATGAACCGATGAACGATCAAGAGTCCGAATCCTATCTGGAGTCTGCCTTCCGTTGCCAAAAGAAGAAGGCGTTGGAGTTTATCGACCAGTTCAACGAGCGCCTCCCCTCCCAAAACTGCCCCAACTGCGGAATCGAAGGCCATGTGCCTGGATTACCGTGTCCGGCAGCAGATTGTGGCTATAAACACGAAATCTCCTGGGCCATCCTCCTAGATACCGAGTTTGGTTACGACGTTGTGGCCCTGAACGACAAAAGAGGACCTGCGTTCGCCCGCTTCAATGTTGCTGACCAATAGCTGATCGCAGACAACCTTCTCCGTCGATATGTGAGCGCTCAGCTCCGCTGAGCCGCTCGAATGCTTGCTCGATGGGCAGCTAGCTTTGGGACGCGTCCTAATACCCGTGCACGGATACACCGAGTAGTTCCCATCGTGGAATGGTTCCATCGGCGAATTCAGTGCGGCGGGAAGAGATCCAGAGGTTAAGCGTCTCTTCAGCTCGGGCCTCTGCATCGGGTTCGATCGTGGAGCAAGTGTCCGGAGCCGGAGAATTGAACCGACCAGGGTCGCGGCTCAATTCCTCCACCCTGGCCGTGCCGTTCAAGCTAACAATGACGACGCCGCTGAACGCACCCTTCTCAGCTCGATCCCATGTTACTCGATAACGGGCTTCCACCCTTGCGTTATCCACTGCACCGGCGAGGCAGGCGACTTCGGCACCAAAAGGCGGATTTTGTAAGTGTAGAATCAAAGCGTCCACGAAAGGGTGGCCGATCCCAAAGAGTTCGGACCCCTTCTTGCGCGTCGCGAGGGCACGGTCGAACGTGACGTTGTCATACCGGGCGCCTACGTTGGGAAAGTTCTTGAGCGGCTCCGGCGTGATAATCTGCCAAAACTCGCCCGCGGGGACTGCGCTTCCACCGAGACGAACCACCGCTTCCCGGCACCATTCCCCGAGTTGCTTCAAGTGGAACTGGCCTGAGATCCGGCGGTATTGCTCAAGATTGAAACTGGTAAGGTCCTGAGACAGGTCCTGCAAAGCGGACCGTGCTTTTTGGGCGGTCTGCATCATGCGATCGAGTTCTCTGCTGGTGCGGTTGTAGTCGCGGTCGATCAGCGCTTGCTTGAAAAGCTGTTGGTAGTTGGGTGATGAACCGAGGAAGCCGAGGATGTCGCTGCGGAAATCTTCTAAAGGCTCGCCAGTTTCTGGATCGGTCTTGCCGATGGCTTTCGCGATCTGGTCCAGCTTCTCCCACAGCAGCGTATAGATATTCTCCTCGACCGTGTCTTTGGCCACGAGGTTGTAGACTTGCGAGACCTCCTTCTGTCCAAAGCGGTGAATGCGGCCGATGCGCTGCTCGACCGCCATCGGATTCCATGGCAGGTCGTAATTGAACAGCACCCGTGCGATCTGGAGGTTGATACCTTCACCGCCCGCTGAGGTTGAGATGAGGATGCGTGCGCCGTCTTCCGCCCAGAATTTCTCCGCGGCTGCGATTTTGTCTTCGAGCGGCCCGCCTTGGATTGAGACGACACGCTCGGGGCCGACGATGCGAGCCAGCTCGGCCTTGAGAAACTCCATTGTCTCCCGGTATTGAGTGAAGATCACGAATCGCTCCCCCGAGTTTTCGGCACGAAGCTTGCCAATGATCATTTCGAGCCGCTCGAACTTGCGGTCCACCCCCTCAGGCACGATCCGGAGCAACTCCCGGACCTTGGCGGTTTCGTCAGGAATTTCCGCATCACCGTAGATGCCTTCGTCGCCCTCCTCGTCGGATTCCAAGGACCAGTTGGTGTCGTCCTCGGACTCGATCAGCTTCTTGAGCGTGCGCTCCCTGACTTGCGCGATGCAGGTGTCGGCCTGCGCGTCAGTGGAGGGAGACGGCGCGAGCGCGTAGATCTCCTTCGCGAGGCCGCGCATTTCGTCCTGCAACCGCAGGTAGCGGTCGGACAGCTCGGGCGACGGGGATGACTTCCGGCGCATCTCGACCTCAATCTGCTGGCGAACAAGCAACACTAGGAGACGCCGGCGAAGCGCCTGACGGATGGCGCGAGGACTCGACGACATCATCTTCTGGAATGCGACCATCACGAAGCCGATGGCGCGTTGGTCGCGGGACGGGCGCGAGGTCTGTCCGTTGGGTCCAACCCCCGCGGCATTGTAGCCGTCTTTCAAGTAGTTCGTGAGCTTCTCGTAGAAGCGCTGTTCTCTGAGGGCGGGCTCGAAGCGCTCGGTCGTGACTTGGCGGCGAACGAAGAGTGGTTTGCCGTCGCCATCGGTGACCTCCCGTTTGGTGCGGCGGATGATGACGCGGTTGAGAAGGCCACGATGCGCGTCCATCGCCTCGGGTGAGTCGAAGAGCTGATCGTCCAGCAGGTGAATCAGGGACCAGAACTGATAGGCGTCACCTTGATGTGGCGTGGCTGAAAGGAAGAGGAGGTCGCGGGTGTGTCCACGCAGCGCGTCAGCCAGCTTGTAATTGAGCGTGGCCTGAACCTTCGAGCCGTAGCGAAGACGTGTAAGATGGTGGGCTTCGTCGAAAACGATGAGGTCCCACTTGGGCGCGGCGAGCAGGCGCTCGGTGCGCTGCGGGCGCTTGAGAGTATCGATCGACGCGATAACGCGGTGATGATTTTCCCAGGAAGTCGGTGCGTAATCATGGAAATCCGTGCCGAGAATCTCGAACTCGATGCGGAAGCAATCGCGCAGCTCGCGCTGCCAGTTCTTCACCAGACCGGCTGGCGTGATGATGAGCACACGTCGCGCCTCTCCTCGGGTGATGAGTTCGCGAATGGCCATGCCTGTTTCGATCGTCTTGCCCAAGCCGACATCGTCGGCGACGAGCACGCGACGGCGCTGCATCTTCACCAGATCGTGGGTGAGAAGAATCTGGTGTGGCAGCAACGCCGTCTTGGCGTTCGAAAGCTCCCCGCCGGAGTTGCCCAGAGCGAACTGCCACGCGAGCTGACGAAGCAAAAAGTCACGCGGATCGTCGTAGTGACCGGCGCGCAGGCGATCCCAAGGCGACGACGCTTTTTCGAGCCGGCTGACGGGAAGCGTCTCAAGTCGCCGGCCTCCTTGCCCGTCAAATACGACATCCGCGATGACGAGACCGCCGGTCTGTTGCACGCGGAGGACTTCGCCGACGCCGTGTGCGTAACGTCCCGCAATGCGGACACGGTCGCCGACCCGTAGATCGGTTGTTTCAGGTCCGGCTGTGCTCACGAAAGGGTCTCCGCGAAATGGTAGCCAAACACCTTGCCGGTGATGACCTCTCGCGAACTCGGATTCTTTCCAAAGAGTTGCCAGAGTGGCACGAAGTCGTGTTTCGTATGGTGGGCGCCGAGGTCCTTTTCACCGCCGAGGCGGAGCGGATATGCGACAGGGACCTGGATATCTGCGAGGTGGTTGACCTCAGATGCGGCGCGCTTGAGACGACGACGGTAATCGAGCAGGAGGGCGGAAGCCGCAGGCGTGATGCGCTGGTGGGTGCAGTCCTGCGAAATAAGCAACTCGTCCAGTCCAGTGATGCAGAGCCGGGCACGTGGCGCGAAAGGGAACGGGTCCTGCTCGATCTCCCTGAGAAAATCGAGGAAGCCGATCTGCTCCGGCGCGGCGGGCATGGTGCCGCCATGGAGATCGAGCGCGGTGCGGGGGAGGACGAGGTAGCCAGACATGATGGAAAGTTAGTAGTCTAGGTAAGCGCTCAATTCGATACCTTGGTAGGCCTGCTTCAGCTGCTCGACCAAGGCGTTGCGGGTGTAGTTTGCGCTGCCGTAGATGACCTGCTGCCTGCTGAGCACATCGCGGAGATAGGTGTTCAACTCCGCAATGCCGTTGATCTGACGAACGATCTCCAGGTAACTCGGAAGCCGTGTCAGGTCCTTGGCTTTCATGGCCGCTAGGTAATTGCCGTTACGCTTGGCGAAGCCGATTTCGTAGGGGACCCAAGGCGATTCCTTGGTGTTCGCGGTCAAGTAGGCCAGAAGGTCCGTAGAATTGGCGATTCCCAGCTCTATGGCTGCGGTGATGGCCTTGTGATCGTTCGCGAGATCGGCGCGTTGGAGGTTGGGGTCATCGGCGTCGAGATAAACGTCGATGCCTTTGCTCATGATATACTCACCGATCTTGCGCACTGCGGCCTTGTCGGTGCTCCGATGGGACAGGAAAATACACGGCTCAGACGGTTTGCGGGAAGCTGTGGCAATCTCCAAGCCCGCGCGTTTGTCGAAGGACTCGCGGAGATTTGCGTATTGTGACCTGACATCAAGGTAGCGGTTGCGGCCGGACATGGTGAGTGGAGCGGTTAGATTCGAGCGCCCAACATGCTGCTCAGCATGTCGGTGTAGAAAGGCAGCAATCGGTCGCAGGATCTTGCCCACCGATTGGGGTCTTTGATTTTAATGAACTCTAGCGCGGCCCGAACTTGTGGCCGGTGCGCACGAAATCTTTCAACTATGAGATCGAGTCGCTCACCGGTTTCTGCATGCGCAAGTAAGTAATGAAGCACGTCGATCAGATTAGGTCCCATGGCGGACAGGGAGTTGTCTTCAATTTGAATGAACTCCATTTGGCTAAGGGTGTTGTCTATATTGCTCAACTTCTTGTGAAGGGCATCAAGTCGCTCGGTAGGGGATAGAACCGTGTAAGTGCGGCCACCTTTCACACGGCCTTTTCTTACGAGAGGCGGATCGTAGTCGGTCAGATCGCTAAGCTCAAAAATGCCCTGGGTGAGCTTACGGACAGAATCAATCGACACCTCGCGAATGTTGCACAAAGCCCGTAGCCATACGCGGGAAACTACATCCACGTTCTCCAACTCATTAGGAAGCGGATTTTCTTTGGTGATGAGCTGTTGCACCATCTCGTCAATGTCTTCGAGCGCTCGTTTCATGGGTAGAACATTAGCCTCACCGTCGATAACGATGCCGTAGTGCTTCGAATAAAGCTCCAGGCACTTCCCGATCAGGATCATGCGCACATCTGACGGGGCAAGAGGTTCACGACCGTAACGACCGCTCTCGATAACTTTGATTTCTTCAGCTGCTCTCTTGCGAATGTCCTGCCGTATGCCCTGCCACGTGCGCTTGCGCCGACCAAGATCGGCGGGGCGCTTGCGGCAAACGTGGATTAGGTCGTAAGAGATGCCTTCGTTGTTTTGAAGGTTTAGGGACGATTCTTTTTCGGCATGAACTGGATAGACGGCCTCGATAACAAAGCCTGCCAGACACACGGCGTCACACAAATCCACCCATTGTTGATTGCCTGAGTGATGGTAGGTGAATGCCATCACGCCGTCTTCCTTTAATTTGTCGTGGGCTCGCTCGAACACCGTCTTGAGGCCGACGCGAAAATCGTCATTGGATAAGCCCCGTGATTTGTTTTCCACAATCTCCGTAGTCTTGGGCGTATATTCTGGCTGAAAAGAGTGGTAAGTGTTCTTTAGGACTAGGCGAAGCCAGACATAGAAGAAATCGTATAGCTCGCTGTAGTTTACGTTGCCAGCGTATGGTGGATCTGTAATGACTGCATCAGCTAGGTCCTCTAGCTTCCGAATCTCTTCGCGGGAGTCGCCATTATGGAGAGTTTCTCGCCCCGGCTCGATCGATTCACCGGAAAGAATCAAATTATCTTTTGCGCCAAGGCGGTTAATGTCGCGGTCATAAACCTTTCTTCTAAATTCCAGGCCCTCCTTTACGCGTCCGAGCATATTGTGGAAACTGCCGCGGACTTCACTTGGCCCCCAAACGCAATTCTCAGCCGGATCAATTTTTGGCGCGTAATCGTGACGGTCGAAATTCCCCTGTATTGTGTTTCGGTCGTTGAAATACCGGCAGAAAAGATTATTGCGCTCTACGGTTCCCGAGAAAACCAAGAGCAATAAGTTGCGGCATGCCTCGTTTTCCTCTTGGGCGATTGCGTGTAGCAGAGTGCTCAAAGCCAACAGCTGCCGATCCAAAAACATGTCCTTAAAACCACGATAATGGTGTTCGTGTAGGCGCTTTGTTTCCTGTCCAGGCGGGATGGCTGATCGTGGATGTGGAAGACTGTCTTGGTTCCTTGCCCAAGTCGCTTTAATTGACTGATAACTCGCTAATTGCTTGGGCGATATGGAGTGAAAGAACTTACCCTTATTCTTCCAAACTAAATTGTCTGTCTTGCTGCATACTGCGCCGACCCTATCTGGGCTGATGGTCACGAACAAATCACCCTCTACATTATCGTCGTCATCTTCTCTCGGATCACCAGCTGCCCAGTAAGATTGGGCCGCATAAGCACTCAGGGGGAACCGTTCATTCTCGGGTAGCGCACGGACTGAACGTATGTTTTCGTCTCTTTGGCCGCAGTGCGGACAAAGAAACTCACCGTTTTCAGGAACATTTCCGCGATGTGGTTCAAAATTGCCCCCAAGGGGCGAGGAGACCGTAATGCCTGGCGGCAGCTCTCCGCGCCACTGAAAGACTTCATCAGTGTTCGGACAGTGCAATACACTCAGGGGAATTTTCTTCCGCTTTGGCTTGGTGGTCGAAAGCCGCGGTTTAACCGTTTCGTAGCAATGGGGGCAACAAACGTGCGCAGTTGGAACGCGCCCGTGACGGACAGTGGATTGCCCGCCTTTTGCGTCCCCCTGCGCCACGTAGATACCTCCTTCGGGGTGGGCATACGTCCATCGGACAGTGCTACGACTTACGCCGGCCGAGTAGGCGCTGGCATGCACCATCTGCGCGGGATCTGAAACAAGAGCGGCAGGCTCCAACTCCCAGTCGAATGTTTTCTGACAACGTGGACAGGTGCAGTCAGCGTGGTAACGGATAGTCGGTGTCTTGTTCGCGACGATGTAGTTTTTGAAGAGCGGAACCTGCTTGCGGCATGTCGGGCTCGTGCAGATGGCCGATTTTACCCAATACGTGTGAATTGCGTGGGCTTTTGGCTTCACAGCCTGGTTTGTCTCGTTGTCCAGATATACTGGGGCCTCGGTCTCATAAAGTTCGGCAAGCGTGTCAGTGAGCGATTTGCCAGACCACGCGACCGGACGTTCTTCAAGTCGTTTTACGCTAGCGTCGAAGGCCTCCACATCTGCCGGGGCAAGGGCCATTTTTACTACAAACCACGGAACAGGGTTAAGCTCGATACCAATAGGACGAATACCCATGCGGACCGCTTCGACGATGGTCGTGCCGCCACCCATGAAGGTATCTAGGACTACCTTGTCTTTCGTGTCGGGGTCGTTAGTATGGTCCTTGTAGAACTCTTCAATAATGTTGGTGCCGGCAGGCTTGAGCGCGCCCAAGAGAATAGCCCGGAAAACGCAGGAAGCGCGGGGCGCGAAGGATTTGTGCATCTGATAGATGGGCTTGAACCCATTGCGCTCGGGAACAACCAGGCGGTTGATCTCAACAATAGGGAAAGACTCTTCGATGGCGCGTTTGGACATAGCGATTAAATGACTCTGCGGGCGGGCTCCGCCGGTTGAGATGGTGGCTGGATGACGGGTTCGAGCTGGTAGGCCTCGCAGATTTCGTGAGCGGCGCGGCGCATGATGCGGCGGATGGCTGACCAGTCTTCCAGAAGTCCTTTCAAGTCCTTGAATTCGGCCTGCACATCGAACGGATTACGCGGCGAATTCATCTGAAGTTCCCACCACGACCTGTAGTTGCCTTGCCACTTCTCCAAAAAAGGCCGGAGCGCATCGGTTAGAATCCGCTGGATCATGACTCCCAAGTGGTCCTTGGTCGGCTTGTCGATGCGCCCCACGGGGAATTTTCGCATGATGCCCCGCGCTTCTTGGAAGAACCGGTGCAGCGAGGTGAAGCTTTCAGCGTAGATCTCGCCTTCGAAACTGGTGGCCTCTTTATCGCTCCACTTCCCGACGACAGCGACCCGCGTGATGATCTCAGCGTAGAGTTCCCAAGCGCATTGGCGGTCATCGTCGGTGAGACGCCCATCGAGCTTTACCAGGCCGAGATTGATGGAGAAATTCCCTTCTTTGATCGTGGCCATGGTAAAGTTACCCGTTGCGGGATTTGATCTCGTGTGGGTTGACGATCTTGCTCTGGTCACGAGCAACCGCATCTTCAATCCACGTGGCCATGAGCCGCGGGTTTGCCGCAAGGTCGTTCCACGATTTCCAGAGGGCGTAACCGGATTGGATGTTTTGATACAGACGGCTCGCGACAAGGATGCCGCCCTGATCCCCGCGAACCGCTGTGGGCAGGTGCAGGCCGATCAAACCGTGGCCCTTATCCAGCGTGGCCTTGATTTCCCAATCCACGTATTTTCGCTGGTAGGTCTCCGGTCCGCAAAGGACGATCGTGCAGGATGTGCCAGAGATGAAATTATCGCGGATGCGTTGGATCACGTATTCCGTGTTGTCGCTGTCGATACGGCGATCGAGCGAGTTGTCGAAGACCACGTCCATCTGATCGTGCAGCACACGGGACAGTTCGTTGTAATACCCTTGGTCATGCGCGTGGTGGTAGCTGACGAAGATTTTGCGACGGACAGGGGCGATTTGGAGGCCGGACAAGGCTCCGAGCAGAGTGCGAGCTGGATAGGACTGGTTCATGACGAAAAAGCGGAACTCGGCTGACCGTAGGTGCTCATCCGAGTGGAGCGGCGACGCCGACGGGTGGCGGCATTATGCGCCACGGTCAGTTCGTGGAAGCGATGCTTCACATCCCGAAGGAAATTCGGGTCCGCTTGAATGTGGCTGATGATCCACTCGACGAAAAGGTCGCTATACTGGCAGGAGCCGAACCTCGGCTGATAGCAGAGAGAACGGTTAGCCTCCAGTCGGTGGATACGGCGAATCGCCAGAACATCCGCGGAGGTTACATGCGTTTTGCCGGCTAGCCGCTCGTTGACCTTTGCGATCACTTCCTTCTGCCGGTGCGGATGCGTGATGTTGGGATCGAGCATTGCGGCCGGTGCAGCGGCGGGATCTTCAACGAGCCGGACCGGGTGAGCGGAAAAGTCGTTCGTTGAGACGGCCCGAGGAGCGATTGACACAACCGACCCGGCCGGGGCTTCAACTACTTGGCGAAGGTTTACGAGGAGTGCCTCGCGTGCGCGCTTCAGATGGCGATCGAGGATCTCCCGAATGTCGGCAGAGGTAGCAGGCTCACTCTTGGCGCCGTGCCGAACGTAGAGTGTGCCTTGATTGAACGCGTTGCGCTGCTTGCCCTCGGTCGGCTGGTAGTTGCCGGCCTTGTCGAAAACGAGAGGGACAGGCGCGTCTTCGACGACAAAAACAGTCACTTCGACTCCAGCCTGCGATTCAGAGCGTGTCGAAACTCCGGCGAAATGCACCCCCGTATACGAGTGAATCTTGTCTACAAAAACCGCAGGGTCGATCGACCGGCAATTCCGCGAACAGATGCCCGATGGTGTGCCGTCGTCACTGAGGCCGATGATGATACGCCCCCCGCCCGAGTTAGCCATAGCCACTAGGTCCTTCAAGAGTTCGCACCACTCCCCATTGCTGGCCGGATTGAAGCTACGCTTGAGATCCAGCGAGGCGGTCTCTTGCAGCAAGGCTTCTGAGGTGGTGGCGATCACGTTCATAGAAGGGCGATATCGTTCGGCTTGTAGACGATGAATCCCTGGGCGGAATCGAAACCCTTGTCGGCGGTCGCAAGTTCGCTGACGCCTAGCCGACGGGCGACCGCGAGGTTGAGGGAGTCGTTCGTGAGCAGCGCGAACTTCTGCTGAAACTCAAGTGCTAGGTGAAAGTCTTCGGGCATTACCTGCTCGACCAGAAGACCTCCGCCGAGAAGATCGCGCACCTCGTCTGCGTAGGCGGAAAGCGACCGCAGCAGACTACGATTCTCAGATAAAGCGCGGGCAGGATTAGAGCCGACCAGACCCTTGAACTTCGCTTCCTCGACCATCCGGCGGTGGCTGAACTCAGCGAGGATGGTCGTTGTGATGATGCCCTCCAAGGCGCCGGAATCGCAGCGTGCAAGGAGCGCCCGACATTGGAGCGAAGAGCGGCGGATGCCATAGATGAGCACGTTGGCGTCGATGAGGACGCGGGTGCGGTTGCGGATTTCGTCGAGAGTCATGTCGTCCGGGTTGCGCTCACTGGTCGTAAAAATCCGCTTCCATGATTTCGCGGTGATCGGCTTCGCTCACGGCGAAGGTCGGGCCACGTTCGAGTAGCCGAGCGAGGCCGGATTTACGCTGGCGACGGAGATAAAAGGTGACGGCATCCTGGACGAGTTCGCCCACGGGGCGGCGTTCGCGGGCAGCGACCAACTTCAATTGCTGGTAGATCTCCTCTTCGATCTGGGTGCCGACTTTGATTTTGCTCATGGTGGAGAGAGATTAGTTGCGGTTGAGGAGAACCCACGGGACGAGGGACTCCATGAGGGAAAGGCCGCCGTGCTGGTAAAGCTTGCGGCCACTGCCGCCCCTGGGGCGGGTCTTGAGGCGGCCACGCAGCAGGGCGAGGCGTCGCTCGGGCAGTCGCTGGAGATCAGGGTGTGGCGCCGGATACGGCGCTTGGTCTTCGAAGACTTGGTGGCGTTGTTGATGGAGTTGTTCGGTCGCGGTGGATTCGCGTGAACTCTCCGCTGTGCCACCGAAAAAAATATAACCGTGGTCACTGGTGAGAACGATGGGCACGCCTGCTGGCACGGCCTGCACCGTGTATTTCCACAGGGTGGAGACATGCTCGCAAAACTGGGGGAAGAGCTGGGTATCGAATCGCGCTTCGTCGTCCTTGAAGAGTCGATCCGGATAGGTGGACCACAGAAGCAGCGACTTGCCGCTCGGGAGCGACACTCGCGGGTTTAGACTATCGAGGTATGCGGCAAAAACGCCACGCGACGTGAGCGCACCGTGGCCTGGCAGCTGACTCGGTCCCGTCCCGTAGGCCGCATCCGCACCGAGAACGCGCTGGGAAACGAAGTCGATCGTTTCAGTCGGCAGGCAGGTCGCCATAGCCCGTGCGTCGTCCACCCGAAAGCCCGTTTTTGCCGCCAGCGAAAGGAGGAGAGGAAGCTCACGGAGAGACAGGCCATCAAACACGATGACCGCGCGGCTGACGGGCTGGGCTGAAGAGGGCGGCGAGTCCAGGCCGAGATACCCGCGAGGGGTCAGAGCGTGAGCAGAAGCTGCAACCAGCTCATCCCAAACACGGGAAGCGCCTGTGGAGATCGCCTCCTCGGCTCGGCAAACCGAGTCCTCCCCGAGGCGCAGGTATTCCTCGCGAGGGAGCGAGGCGAAGCGCTCTGGGGACCACACGGATTGCATCAGCCACTCGGCGATACCGGGCACACGTGAGCCGCCGACAAGAAGCAATCCAGGAGGAAAATCGACGAGGGCGGACATGGCGGAGATCAGGATGCGAGCGTCAGCGTCACTTTGGCTGAGCCGGGCGCGAAATCCGGGAGACGTTCCATCATGGCTTCCACAGCGGCCTTGTTGAACGAGCCAGGAAACTCGAACGTGACCTCACCGCTGAACAATCCCGTTCCGGTGAGCGAACCACGCAGGAAAGAAGGGAGCGTGGACATGTCAGATGTGCGGGCATCGAAGGTGATTCCGATGCGGACACGAACCACAATCTGGTCTTCGGCTTGATCAAGCTTGGCGGCTACCTCCTGACGAAGTGCCTGCCGGGAATCGCAGAACCCAGTGGTGAGAGTCTGGGCTGTGCCGGTGAAGGGGAGCACATCCACCGCCGCGGAGACACCACCTCCTCTTCCCGTCGTGGTAGCCGGCGGCTGACCAAAACCTCCGACGGGGCTCGGATCTGCTGGCCTGTTCACCGGAGCTGCGGCGGGGCGCGCCGACGGCGCGGCAAAGGTGGACTCCATCAGCTCGGCTTCACGAAGCATGACGTTTTCCCCGGCGTGCTGTGTCCCGGCAGGATGTGCGAGGTTGAAGACGCCGTCCACAACGAGGCTGTCGACGGCCTCGATGAAGGTGGTCGGGTAAACGAGAACGGGGAAGCTGAGGGTATTGCGATACTCTGCCTCCACGGCGGCCACCTTCCGGCCGAGCAGCTCGGAGTATCGGCCCTGCATGTGTTCGGCAATGTAGGTAGCGGGGAAGAGACTACGCGCTAAGTGCGTAAGGACGGTTTGCTTCGCGAGAGGCTGGACCGGCTCCAGCGTGTAATCGCCTTGCTCGGGAGTTGCTCCTGTGCGGTGAACCTGCACGTAGGCATAGTTCACCTTCTTGATCGCCTCGATGACCGCGGTCTTCTGGTCGGAAGCTATTTTGGAGAACTCGCGGACCTTCTCGGCGTCACCGATCGTAGCGGTTGCAAGAGCCTCAGCAGCGATGGCCTTACGAGCCCACGCGAGGATGTCAGGGTTGGTGCGAAGGTTTTCCTTGTCTGCGCGGGGTTCGAGGAGGACGACCGTGTTGCGGCGCTTCAGCCCGAAATAGAGATCGTGCCGGTCACGAACATTTAGGCGACGAGGTGAGATCACGAACCGAAGGCCATCCGCGTGCAGACCATCGAGCCGATTGCGGGCGAGATCGATCTCGCCAAGGATGATGGCATCGGAGTCGCCGAAAACATCAGCGCGCCACCACTGCGCGATCCGATCCCACGCCTCACTGTCTTTAACCGAGATGCTCCGAAGCTCGACCTTGGCGTGCGCGTTTTCGCGAGTGTCGAAGTAGACGTGTTGGTCACGTCGGTGAAAGAACGAAGCAAATTTGGTGAAGCCATCGAGAGTCTGTTTGAACTGGTTGTAATCCCCGGCGGGGTCGAGGACTTGACGAGCCAGTTCATCTTCGGAGATGCCCAGTGTTCGAGACGGCGCGAGGCTGGCGATCAAGGTGGCCGACGTGATGCGCTCGGCAGCAGGGAGTTTGGCCAGGTCCCGGAGGTTCGCATCTGCGCAGGAGATGAGGTTCTGCGAAGGCTCAAGGTCCGCGAGCCACGTGCGGATGTCCGCGTCAGTGATGGCGACGTCAGAAAGCGTGAGCAGATTGGTCTGCTGGCCGCGCAGACGGACGAGGGCGGCGAGAAATGCCAGTGCGCCACGAGTCCCCTGAAAACCACCCCGGCTCTGGGGAATGCGCTGGGTGACGACGTCGATTAGCTCGGGAGAGAATGGGAAACTCTCGCGCAGACGCTCGACATAGTCGGCGTTGGCAGGGACCCCGAAGCGCTGCCACGTGTTGGCGTGACTCTTGACGATGTTGTCGATTTCGGGGTTCGCCGCCAACGGAGACTTTTCGAAGAGTCGGTGGAAGAGGATGTGAAGCCGATCCCGGTTGTCGGTGAATCTGATCTCGGTCGGCTTGACGCGCTTGAGGGTAAGCCCGGGCTCGATGTTGCCGTCGTAAACGGAGGCGATGAGAACAACGTTGGAGTCGGCGCGCATGGACTCCTCGGAGATCATCTGAAGGAAGTTGATGTTGTCCTGTCGCTGGCTGTCGCTGCCGATGGCGCGGATGCCGCTTTCCAGTTCGTCGAACAGGAGGACGAGTTTTCGGCCGGCGAGCGCGGCCCGGAACGCTTCGATGCTCGGCGGGCGCGAGCCGGTGAAGTTCGCTCCGATAGCATCGCCGATGACCTGCCAGAGGGTGTCGAAGGGAAAGTCGGTAAATTTGCGAAGAAGGACAACGACGTTGCCCGGGATGGTGAGTTCGAGCTTTTGCTCCGTGAGCCAACCGACCAGCTCGGCGTTGTTCTTCACGAGATGGTAGCCGAGGGTGATGAGGTGGCTTTTACCCTGCCCTTTGGGGCCCTCGAATAGAACGGTGCCAACCTCCGACTCGGAAGAATGGAGGCGCGTCTGGAGAGTTTTAACGAGCCGGCGCACATCGTTGGACACGAAGGTGGCGCGCACAAATTCGGTTGGTTTCGCCTCTAGGGACTTCCCCTTAGGATCTGTGATACGGTCGGGATCAATGACACCTTGAATGCGGCCGGAAGTGACTTCGGGGCGTGGAGAAAGAATGTGAGCCAGCATTTCTCTAGATGCCGGTATGTTTCTTGAAACGTCAAGAAATATCTGGAAGTGCTTGGCGGGCCGAACGCAATCGGCAAGGTGATTGCGCCGTGACATTCAGGACGGTTGCGTGCGTGAGGTGATCGGCGTTGAGGACCAGGGGTCAAGATGGGCGACCGCCGGCTGAGGGGGCATCGACCCAACCTGTTTGCCGGTTCAATCACCGCGACGGCGTAGCGCCATGCGGCCCTCAGCAAAAATACCAGAAAAGATCTGCGAGGGCCTTGGAGGGGGCTTCCGGAAATACAAGGAGAGGGAATCGACCCTGACGGAGCTGAAGAGCCGGAAACGGCACGACGGAATCGGCAGCGGCGATCTGCCCTGAACTTCGGCGCGAGACGCACTGAAGAGGAATTAGGGCAGCTTGAGTAGAGCTAACCTAAAACAAAATCACCATGTCAGATGAAATCCAACCGATCGGGAGCGACGCGCTCACCGATATCATCGATCAGAAACTCGCGAAGTTGCCGTTCAAAACCATCACCGTTCGCCCTTCCGTCCAACTGCGGATGCGCATCGTCGCCATCGCACAAAAGCTGAACATCAGCGCTCGCGAGGTGCTGGAGCGGCTGGTCGCAACGGCTGCTGGGCTGAAGATTGCGTGGGTGCTGGTCCAGCCGCAGAACGGGCCTGAAGCCGGCATCGCTTTCGCTCAAGTCGAGAAGGTCCTCGTGAAGGTTTTTAATCTGCTCAACGAGGCAGCTGGCACGTTTTATCGGGTGAACGCCAACCAGCAGGCGAAGCAGATTGAGGCAATCCGCGAGGGCTGCGTCACGCTGTGGGTCGCATCGCAGAACTTGGCGAAAGAAACGTTCTTCGACCCCGAGGAATTCAAGGCGATGTGCGAATGCCACGATTTCACCAGCGAAAATATCAAGTGGCTCAGGAAACAGGTCGAAGACGAAAAGGCGGACCAACAGAAACTCGCGAACCTGAAAAAGCGCCTGAAAGGCTATGAAACAACTCAGCGCGTCCTGAAACGCCTCGGCTGCGGTGGTGCACACGATGCGCTCTGAAATCGATTACGTTCCTATGCACCGCGTCGTTCCCCGTCGGGATTATATCACCGATGCCGACGGGGAGCACGAAGCCAAGGAGTTGAAGGTGCGCGTCGAGTGGGTCGGAGTTCACGAGGGAGAGGAGTTTGTTCAGCGGGCGCGTGAGCTGTTCACGCGCCCGCGTGGGCGGGGCCCGAAATTGCTTCATGCGGCTTGGGAAATCACCGCTCATCCCGTGGACAGACACGGCGCAAGGCGTGCGTTTCGAGATCAACAAGAGATGCTTCAAATGGGGCGCGAAATCGTGAGGCAGATGCGCGCTCGTGTTGCATTGATCGGCTGTCATGGGCTGCAAGATCTCCACATCTTGCTGCTCAATGATGGGCCGACTGGCATGGCGCTGAAGAGCTACTTGCCGAATCGTTCGAACCCGCGGCGCGTCATGGTCGCGGTCGCTGACCGGGTCGAGGGCGAGATCAATGAAGAGAGGGCGCTTTCCGGCTACGATCAGATGACCACGATGTCGGAGAATAGGGCCGAGGAGCGTCGTAAGCTCGGCAACGCGCACTTGGTGGAGATGCTGTTGGAGCGCGTTTCCGAGGATCGTGAGCCGGAGATTGCGGATCTTCTGAAGGCATTTCGAAGCTACCGATGGAAGGTCAAGACGAGTGGTTCTCGCCGCTCTGCACCGCGGCGTCCGGCAGCGCGCCAACCCTGGGGCGGCCAACACCCTTTGTTCCCGCGCCGGCGCCGTCGGAAAAACGAGATCAGGACGATAACCGTGCTCTACAAGCGCGGACCCAAACGGTATGATGCGGACCTACTGCACCGAGCGTTGGTGAAGGATTGGTGGAAACGTTTTCACCAGCGTGAGAATGAAAAGGACGTGCGGGCGGTTGTGCAGGCGGTCACACGAACGATCCATGCTTGGAGTTCAACGCCGCTCATCCCTGAGGAATTGGAAGAGTGGCTGCGTGTCGAAGACGACCTCCTTGTCGCATCGGAAGGCCTGAAGCAGATGGCTGATGCTCACCCGTCGGATGAAACGCACGAGATGCTCGCCGCATTTTCGGCTCTGCGGGAGCTTCATCATGATCGACTGACCGAGGAGCAAAAGAAAGCGCATGACGAATCATGAGTAGGCGGTCGTCCGCTTACGGACGACCGCTTACCTCGATTAGCCCGTCGCTTCGGTGGCACCCGGCTTCGGCGAACCGTCGAACTTCCGAATCAGTGCCGCGATCAGCGCACTCCGCAGAACCAGCCAGCTCTCCAGCCACTTTGCTGCACCATCCGGTGTGGGCGGAAGATTGACGTCCGCCGGCTTCGACCAGGCAGGCAAAGCAATGGCGCCTTTTTCGTGTGTCCCATCGAAAAGCGACTGTTCCAGCGCGTGCACGCCGGCGGCGACGGGATCACCAGAAGCGGCTCGGACGGCGAAGTTGATCCGGTGCCGCACAACGTCCGGGAGACCAAATGTGCCCAACTCCGGCACGACATCCTTGCTTCGCAGGCGATCGGCGCGGGACGCATTGCTCACGGTTTTGTGAGCAGATGCCAACGAGCGAAGATGACCCTCTCCCGACGCTTCCTCCATGGCTTTACTGATGAGCCGCGCTGCCTGTTGGAGCAGTGCGCACGAGGAGGGTCCGCCAAGCTTCTTCCCGGTTTTGTTGAGCAGGTCGTTTGCCGCTTTGCGCGCCTCGCGATACGATCCGTCAGAAACGCGTTTCTGAATTTCATCCACGCCGGCCGCCTTCATATCGGAATGGAGGCGGACATAATGGTCCGCCATCCGGTCCGATTTGAAACGCAGACCGCACCGCTTCGCCACAGCCGGCGCGTATTTCGCCCAAGTGCGAGCGTCACGCGGGCGGAGCTTGCGAGGCGTTTTCTCGAAGAGCTGTTTGAGGCTGAAAATTAAGAAGCAGATCATCTTCAATACGGCGAACTGCTCATCGCCGGATTGGTTGTATCGTGCTGCAACAGCGCGGAGCTGGTTTTCTGCGTCCTCAAGGCTCACGATGGAGGGTGCCTCCGGGAGGCCGGTCCCTGTGGTCGTTTGATCTTGAGCGCCGTCCTCTTGAACAGCGGGTGGATTTGCTCGGGTTTTCATGAGGTTATCGTTATACTGTGCGGTTTCGGGTCTGGTTCCCGTTTGGAACGCACCGCAATTCGCGCAAGAGGCCGCACGAACTTTTTTCAAAAAAGACAGGGCAGCCGGTGGGACCCGGCTGCCCTGCTCCATGTGATCCGGCTACACCGGAAAGGCGTGGTGAACCACGCCATCAAGTTCATGACCCCGGCTGCCCGCGGCAGGCGCCGACCATTGTTTGAAGAAGAACGGAACGTTCTTCCGTTCACATTGATCGCGGATGCGACGGGCCCATTCGGGGGCCATGGTCCGAAAGCCCGGACCACTTTCACCACCGACGATGACCCAGCCAATCCCGGTGAGATCAAGCTTACCAAGGTCAGCGAGGAGGGGTTCGGCGCTGACGAAGCGAACCCTTGCCGGAATCGTCCGCAACACGGGGATGCGCTGTTCGGCGCGGTCGTGATCCTCAACGGTCGCGCCAGCCCAGACGTTTCGAGGAATGCCGTTGCGCTGGTAATAATCCGCCGCGATCTCCGGCCGCTTCGTGAGCACGAGCCAATCGAGGTTGGGAGTATCTCGAATGAGCTGGTGCAATTCGTCCCGCCACGGAACGAGTTCCGGACGGGATTCGAACACGTCGGCAAGCGACGCGCAGAATACTCGATACCGAATGCCGAGCGCGTCAGCCCTCGCGTTCCATTGCCGGGGCTTCTTCCAGTTCGCGGGAGACGTCTTTACCCGCGTTCCGCCCGGCCCCCAAGACACCCGTTTGTAGCGGGTTTCCATTAAGGTTTCAGCGTAACAATGCTCACAGCCGGGGGACACGCGGGCGCACCCGATCCAAGGATTGAACGTGTGATCCGTCCACGGAATCGATGAATTTTCCATGATCAGTTCCTCGGGCCGGCGAACGTCAGGTGCGGCGCGACGTCTTTGCGGAATGCTTGAAACTGCTCTCGCAGCTTGGGATTCAGCGCGAGCAGACGATCGACGTCACGTTTGCACGTTCCCCAGCCCGTCGGCTCGCCGGCGGCGGCTACGGCCCCAGCGAGCAGAAGCATATCGTTGACCTTGACCGGTACGGTCAGTCGGTACGTTTCAAAGTCTCCGCTCGTCGTGACGGGCTTATCATCGAGGGAGACTTGGATGCCGTTGCGGAGCAACAGCGGTTTCATCCACAGCAGTCGATCGCGAAGCCGTCGGACGTTTTCCTGGTCGACGGCGCTCGTCTTGTTGACCGGGATGATAACGAAGGGCTGGTCGTTACCTTCCGCCATGATCGATGCGATTCCGACATGGTCGGCGGTCGAGACGAAATGGTTGATTGCCAGACCGAGGTAGAACGCCGCCGTTTCAGCGGGGTTATTGAGGCGTATATCCATTTTAGATCGCGTAATCACGGGCATGTAAGCCCGGAGTGCCGGATTGCGCTGCCGCGATCGGGCGGCATGTGAACGTTCACCGTTCTGAGGTTTGAAACGGAGCATGCGCATGCTCCGGGATCGAAAACCTCCACTCGCCAGAGGGGAGTTTAGCCGTCCGACTGGGTCACGAAGTGGCCCACGAGGACATTTCGGACTGAGCCTGGTGATCCGCCACCCTGCGGGTTTGCGGTCTGATGTGGAGGGGCTGCCGCTTACCGACACATTCCTTCTCGATCACGCAAATCCCAATCCGATGGCCCGGAGTTGGGTTTGCGTGATTGAGCAGAAATCTGCCGGGTTTCGCGGCAGGTCCGGAGGGTTTGGCGGCAATTTTGCCCAGCCAAATCAGGTCCCGTCGGTTCGCGACGGATTCCTTCGAGCAAATTGATCGCGAGAAGATCGATCTTTGAGACCTGGTTGACCACGGTCAGACGTGGGCGGCTGCAAGCCCCCACGCCGTGTTGAGAGAGAATTATCCTTAGGAGTCTGAGGATTTTCTCTCCCACCAACACTGGGCCTGCGCCTTGCTGCCCTTTTTCCCACGGTATACCCATCCGTTCGCACGCACCGCCTTGCCGTGATCACAGAGCGTCCCGCCGTTCACATCGACGTCAGGGGGCAGCAGTTCAAGAGCTTCCCGAACCGTGACCTTGGTGCCCACCTCGGCGCCTTGAAACGTCGTTTCGAGTATCTGCTTAACCGCGTCGACGGCACGCTGAGTCGGCGCACGAAGTTTACGAGCTACTGGTTGTTCAAATTTGGGCTTCTCTGGTGCCTTTGAGAAAAGAAGCATCGAGTCCCGTCCCGATCGCCGCTCAGTGCCGGTCCGCGGGGGCACCTCGCACGATTCGAGTTCGATATCGTCCATTTGCGGGAGGTGCCGGCAGCAGAACTCCAGCTTGCGCCGCTCGTTTCGGTCGACGGCCATCCCGAGGATCAGATCCGCCGCACCGATGATGGAGCCGGCTCCACGTACTGCGTCGATAACGCTGCTGTTCCAGTAAGTCTCTTTGCCCGGTTTGCGCAGGTGGTGAACGATCAGATGCGCGATTCGGCGGGTGCGGCCAGGACGCTGCTCATCGGGAATTTCGCACAGATTCAGCAGATTCTGCATGAGAGCCGCCATCCGCACGTTGTCGTTCTCATCCAGGCCGTGAACCCGAACGAAGGTGTCGAACACAACGAGGTGCGGCTTCTCGTGTTTGATGAGATCTCGGACAGCTCCGTACACGTCCCCTCTGGAGTCGCCGAGATCGAGTGTAGATCGCCCGCCAACATTGAACACGAACTTCAGCTGCTCCATCGTCTCGATGTTCACGTCGGCCCCAGACGACACACCTTTCCAGGGCCGTAAGCGCGACCGCACGACGCCGGCGCCCATTTCGAGCGAGAAGAACAGCACGTTCCGTTTGGCCTGTTCGGGTAGCGTAAAGTCGGGCAGCAGAAACCAGCGGTCACCCTGATGATTCCGCCCCTGAGCCACCGCCATCGCGAGTTGGAAGGCAAAGAAGGATTTCCCGGATTTCGGCGCGCCCGCCAGCACCACCTGATCGCCCTCCCGAATCAGGTTCTCGATCAGCCGCGGATTTTAGGATGAAGGTTCCGGCTCATCCGAGGGGCTGAGGAGCTGCTGGACTGTGCGGATGTCGACATGCGGGCTGGGGTTCTGGGTCATCGGCGCTCCGATGGTGCCAGACTGACGGTGACGCCGTCCACGCAGCTGCGGTCAAAGCCTCCGCAAGCGTTGGTCGGCACAGGACAGCGTGACACCTCTGTTCCCAATCGGAGTGCTTCGTAAGGTCACTTGATTTCTTGGGCGCGGACCACGGGAGAATCAGCTGCGTTGTGCAGCGCGTTGTTGAGGGACTCGACTAAGTGCTCGGTCTCCGCATCAGGCGGCCCGTAGATACCATACATTGTGCGGAGCATGGTGAACGCGGGGCCGACGCCGGTCTCATAGCCGGTCACCGTTGAATAAACGAGAAGGACGTGCGGCGAGGCTTTCTTCCCAACAAATATACTGCGGAAGAAGTTCTCGATGCCTCCAAATTGCTCCGCGAGATCACGGTGGAAGCTCTCGTATTCTGCGACAATTCGTGCGCGGGCGCTGTCGAGCGAGGGAAACGCACAATACACGAACTCCCCTGAATCGGGATCACGCATCGCCGGCCAGTACCTACGGTGGTCGACGGTATTCTTCATATTCACCATCACAAATCCGCGTTCAGCGCCGCTGCGCTGAATCTGCTCAACTCCTTCAGCCACGCGGTCCGCAAACGTCTTCGGATTTCGGGTGTGCATGGCCTTGCATGCGATTGCCCACCGATGCCCGGCGAAGCTGCCAATGATGTCCGGGTTGTCCCCTTCTGAAACCTCAGGATGGTCGAACTCGCAATCGTCCAACACCTGAAGCGCCATCGTCCCGACGTACAGTTCGAACGCCTTGTTATTGTCCTGATTCTCCCGGTTGGTAACCGAGAACTGCGATAGGTCTGAAGCCCCTGCCAACAGCTTGAGGTGAGGAATCAGTCGCTCGAAACCCGGTCGATTTCTCGCCAACACGATCTTCTCAGCCAGGTCGCCAAAACTCAGTGCGCGGCTCCAAAGCTCACGGTGATCAGTTCGCGGATCGTGACAGGTTCGGCCCTCACGAACTTCATTCATTTCGATCAACGAGAGAGCGGCCGTTTCGCACGCCGAATGAGGCGCGATATCGATTCCGTGCTTTTTGATGATCGCTTCCAGAGCCCAGACAAACTGAGTCCAGTCGTCGTATGATCGGGTGCTCATGGGTGGCACGATCCTCAGGTTGCCGAGCCCACCTTCCGCTTGCCGGCTGCTACCGTCCGTTCGGATTCCAGTCGGCGAGCAGCGCGTCAATACTCTTGTCGCCGCGAGCCCGGCGACCGTTCGGTAGGTGCAGGTTCACAGAACCCTCTGGGAGGCCAAACACCTCCTCGATCTTTCTCTGTCCGGTGGCGACGGTCGCGTCGCGGCGCAGGTTGAACTTACGTTTCGCGGCGAACTCTTTCGATTTGGATTTCGGCATAGCTGGAAGTCTGAGGTTACATTGCCGAAAGTAACGTCGAGCGACACGGCCGTCGACATCTCTCTTTCACGCGCCACCCTCGCACTTCTACGAAGCATGTAGTGCCGGCTCGGCTGCGGTCGTGTGTTCGCACTCAGGCGAGGATTTCAAGACCCGTTTCGGCATGATGGCGTGGAACTGCTGCCCCTCTTCGGGCGACATCCGGCGCAGATAGTGCTTCTTGATGATCGGCTCCGAATTTCCGAACTGGTCGGCCGCTTTGTCGTAGCTGTTGCCCGGCATTGCCATGAAAGCGCTGATGGCGGTGTGCCGGAGTCCGTCATGCGGGATGCGGAACAGCTTTCGAATCGCGCGAAGATCGTCGTCCTTGTAGTCCCCTGGACAGATATTCTCCGGCGTCAGTGGATACTTTTCGAGCCATGCGGCGACGTTAGCGGGCACCTTCACCTCACGGGGTTCCTGCTCCTTCGTAATCTCCGCGGAAAGGTGGATGGATCCGTTCGAGTAGTAAGGCGCCACACCGTCGCGGGCGATGCAGTCCGCCAGCTTCCGGATCTCGCCCGTCCTCATGTCAGGGCGCACCCCCAGAAGCAGGGTGAGAACAAAGTAGCAGCACCATTTCGGGTGCTTCTCTTCAAGGAACGCGAGAAGCGCGGCACAATCCCCAACCTCCAGTCGCAAGCGCTGCCGGGAGCCGATGGATTTTTTCGAGTAGCGCGAGATATCTGAAAATGGATTTGTGGAGCACCACTTCTTCTTCACGAAAAAGCCGAAAATGGTGGCAAGGTCGGTCACGAGTTTATTCCAAGTCGCTTTGGAGGTCAGAATGCCATCGGGCATTGCTCGCGACTTCACCCACTCAAGGGCCTTTGTTGTCCCTGGAATGTCACGAATAACCATCGGCCCGATGAATTCGCCAAAGCTCCGACCGCGCTGGGATGCGCGCTGATAATGGGCTTTCGAAATGTGGTTTTTCCTATCCTCAAGATACGCCTTGAGCCCCTCGCTGTAAACGGTGTTGGAGAAGTCTGTCGTTTGAAGGTTGTGCGCCATCGCGAATTTGACCGCGTCGGTGATGCTGAACGGCTCCCCCTCCACCAGCCGAAGTGCCTTTTGGGCATCCTGCAAACGAAGCCGATCCAGTCCGGCCACATATTGCGCGGCCTCCAGCAGCGAAAACCCGGTTGGTTTGAGCACGAGCGCAGCGGCCTCAGCGTCTTTCAGCTGAGCTTTCTCCAGCGACGTCATTTTGGGGCGTGCGGCAGCCGCGCCATGCACGCGTTCGTTCTCCCACGTTTCCTGCAACTCCAGCGCTTCTTCCTCCGACTGAAAAACCTTCTTCCTCTGACGTCCTGCGATCGTGACGGTCACGCGATAGCTCCACGAACCCGACCGATTTTGGACGGATTTGATTGCTGCCGGACTGGAACGAAGCTTGGCCACGTTCCCGTCCTCTGGGAAATCCGGAAGAGCCAGTCTAAGGTCAGCCGACGTTTTTTCTGCGGCGGACGATTTTTCTTCCTCGGGCGGAGCATAGAACTTGTATGCTCCGTCACCCGGATACGAAACAGGAGATGAACCGGAATCCGGCGCATCTCCTGTGATTTCAGCTGCTTGCGCAACTTGTTGAGTTGGCGTCCCCACGGGGATTCGAACCCCGGTTCTTACCGTGAAAGGGTAGTGTCCTAGACCGGGCTAGACGATGGGGACCAACCACGGAGTCGCGGACGCTACGGGGCCACCCTCCCTGCGCAAGGCCAAATTTCCGCCTAATCTTCGCCGCACTCCCTTTCCCTACTCTCCCTCCAAATTGGTTTGGCCATCGCCGCCCTTTCGCTGCAATCCCCACTCGATGACTTTTGCCGACATCGCCGCCGAATTGCCCTCCCACGCTGTCACGTCCGTCGATCTTCCCTTCCCTCGCCTCGCCTCTGGCAAGGTCCGCGAAATCTTCGATCTCGGCGACGCTCTCCTGCTCGTCGCCACCGACCGACTGTCCGCTTTCGACGTCATCCTCCCTGACGGCATCCCCGGCAAAGGGGCGATCCTCACCCAGATCAGCAACTGGTGGTTCGCCCAAACCAGCGGCCTGATCCAAAACCACCTCCTCCCTGATCAAGCCCGCCTCCTCGCCGAAAAATACAAACTCTCCCGCGATCTCCAGCTTCGCAGCATGGTCGTCCGCAAACTCAAGCCCCTCACTATCGAGTGCGTCGCCCGCGGCTATCTCATCGGCAGCGGCTGGAGTTCCTACCAGAAAACCGGCGCGGTTTGCGGCATCCGTCTTCCCGCTGGCCTCCGCCAGGCCGACCGTCTGCCCGAACCCATTTTCACGCCGACGACCAAGGCGCCCAAGGGCCAGCACGACGAACCGATCGACGACGCGCAAGGCGCCGCCGCGATCGGGGCCGACCTCTACGAAAAGGTCAAAGCCACCAGCCTCGCGCTCTACCGCTTCGGCCACGAACGCGCAAAACGCGCCGGCATGATCCTCGCCGACACCAAGTTCGAATTCGGCACCGACGCCGCCGGCAATCTCTTCCTCATCGACGAAGTGCTCACGCCCGACTCCTCGCGCTACTGGCCGGCCGAAAGCTACGCGCCCAACCAGTCGCCGCCGAGTTTCGACAAACAATTCGTGCGCGATCACCTCGTCGCCATCAACTGGGACCAGAAACCGCCGGCCCCGCGCCTTCCCGCCGAAGTCATCGCGCGCACGCAGGAGAAATATCTGGCCGCACTGAAAAATTTGCTGGGCTGAGCGGCGCCCTCGCGGTGCCCCGCTGACCCACACGGCGCCCCGCCCGGCCCGGAGGCGGTTGCGAAATCGTTCGCGCCTCCCACCGTTCGACGCATGGCCGACGCGCTCGAGCTGCTCACGTTTCGCTTCGGCGACGCCGGAGCAATTCCGAACAATCCCCGCCTGCCGGTTCTCGTCTATAGAAACGTCGCCGGTGCAGCCGGCGAGGCGGCGCGCGACGCGGCCACCCTCGCCACGTGGTTCGAAAAAACCTGGCCGAAACACCACTGGCGCGCCGCATGGCGCTACGGGATCTACGAATTTCCGCATTATCACAGCACCGCGCACGAAGTGCTCGGCGTTTATCGCGGACGCGCGTCGCTGCGCCTCGGGGGCAGCGTCGGCGCCACGCTCGTGGTCGAAGCCGGCGATATGATCGTGCTGCCGGCGGGCACCGCGCATCAGAATCTCGGTGCCAGCGAGGATTTTCACGTCGTCGGCGGGTATCCAAACGGCCAGGACGCCGATCTCCTGCGCGGCCGCTCCGGCGAACGCCCCGCCGCGGACGATCGCATCGCCCGCGTGCCGCTGCCCGAAGGCGATCCGCTGACCGGCGCACACGGCGCAATCGTTCACGCATGGTTGCGGTAACGGTAACGGCAACAACCTCAGCCGATACGAGCTCATGCCATAGAAGGTGGCGCCCACGCCCCGTCGGGCTTGATCACCTTCCGTTCCCCAACCGGCCGAGACGACTCGGGCTCAATTTTCGGGTATGTCGCGTTCTCCGTGGACGAGCTGTTTTCACTCCCGGACTACCTCAGTGCCGGGAGAGGGCGCGTCGCAGGATGCAGATGTAGTCGCCTTCCCCTCCGCGGTTCGCTCTCCAAACGCGGCGAGGGCGCCGCGGCTCCAAGGTTTTCTGACTGGCGACGAACCAAAAAAATTCCGCCGCCGTCTGCGCTACTGCATCACTCCGCTGCGTCGCACCGGCGTCACCGCGCCGCTCGCCACGCGCAGCAATTCGCGGCGCAGCCAGTCGAGCGCGGCATTCACCGCGCGAATCTTCACCGTCGCCCGCGGTCCCGGGTAACTCAGCTTCTTCGACCACACGCCATGTGGCGCGTGCAGCGCGAGGTAGATGGTGCCGACGGGATTCCCGCCCGCGCCCGTCGCCTCGCCGCCAAAACCCGTCACCGCCAGCGCGTAGTCAGCGCCCAGCGTTTCTGCCGCACCGGTCGCCATCGCCACGGCGCACTCGGCGCTCACCGCGCCATGCTGCAGTAACAGGCATTCGGGCACGTCGAGGAGCTGCATCCGCGCGTCGTTGTTGCAGCACACGACCCCGCCGGCGAAAAATTTGCACGCGCTGGAAATCTCGCTGAAAGCGTTCGCCAGCATCCCGCCCGTGCCCGTCTCCGCCACGGCAAGCCGCTTCTCTTGGGTGCGCAACAGATCGCTCGCAATCTTCGCCAGCGAATCGTGTCCGTAACACGTCAGATCCTCGCCGAGCAGCCGCCCACACTCGCGCGCCGCGACGTCGAGTTGCGCCAAGGTGAGCGAGCCATTCGCCGAACTCACCCGGCAGTCGACCATCCCCTGATGCGCACAGAACGCCACATTCAGCGCCTCGCCGTAGCGGTCGAAGATCGGCTGCAGCCTCATCTCGAGCGCGGATTCTCCGATGCCGGCGGTGCGAATCTGCACATACGCCTCGCGATCGAGCAACAGCCCGCGCTGTGCGAGCCGCGGCAGGACATGGTCGATGAACATTGGCTGCAGCTCGTTGGTCGGCCCGGGCAGCATGCACAGGATGCGGCCTTCCTGCTCGACCCAGAGACCCGGCGCCGTGCCGTGCGGATTGGGCAACACCTCGCCGTGCTCGAAACGATACGCCTGCTTGAGATTGTTCGCCGTCATCTTCCGGCCAAAGGCCGCGAAGCGCTCCGCGATCGCCTGCTCGATCGCCGGATCGAACACCAGTTTCTGCCCGAGCACTGCGGCGAGCACGTCACGCGTGCGATCGTCGCACGTCGGCCCGAGGCCACCGGTCGTGATCACCACATCCGAGCGCGGCCAGCTCTCGCGAAACTGCCGCGCGATCGCGTCGGCCTCATCCGTCACCGTGACATTTCGGTCCAAAATCACCCCGCGCCGGCCGAGCTGCTGCCCGATAAACGCCAGATGGCTGTTCGTCGTGAGGCCCAGCAGAAGTTCGTCGCCCATGGTCAGCAGTTCGTAATGAACCTGTCTGATCGGCTTGGAGGGCTGCCCGGCGTGAACGGATGAAACCATACTTGCGAGGTCCGAGATTAGGCGGAATCTAACAAAATGCCAGCGAGCGACCCGGGAAATCTCAAGGAGAAGGTCCGGCATCTGCCGGACAAGCCGGGCGTGTATCTGATGAAAGACCGGCTCGGCCGAATCATTTACGTCGGCAAGGCGCGCAGCCTGAAGAAGCGTGTTTCATCCTATTTTCAACAAGGCCGCGCGCGGCTCGTCATGCAGCCCAAAATCCGCGCGCTCATCCCGCTCATCAGCGATTTCGAGACGATCGAGGTGAAGTCCGAGCCGGAGGCACTGTTGCTCGAGGGCAAGCTGATCAAGCAGTGGCGCCCGCGCTACAACACCGACTTCACTGACGATAAACGCTTTCTCCTCGTCCGCGTCGATCCACATGAGGAGCTCCCGCGCTTCCGGCTCACCCGCATCAAGAAGGACGACCGTTCGCGCTACTTCGGCCCCTTCGCCCACAGCGGGCTGCTCCGCAAAACGCTCGCGCAGATGCGCCGCCAGTTCGGCATCCTGCTCGGCGACGGCACGCCCGAAAAACTGCCCGATGGCACGTGGCGGCTCTACGACGACGTGCGCCAGGAAATCTACGGCGGCCTCACTACCGTCACGACGGAAGCCTATCGCCGGCGCGTCGACGACGCCGCGGCGTTTCTCGAAGGCAAGTCGCGCGAGTGGCTCGAGACGCTCCGCGCCGAGATGATGCAGGCGGCCGCCGGCCAGCATTTCGAAAAAGCCGCGGAGCTGCGCGACATCGTGTTCGCGCTCGAGGAAACGCTGCGCAAAACGCGCCGCTTCGAGCGCCTCGATCCCACGCGCCCCGCCGCCGACGAGGAAGCGTTGCGCACGCTCGGCGAAGCGCTCTCGCTCGGCGGCCCGCCGCGCACGATCGAGTGCTTCGACATCTCGCACATCTCCGGCACGTTCGTCGTCGCCTCGATGGTTCACTTCGCCAACGGCCGGCCCGACAAAAACAACTACCGGCGTTTCCAGATCAAGAGCTTCATCGGCAACGACGACTTTCGCGCGATGGAGGAAGTCGTCGGTCGCCGCTACCGCCGACTCGCCGAGGAGGGAAAACTATTTCCCGACCTCGTCGTGATCGACGGCGGCCGCGGGCAGATCGGCGCCGCGCTGAAGGCGTTCGTCGGACTCGATGCGATGCCGCCCCCGATCATCGGCCTCGCGAAGAAACACGAGACCGTGTTCTTCCCCGACGAACGCGCGCCGCTCAATCTGCCGCTGACACATCCGGGCCTGAACCTCCTCCAGCGCGTGCGCGACGAAGCGCACCGCTTCGCCAACACCTACAACGCCGTGCTGCGTTCGAAAAAGATTCGCGAGAGCGTGCTGGAGGATTTCGCCGGCCTCGGTCCGGTGCGGCGCGCGGCGCTGCTCGCGCATTTTGGCAGCATCGACCGGCTGCGCGCGGCGAGCGTGGAGGAGATCGCCGAGGTCGAGGGCTTCGGCGCACGGATGGCGGAGGAACTGCATCGCTTTCTCAACCGCTCCGCCCTCGGGGAAGGCGAAGAAACGGCCACGGCCGAGCCACTGGACGCCGAGGGTGCGTCGTAACCCACTCCTCCGCGATAGCGGCGTGCCAGCGCGCGACTTCACACTGGAAAATCCCACCGCGCGCGCAATCGTCGCGGGGCACCCCATGAATTTCCGCCTGCCGCTGTCGCTGCTCATGCTGGTTCCCGTCGCCGCCTTCTCCGAAATCACCCTCGCCCCGCTCTTCAGCGATCATGCCGTGCTGCAGTGCGACCAGCCGCTGCCCGTGTGGGGCCGGTCCGCACCGCGCGAGAAGATCGCCGTGACGTTTCGCGAACAGACCGTGAGGACCACCGCGGACGCGAGCGGTCGCTGGATCGTTCACCTGAACGCTCTCGCTGCGAGCAGCGAGCCGGCCGATCTCATCGTCGCGGGGAAGGAAACTGTGACCGTGCGCGACGTCGTAGTCGGCGAACTCTGGCTCGTGTCCGGCCAGTCGAACATGGAGTGGCCGGTGGCGCAGGCGCACGAAGACGAACGGAAACTCGCGGCGATCGACCTGCCGCTCGTGCGCCATTTGAAGATCGAACGCGCCGTCGCCGCCCCGCCCGCCTACACCGCCCGCACGAGCGGCTGGCAACCGGCGACTCCCGCCACCGTCGGCGAGTTCTCGGCCATCGGTTATTTCTTCGCCCGCGAAATTCACCGCAAAACCGGCGTTCCGGTCGGCATCGTGAACAGCTCGTGGGGCGGCACGCCGATCGAAGCGTGGATGAGCGACACCGCACGCCGGGCGACGTCGCTCGACGCGGCGATCGAAACCCGCTGGCAGGACGCGCTGCGCGAGTGGACGCCCGAGCGCGTCGCGCGTTATCCAGCGGAGATGGCCGCCTGGCAGAAAGCGGAGGAACAGGCGAAAGCCGCGGGCGCCAAAAACGCCGTGCCGTGGCCCCCGCCACCGGCCACGCCCGATTCGCCCGAACGCCCGGGCAGCCTCTTCAACGCCATGATCGCGCCGCTGCAGCCGGCAGCGCTGCGCGGCGTGTTGTGGTATCAGGGCGAATCGAACACCGACCGCGCCGCCGAATACGCGGAACTGTTTCCCGCAATGATCCGCGCGTGGCGCGCGAACTGGCGTCCCGCCGCCGCCGAGCCGCTGCCGTTTTATTTCGTGCAGCTCCCGAACTATGCGAGCGACGAGGCTGGTGGGCGCAAATGGGCGCGACTGCGCGAAGCGCAGACCAAAGCGCTCGCGCTCCCGGCGACCGGCATGGCCGTGGCGATCGATCTCGGCGATCCGGACGACATCCATCCGAAGCGGAAGCTCGAGGTCGCGCGGCGGCTCGCGGCCATCGCGAAGGCGCAGGTGTATGGGATCGCTGGCGACCACGTCGGGCCTGTATTCGAAAAAGCATCACGCGAAGGACCGGCGATGCGCGTGGAGTTCTCGCACGCCGATGGCGGCCTCGTCGCGCACGGCCGGCCGGTGCAATCGCTCGAAATCGCCGGCGCCGACAGGATATTTCATCCCGCCACCGCGCGGATCGAGCGCAACACGCTCGTCGTTTCCTCGCCGAAAGTGAAGGAGCCGGTGGCGGTGCGCTATGCGTGGTTCAACGCGCCGGTGGCCAATCTCTACAACGGCGCCGGGCTCCCGGCGGCGCCTTTTCGGTCCGACGACTGGTGACGCGGACGCGTCGCGATGCGTCGCGGCAGGCGTCCGCGCCTGGCTGCGCGATCGTCCGTGGCGCGCTCGCGCGCAACGTGGCGACAAGCGCGCCACCTACGCAAACCAAGCAGGCGGCACGGACACCTGCGGTTAGCTAGCGCGTTTTCACGAAAGCTATAGTCACTGCCGGATGGGAGGCAGGAGCCTGCTTGCAGGCGATTCGGTGTGCGAACGATCGACATCGCCTGCGAGCTGGCTCCTACAACCGGCTACGACTCTATGTGAGCTGCTCTAGCACTGAACGAAGGGCCGGCAAAAACGCCGGCCCTCGTCACTCAAGGCACGTCGAGTTCGTAAATCTCGACGACCGTGCTGCCGCTCGCGCTGCCCGAGCGACCGACCTCGGCGGTGTAGAGACCTGGCGGAAGCGTGGCGATGATCGCCGCGTCCGCGCTGCCGGCGCCGAAAGCGCCCGTGCCCACAGTCGCCGCCGCCGCCGTCAACTCGGCCGCTGTCGCGGGCGGATGCTGGGCGTCAACCGTCACCGGCGTGCCCCAGTTGTCGTTGCTCGCGATGACAACCGGCATGCCGCTCGTCACACGATAGAGCTTGAGCGTAGGATCGGCCAACGCGTTCGTCACGGCGCCGGCCATCGCCGGGCCGACGCCGCGAATCAAGACGCGGCGTGGCGTGCTACTGCCGACGATCACGAAGCCGCCGGTCGCGGTCGTGTTGTTGTCGTCGATCAGGCTGCGACCGGAGATGTTGACGAGGCGCGGCCAGGTTCGCGACGCGTCCTCGCTCGCATCGTAGGCCTCGGCCACCGCCGTGCCACTCGCACCGGTCGCGGACGACACATGCATCGTGTAGGGGCCGGGAGCGAGCGTCACCAGCATCGCGGCGTCCTTGCTGCCCTCGAGAAGAGGCGTGGCACCGACCCGGGCGAACGTCGCCGCGAGCGTGGGGCTATCGGCCCAGCCGGCGTTTTCGGCGACGACCTGGTTGGAGGCATTGTAAAGCCGGAGGTGCGGTTCCGCGAGCGGGTTGGCAACGCCGACCGGGGCGAGGGTCGGACCGACCGCGCGCAGCAACACCGTTTGCGGTAGCGGCCCGGCGATCACGAAACCGGCGATGATGGGTTCGGTGGAGGTCACCTGCGCGTTGACGGAAATGTTGATCAACTTGCCGTTCCCGGGGGGATTCGCCGCCGAAGCCGCGATGTAGATCGACAGCGGCTGGCCACCCTGGCCTCCGACGTTGCCGGCATAGACCATGAAGGTATAAACGCCCGCCTGCGTCGGCGTGCCTGAAATCACTCCGGTGACCGGATCGTAAACGAGTCCCGGCGGAAGGCTGCTGACATAATAGGTGGCAGGCTGGCCGTCCGCTTCGATCGCGTAGTGGAAGCTGGAACCAACGGTGGCGCCGACGATGCTCGGGCTGGTGACGGCCGGCGGCGGAGTGGACGCCACGCTGCTCGCGTAGAACTGCGTCTGCACCGTGACGGCGCCGGACGAACCACGAGGAGCGCCTGGCACGACACCCCGCGCGCGCACATAGAAACGCGTCGTCGTCGGCAGGGTGATGTTCGAAAGCTGCCAGTTGCCGGTGGCCCCGACGCGCGAACCGGTGCCGAGCACCGTCCAGGTGAAGTAATCGCTCGAGCTTTCGAACACTGCGCCGCTAATCTCCGCGGCGCTGGCGCCACGAACCCAAGTGATGGCGGTGCGGGTCGCATCGACCGTGATCGTTTCCGACGCGACGCTGGAGGTGCCAACACGCGCGATGCCGAAGCGAGGCACGTCATCGACGGCGTTGAATTCGCCGCCGAGGATCAGCTTGCCATCGGGCTGGATCGACAACGCCGTAACCGGGCCGTTCGGAGCCGCGGTGAACGATGGATCGAGCGAACCGTCGGCGTTCAATCGCGCGAGATTGGCGCGCGAGCCGCCACCGATCGCGGTGAAATTACCGCCGGCGAAGATGTGCCCGCTGACCTGCAGCGCGATGGCGCGCACGGTGCCGTTGTTCGCCGCGTTGAAGCTGCCGTCGGTCGTGCCGTCGGCATTCAACCGAAGCAGGGCATTGCTGCCGTCGGAGATTTCCTGGGTGATCAGCACGCGTCCATCGCGTTGCACGAGGATATTATGGACCGCGCCGGCAAGCCCGGGAGCGAACGATCCGTCGAGCGAACCGTCGGCGTTCAGCCGGGCGAGGTTCGTGCGGCCGGTGCCCCCTACGCTCGTGAAGCTGCCGCCGATGAGGAGCTTCCCATCAGCTTGCAGCGCCAGGGCGTAAACATCGCCGTCGACGTTGGGATTGAAGGTCGGATCGAGTTCGTCGCCGGCGGTGAAGCGGGCCACGCGATTGCGCTCCGTCTCGGTCACCGCGGTGAACGCCCCGGCGATCACGGTCTGGCCGTTCGTCAGCGGCAGGACGGCGTAAACGGTGCCGTTCGGATTCGGCAGGAAGGTGGCGCTGATCGAGCCATCGCGACCGAAGAGCGCGAGATTGCGGACGGCGACGCCGTTGACGGCCCCGAAGGCACCGCCGACCAAGAGCCCGCCGGTTGGTTGCAGGGCGTTGAACGCACCGAACGCGGCAATGTAGTCCGTCCCGAGGACGAGTCCGGTGACGTCGCCGTTGAAATTCGGGTTGAAGGTGGGATCGACCGTGCCGTCGACCTCGAGCCGGACGGCCCGGTTGCGCGGAACGGCGAGCGCCGGATCATAGATCGTGCCGTTGGGTTGCAGGGCGCTGAAAAGACCGGACACGAGGATCTTCCCGTCCGGCTGCCGGGCGAGGCTGGTGACCGGGCCGTTGGCATTCGGGTTGAACGGCTCCAGCGTATTGTTGGGCGTGATACGCGCCAGGAAGTTGCGCGACTGATCCAGGATGCGGGTGAAATAGCCGCCGAGCACGATGTTGCCGTTCGCCTCGACGACGGCCTCGTTGGCCGTGCTGTTGAGCTTCAGGTCGAAGCTGCTGTCGAACGACCCGTCGGCGTTGAACTGCGCCGCGAACGCGCGATTGGTCGCTGTGCTGGCGCCATTCGGCCGCACCGTGGAGAAACTGCCCAACGCGAGGATTTTTCCATCCGCGCGGATGATGATCCGGTCGACGGCGGCGTTGAAGGCCGGATCGAACGCCGCGTCCACCGTCCCATCGGCAGCGATCCGCGCCGCATACGCGCGCGTGACCGTGGTGGCGGTCGGCGAAGCCTGAATCGAGGTGAAGGAACCACCGAGCAGGATGCGTCCGTCAGCTTGCAGCGCGATCGTGAAGACCGCGCCCGAGGCGCTGAGATTAACGGTGAAGGCCGTGTCGAGCGAACCGTCGGTGTTGAGCCGGGCGAGATGGTAGCGGTCGACATCGCCGACCTTGTTGAACGCGCCGCCGACGAGGAATTTGCCGTCGGCGAGCGGCACGATCACATAAACGTCGCCCTTCGTCTGCGGCTTGAAAGTGGTGTCGAGGGAGCCATCCCGATTCAGCCGCACCAGGCTGGTGCCGCCGCCCGGAACCGTGAAGCCGGTGCCGCCGATCAGGAGCTTCCCGTCCGACTGGACGACGATGGTGTAGATGGTGGGCAGCCCGACGTCGGCGGGAACGGCGAAGCCCGGCCGCAGCAGACCGTTGTTCTCGAGCACCGCGAAACCGCTGCGCGGGGTGAGCACGGATTCGCCCTTGGTCAACTGCTGGGCGACCGCATAGACGGGGCCGTCGACGGCGGGGGTGAAGGAAACGTCCGGCGAGCTATCGAGATTGAAACGCGCGAGATTCGTCGCCGCGGTGCCGCCGAAACCCGTGAAGCTGCCCGCCGCGATCAGACGGCCATCGGACTGGACCGACAGCGCCTGAATCGGCGCGCCCGTGGCCGAGGCGAGTCCGGCGTTGAACGCCGAGTCGACCGTGCCGTCGTTGTTCACCCGCACGAGCCGGTCGCGCCGCACGAGCGTCGCGGCGTTGGACGTGTTGAGCGTGCTGAAGGCGCCGCCGACGAGAACCTGGCCGCCGCTGGTCGGCAGAACTTTCACGACCTGGTTGCCGGGGATGACGTCGAGGTCGAGGTTGAAGGCCGCGTCCACATCTCCGTTGTCTTGCAGGCGCGCGACGAAATTGCGCGTATGCACGTCGCCGGTCTTGTCGGGCTGGAGCGTGGTGAACCGCCCGCCGATCAGGAGTTTGGCGTCGGCCTGTTGCGCGATGGAGAAAACCTGGTCGTTCGGGTTGGGATCGAAATCGGTGTCGAGCGTGCCGTCGTTGTTGAAACGCACCAGATTCGCCCGGGCTGCGCGGGTCGTGCCGTTACTCGGCAGCACTTCGTCGAAATCGCCGCCGACCACGATCTTGTTGTCCGCCTGAACGGCGATCGCAAACACGCTGCCGACGCTGGACCCACCGGTGATGACCGCGGGATTGAAGCCTTCGTCGATCGTCCCGTTGGTGTTGAGCCGCACGAGGCCGATCCGGTCGAAGATGGCGTTCACCTGATGCCCCGACGCCCGCATGAAGCTGCCGCCGAGAATGATCTTGCCGTCGCCCTGTAGGGCAATGGCCCTGACGGCCGCATCCGTGGACGGCAGGAAGCCGGTGTCGTGGGTGCCATTCGTATCCAACAAAGCGATATAGGACCGAGCCGTGGCGGTGGTGGCGCCGTGAGCGAGCAGACTCGAAAAGGCGCCGCCGACCAGCAGCTTCCCGTCGGCCCGCTGCACGATCGCGTTTACGGTGCTGTCGAAAGCGACATTGAAGTCACCGTCCAGGGTGCCGTCCGCGTTCAGGCGGGCGAAATTGGTGCGCGCGGCGCCGTTTACCCGGGTGAACGCGCCGCCGAGCAGGATCTTCTTGTCGCTCTGTTCGAGGATGACCGACACCTGTCCTCCGTCGATATCCGCATTGAAGGTGGGATCGAGCGCGCCGTTCGCCTCGAGCCGCGCGATTCCGTAACGCGTGACGCCGCCGATCGAGTTGAAGGCACCGACGACGAGAATCCGTCCGTCCGACAGCGTGGCCATCGTGCGCAGCCGGCCATTGGCGTCCGGATTGAAATTCGCATCGAGCACCCCCGTCGACAACACCCGCGCGACGTGATTCCGCACCATCGCCGTGCCACCGCGCGTCGCCAGCGCGATGAAGCCGCCGCCGATCACCGCCGAACCGTCGGACTGGAGACCGATCGCATAGACGTTGAAATTCGGCCCCGGACTGTAGCTGAAGTCCATGGTGCCGGTCGCTTGCAGGCGCGCGAAATACGCCCGAGACCCATCGCCGGCCGCGGAAAACGAACCGCCCACCAGAATCTGACCGTTGGCCTGCACCTTCATCGTGTAAACCTGGCCGTCGGCATAGCCGTTGAAATCGGCATCGGTCGTGCCGTCGCTGTTCAGCCGCGCGATGCGGGTGGCCCTCGTCGCCGCCGTCTCCGCCCCGTTGGGATGCAGCGTCGTGAAAGACCCGCCGATCAGAATCTGGCCGTTGGGCAAGGGCTCGATCGCGGTCACCGCGTTGTTCGCCTTCGGATCGAAGGACGCGTCGAGCGTGCCATCGACATTCAGCCGCGCGATGCGGTGACGGACCGTCGCGGCCGATGCGCCATTCGGCTGCAAGGACGTGAATCCGCCACCGATGAGAATGCGGCCATCCGCCTGCACCGCGAGCGACAGCACGAAACTGTTCGCGTTGGGATTGAAACCCGTGTCGAGCGAGCCGTCGGCATGGAAGCGCGCGATGCGGTTGCGCGTCGTCGCGGTCGCCGCGCCGTTCGGCTGCACCGTGGTGAACCCGCCGCCGACCAGCACGCGACCATCGGGTTGAACGAGCACCGCATTGACCTCCGGAGTGAAACCGCCGCCGACGTTCGGGTCGAACGTGGCATCGAGCGAGCCGTCGGCATTGAGCCGCGCCACGCGGTTGCGGGGCACGCCGTTCACGCTGGTGAACCGGCCGCCGATCACGAGTTTCCCGTCGGCCTGGCGCGAGATGGCGTTGATCTGGCCGCCGACCGTCGCCGAGAAGCTGTCGTCGTTGTGGCCGTTGGGCAGCAGGCGAGCGATGTTGGTGCGGGCGACGCCCGTGCCGAGGCCGTTCGGGCGCACACTCGTGAAGTTACCGGCGATGACGACCTTCCCATCGGGCTGCACCACGAGCGCGTAAACGTTGCCGTCCACATTGGGATCGAAGCCGTCGATCGCGGCGGAACTGCTTTGGGCCAGGAGAGCCGGCGTGAGGGAGGCGACGAGGGCGACGCCGATCAAGCGCAGCACGAAGCGGAAAGCAGGAACAATGAACATGACAGGGTTCTGAGGGTGAAGAGGTCCGGGCAACGGAAAGAGGTCCGCCGACGGCAAAATTTCAGCGTTTCTCCGTGAAAAGGGGGTTCATGACAAGCCTCCTGCTCGGCTTGTGGCAAGCCTCTGCCTGCGCGCTGGCCGAATTTCAGGAAGGGGGCACGTCACGGGCGGAGTTAGTGTCCACGCCGATTCGCGAAGTTCCGGGAAAATCGCGCTCCCACGGAACCTGGCGGACCACCCTCCTGGCGCGCCTAAGATTTCCGCCGTTGGACCGTTGGACGTTTTATGCAGTCTCTCTTCCTCCTGCCATGAACTCTCCTTTCCGGCTTTGTCTCGCCCTGCTTTTTTCCGCCGTCACTGCCGCCGCCGCATCGCTCCCCGCCGATTCGCGCATCACCGCCGTCACCGTTTACGCCGACCGCGCCGTCGTCACCCGCGCCGCCACCGTCGCGATCGACGCTCCCGGTCAGGTCGAGGTCACGTTCGACCGCCTTCCCTCCCTGCTCCTCGCCGAATCGTTGCAGGTCGCCGGGCAGGGCTCGGCCGATACCACGCTGCTCGATGTGGCGGCCCGCGACACGTTCGTCGACTTCACCCCCAACGAGCGCGTAAAATCCCTCGAAGACGAACTCCGCACCGTCCGTCGCGAAGAACGGGCGCTGAACGATCGCACCGGCGTCCTACAACAACAGCGCGACTACCTGCAACGCATCCAGAATTCCACGACGACTCCGGCCAAGGACGCCGCCGGTGCCCTCACCCCGCCCGACGTCTGGCTGAAGCTGCTCGCTTTCACCGAGGAGCAGTTCGGCCAGATCGCGAGCGAAACGCGCACGCTCGACGAGCAGCGCGAAGCTCTGCAGGCCAAACGCACCGCACTCGAACAACAGCTCGCGGAACTACGCGGCGCAGCCGGCCGAAGCTACAAGACGGTGACCGTCCGCCTCGCCGCCGCGAGCCCCGGCGAACTTGCGTTGACGCTCCGCTACACCGTGCCGGCCGCGAGTTGGTCGCCGAGTTACGATGCCCGCGTGCTCAGCGGCGAACGCGCCGTGCAACTCGGCTACTTCGGCGTCGTGCGCCAGAACACCGGCGAGGACTGGGACGACATCGATCTCACGCTCTCCACCGCCCGCCCCTCGCTCGGCGGCGCCGCGCCGGAGCTTTCGCCGTGGATCGTGCAGCAAGACCAACCGGCGCCCGAGGAAACGATCGTGCTGTCGGCCTTCGAGATCACGCGGAACAAAAATGTCCGGCCGCAGCCCGCAGCCGCTGCCCTCGCCGCCGAACGAGCCCCTCCGCGCGACATGGCCACCGCCGTCGCCACGCTCGAAGCCCAGGCCACCTCCGCCACTTTCCGGATCGCGACGAAAACCGACATCCCCTCGAACAACACCCCGCACAAGGTGAGTGTGACCACCCTTCGATTACCGGCCGCACTCAGCTACCGCAGCACGCCGAAACTGCTCCCCGGTGCTTTTCTCTCCGCGGCGGTGACCCACGCCTCCGACTTTCCGCTGCTCGCCGGCGCGATGAACGTGTTTCTCGACGACACCTTCGTCGCCACCAGCTCACTCCGCACCGTCATGCCCGGTGAAAAATTCGATCTCGCCCTCGGCGCCGACGAAGCCATCGCCGTGACACGCAAGCTCAACCAGCGCTTCACCGAGGACACAGGCCTGGTCACGAAGAGCAAGCGCATCACCTACGACGTCACGATCAGCGTCCAGAACAACAAGCCCACGGTCGAAACCGTCGTCGTGCACGATCAGCTCCCGGTCTCACGCCACGAACGGATCGTCGTGAAGCAACTCGCCCCCGACGAACGCCACATGAAACCGGATGCGGGCGGCACGCTCAAATGGACGCTCGAATTGAAACCGGGCGAAAAGCGCGAGCTCCCGTTGAAATTCAGCGTCGAACACCCCGCCGACTTCCCGGTCGCCGGTCTCGAATAGCCGCCGCACGCAGGGGCGCGCGGTGACGCCCGCCCCGCCGCGTCGCGCCGCCTTCAGATCAATCCCGCTGTTTCCTCGTAGCCGCACCAGAGATTCATGATCTGCACCGCCTGGCCGCTCGCGCCTTTCACGAGATTATCCTCGACGGCGGTGATCACGAAATTGTTCGTGCGCGGATCGTGCACGGCCGACATGTCCACGCGGTTCGTGCCCACGGTGTGCGCGGTGTCGGGGGTTTCGCCGCTCGGCAGAACTTGGACAAACGGCCGGTTCGCATACACGCCGCGCCACGCCGCGTAGAGCGTCTCGATCGTCGCGCCCGCCGCCGCCGGCACGGTGATCGTCGTCGCGATGCCGCGCCGCATCGGCGCGAGGTGGGGGTTGAACTGGAGGATTGTCTTCGCGCCCGTGTGGACCGCGAGCTGCTCCTCCACTTCCGCCAGATGCCGGTGTTTGACGAGCCCGTAGGCCTTGATGCTCTCGGCGCGTTCGACGAACAGATACATCTCGTCGACTTTTTTTCCGGCCCCGCTCACGCCGCTGTAGGAATTGACCACGATGTGCTCGCGCGAAACGACGCCCGCCTTTAGCAACGGCACCAGCGGCACGAGAATGCTCGTCGGATAGCAGCCCGGCGCCGCGATCAGTTTCGCCTCGGTTTTCCACGCCGGCGGCGTCAGTTCCGGCAAAACGAAACGCGCTCCCGCCAGCAGCTCCGGCGCGTGGTGTTCGCCGTAGTATTTCTGGTAGGTTGCGAGATCCGCGATCCGGAAGTCCGCGCTAAGATCGATCACGCGTTTGCCCGCAGGCACGAGCGCTTTCGCATAGGTCGCCGCGGCGCCGTGCGGCAGCGCGAGGAAAAACAGGTCGATGTCGCCCGCCGCGAGCGCCGCCGGATCGGAGTCGGTGAACGTGAGCCCCCGGTCGGCGCCGCGCACGGAGGGAATGACCGATGCGAGCGGCTTGCCGGCATTCGAACGCGAGGTGACGACCGAGAGCGTCACGTTCGGATGACCGAGCAGCAACTTGACCAGAACTTCGCCGGAATAACCGGACGCACCAACGATGCCGACTTTCATGGGAGGAAACTTGGGAGTTGCGGGAACGTTAATCGAGGCGGTTTTCGCACCGCCGCGAATCAATGGCGCGCCAAAGCGCGGCCGACGTGTGTCGCTCGCGCGAAAGAACAAAAAAAGCCGCCCGGCACGAGGCGCGGGCGGCTGAAAGTAACGAGGTTCGCCGAAGCTTAGCGCTTCGAGAACTGGAACCGCTTGCGCGCGCCGGGCTGGCCGGGCTTTTTGCGTTCCTTCGCGCGGGGATCGCGCTTGATGTGGCCGGCCTTCTTGAGCGCCGGACGGAGCTCGCCGTTCATCTTCTGGAGCGCGCGCGCGATGCCGTGGGCCACCGCACCGGCCTGGCCAGCGACGCCGCCACCCGAGACGTTCACCGTCACGTCGATCTTGTCCTTCAACTCGACCGTGAGGAGCGGCGCATAGGCCTGCTTGGCGAAATTCTCGTGCGAGAAGTAATTCTCGAATTCGCGACCGTTGCAGAGCAGCTTGCCGCTGCCTTCAGTGATGCGAACGCGGGCGGTGGAGGTCTTGCGACGACCGGTGCCGAGGAAAACGTTGGTGGCGACAGTGCTCATGGACTTCTAATCAGACGGAAATTTTGGTCGGGCTGTTCGCTTCGTGCGTGTGCTGCTCGCCGGCAAACACCCGCAGCTTCTTCAACATCGTCGCGGCGATCCGGTTCTTCGGCAGCATTCCCTTGACGGCATGCTCGATGATGAAAGCCGGATTCTTCTCCCGCATCTGCTTCATGTTGCGGTAGCTCTCGCCGCCCACGAAACCCGAGAAGAACATATACTCGTTCTGCTCTTCCTTCTTGCCGGTGAGGACCACCTTCTCGGCATTGATCACGACGACGAAATCGCCGTTGTCGACGCTCGGGGTGTAAGACGCCTTGTGCCGGCCGCGGATCATGTTGGCGGCTTTCACAGCGAGACGACCGAGCGGAACGCCCGCGGCATCGATGAGATACCACTTCGGTTGCACCGTCTCCTTTTTGGCGAGGAAGGTTTTCATGGGAAAAGAGGCCAACAGCTAGGGCTTCGCGGAATGCTGTCAACCCCTGTTTTCAGAGGAAAGCCGCTGCGCGCGAATTCTTCCTCCCAACGCGGTCGTCAAACCGCGGCAGCGACGCCCGGCCCGCCAGCGTTTGGCGCTTGGAACGGTCGTTCCACCCAGCGCGAGCTTGTTTCGCGACCCACCTCTGCAAGCCTGCCCGGATGACTCTTCCGCCGCCCACCGAAGTCCAGGATGCCCGCGCAGTTCCCGCAACGATTCTGCTGGCCGCCGGCCTCCTCGGCGCGACCGGCGTGGCACTCGGCGCATTCGGCGCGCACGGACTGCGCGCACTGCTCGCCGAACGCGGCGCCACCCAAGCCTGGGCGACCGCGGTGCAATACCATTTGCTGCACGCCGTCGCCCTCGTCGCACTGGCCGCATGGCTCAAACCGCCGTCCATCGCCACACGCGGCCACCTTCGCTGGGCCGCGCGTTGCTGGATCGCAGGCACACTCATTTTTTCTGGCTCGATCTACGCCCTCGCCCTCGGCGGGCCACGCTGGCTCGGGCCGGTAACTCCTCTCGGCGGCGTCGCGTTGATCGCCGGTTGGGTCCTGCTGATCGTCGCAGCGGTGAAAAAATCTTCGCAGCCGTGACTTCGCTGCCCGCCGACCTCCGCGCGATGCTCGAAGCCGTCCGGCGCATCGGACGACCGCGGCTCGTGGGCGGCGGTGTGCGCGACCAATTGCTCGGCTTCGAACCGAAGGATTTCGATGTCGAGGTCGCCGGCGCGGATTTCGAATCGCTGCATCGCGCGCTCGCGCCATTTGGCGCCACCGATGTCGTCGGTCGCAGCTTCGGCGTGATCAAGGTCCGCAGCGCGGCCAGCGGCGCCGAATACGATTTCAGCCTGCCGCGCCGCGAATCGAAAACCGGCGCCGGCCACCGCGGGTTCGCCGTCGCGCCGGACCCGACGCTCAGCGACGCCGATGCGGCCGCCCGCCGCGATTTCACCATCAACGCGATCGCGCAAGACCCGTTCACCGGCGAGATCGTCGATCCGCACGGCGGCCGCCGCGATCTCGAAGCGCGCGTGCTGCGCCACACCAGCGCCGCCTTCGTCGAAGATCCGCTGCGGGTGCTGCGCGCGTTTCAACTCGCCGCGCGTTTCGATCTCACGCTCGCCCCCGAAACGGCCGCACTCGCGCGCAGCATCGCGGACACGTTTACCGAGTTGCCGGTGGAACGCGTCTGGGGCGAATGGGAAAAATGGGCCACGAAAGCGCAGACGCCCTCGCGCGGGCTCGCCGTGCTCGAAGCGACCGGTTGGCTGCGCCATTTCCCGGAAATCGCCGTGCTGCGCGGCACGCCGCAGGAACCGGAGTGGCATCCGGAAGGCGACGTGTTCACGCACACGCAGCATTGCGTCGATGCGCTCGCGCGACTCGACGAATGGCGGACGAGCGCCGCGCCGCGCCGGCGCCTGTTGATGCTCGCGGTGCTTGCGCACGATTTCGGCAAACCCGCGACGACCGTGCGCGGCGAGAAACGCGGCGCGATGCGCTGGCTCAGCCCCGGCCATGAGTCGGCCGGTGGGCCGCCATCGCAGACGTTTCTCCGGCGGATCGGCGCACCACTCGAACTCGACTCGCCCGTCTGCCAACTCGTGGTCCATCACCTGGTGCATCATCACAACAGCGGCGAACACTACACCGATTCGCAGGTGCGCCGGCTCGCGCGCAAGCTCGCACCCGCGACGATCGACGATCTCGCGCTGGTGATGATCGCCGACTCCTTCGGCCGCCCGCCTCTGCAATCGCCGCGCACGCTCGAGCTGATCGCGGAGCTGCGGGCCAAGGCCGCGGAACTCGCTCTCGAACACGCCGCGCCGCGTCCGCTGATTCAAGGCCGCCACCTCGTCGCCCTCGGCCACCAACCCGGTCCCAAATTCAAGCCCGTGCTCGATGCCGCTTTCGAAGCCCAGCTCGACGGCGTATTCGCCGACGAAGCCGGCGGTCTCGAATGGTTGCGGTCGCATTTGCAACGCACTTCAGGCGATTTACGGTGACGATACTTTTCCCACCATGCCCATCACCCAACTCGAGCAACTGAAACAGTTCACCAAGGTCGTCGCCGACACCGGCGATTTCTCCACCATCAAGGAATTCAAGCCGCAGGACGCGACGACCAACCCGAGCCTGATCCTCAAGGCCGCCGGCATGTCCGCCTACGGCCATTTGGTCGATCAAGCGGTCAAGGACGCCGGCTCGAGTGCATCCGTCGGCACGGTGATCGATCTGTTGCTCGTGTTGTTCGGCCGCGAGATCCTCAAGATCGTGCCGGGCCGCGTCTCGACCGAAGTCGACGCGCGGCTCTCGTTCGACCGCGACGGCAGCATCGCGAAGGCGCACGAGATCATCTCGCTTTACGAGAAGGCCGGCATCCCGCGCGAACGCGTGCTCATCAAGCTCGCCTCCACCTGGGAGGGCATCCAGGCCGCCGAACAGCTCCAACGCGAAAAAATCAACTGCAACCTCACGCTCCTCTTCTCGTTCGCCCAGGCAGTCGCGTGCGCCGACGCGAAGGTGCAGCTCATCTCGCCGTTCGTCGGACGCATCCTCGACTGGTATAAAAAGAGCACGGGCCGCGACTACGCGCCCGCCGACGATCCGGGCGTGAAATCCGTCGCGCAGATTTACACCTACTACAAAAAATTCGGCTACAAGACGGAAGTCATGGGCGCGAGCTTCCGCAGCAAAGGTGAGGTGCTCGAACTCGCGGGCTGCGATCTGCTCACCATCTCGCCGCAATTGCTCGGCGAACTCGCCGCGTCGACCGACACCGTCACGCGCAAACTCGATCCCGCTGCCGCGGCGAACGAACAGGTGGAGCGCGTGAGCCTCGACGAGAAAAAATTCCGCTGGGAGCTGAACGAGGACCAGATGGCGACGGAGAAACTTTCCGAAGGCATCCGCCAGTTCGCCGCCGACGTGATCAAGCTCGAGGAGCTGATCAAGAAGAAGCGCGGTTGAAAAAAGTAGGGCGGGCTTCAGCCCGCTCTTTGAAGCAGCACAGGGCGGGTTGAAACCCGCCCTACTTGCGCCGCGCGCGTGCGACCGTCATCTCTGGTCGCACATGATTCGCTCGTTTCAATGGGACCTCGCGCGCCAGGTCGAACGCCTCGACTGGCTCATCGCGCAACTCCCGCGCTACGCCGAATGGGGTTATCATGAGGTTCACCTCCACCTCGAAGACGCCGTCGAATACCCGAGCCTGCCCGGAGTCGCGCGTCGCGACGCCTACACTTACAAGCAGTTCGCGCGGCTGGTCGATGCCGCGACGCGCGCGGGGATCAAGGTCGTCCCCATCGTCAATCTCCTCGGCCACACGCAATACCTCATCAAGGTTCCCGAGCTGCGCGATCTCAACGAACTCCGCGCCGCCGACGGTTCGCCGCTGGAGCGCGGACAGATCTGCCCACTCCATCCGCGCACGCTCGAAGTGGCGGAGAAATTGTTGCGCGACATGGCGCCGTTTTGCACCGCGGGGAAAGTCCATGTTGGGCTCGACGAATCATTCCACCTCGGCAAGCACCCGCTGAGCCGGCGTGAAGTGGCGAAGATCGGGCTCGCCGCGCACTTCGCACGTTACGTGAAACGCCTGCACGCGCTCACGAACTCGCTCGGGCTGCACATGGGGCTCTGGGCCGACATGTTTTATTTTTTACCCGAGGCGATCCCGCTGCTGCCGCGCGGACTCACCGCCTACGAGTGGTATTATCACGCCTTCGACCGGCTGCCGCGCGTCGAGCTCTTCAACTTCGCCGAGGTCGACATCGCCACGCCGCTGCGCGCGCGCGGGATCAAGCTCTACGGTTGCCCGATGAACGGCGCGTTTCGCTACGAGCCGCTGCCCCACTTCACGGATCGAATGAACAACATCGTCGCCTGGTGGCGGCACGCGCAGCGTATCGGCGCGGAAGGATTTCTGGTCAGCGGCTGGGAGCCGAATCGGCTCGCGCTGGAACTCACCGTCGCGGTCGACGCGGCCGCCGCCACGCTCTGGATGGAACCAACGATCGACGATCCGCGCGAGATGCTGGCGCGAGGTTTCGAACGTGCGTTCGGCCGATCGAAAGGTCGCGCCGCCGCGCGTGTCGCCCTTGCGTGCGATCGGTATCCATTTGGCGGTTACCCGCGCTGGCCGATCAACGAGCGCTGGGACTCCGTTTCCCGCCGTGAACCGCTAGGCCCTTATCGCCGGGAGGAGCGTCATTTCGCAAAGCTCGTGAACACTGCCGCCCGGCTGAAGCTGCCAACGGCGCTGCGCGCGAGCGTGGAGTTCCGTCACTATCTGGCGCAGCGCGACGTGTTCGCAAGAGCGTCGGCCGACGCCTCGCCGTCGACGCAGGCCGCCCTGCGCGCCGCGCGCACGATGTGGCGACGCACTCGCGATCCAAAGCTCGCGGGGCCGAACGAACTCATCGTCCGTCGCGACGCCGATCGGCTGCGCGCGTGGAAACGCGGCGAACCGGTTTTCGGCGGCGAGTGGCAGCTCTGCTATCGCGTGTGGAACTTCGCTCCCGCGGTCCAACTCGTCGGCATCGAGCAACAACAAGCGGACGGCTCGTGGAACACGCTGCAGGCGTGCCACACGATCGAGTTCCAGACGCGCGCCGCCCGTCGGCGGTGCGACCTGGTCCGCGAGCACGCCGCGCCCGTCAGCTGGGACGGAAATTTAGCGCGCCCGCCGCAGTTGCGCTTGTTCGTCCGCGGTGTCGGCCAGGTCAAAGTTGGCGCCGTTTCCTTGGTCGGGCGAAACCGCTCCCATCCTGCGCGCGGACTCCAGCGCTGGTGCACGCTCGGCGTCCCCGCTCCCCGATCAGGCTGGCCCCGTCTGGACCAGCCCGCCCGTCATCGCGCCATTGTGCTGTCGCCGAAAACGGGAGCGCAGGGGCGTCGTTGAACCCCGGCGCGCCATCCCGACCCGCTCACCTGTTTTCTCTGGCCGGCAGCTCGATCGTCTTCAGCTCGCCGAGCGCCACATTGCCCGCGGCGGGCAAATGCTGCGCCAGGAACTTTTCCATCTCCTCGTAGAAACGGATGCGGCTGCGTTCGTTTTCGAAACCGTGGCCTTCGTCGCGCTCGCGCAGATAGACGTAGGGTTTGTTGTGCTTCTTCAGCTCGGGCTCGAGCAGCTTCCAGTGGCCGATGTCGACCCGCGGATCGTTTTCGCCGTAAGCGTGGAGGCTGGGCACGCGAATGTTGGCGACGTGGTTGACGGGTGAACGCTCGCGCAAATCCGCCGCGTCGCTTCCGATCCACTCCCGCGTGAACAGGTCGAAGAACCGCCCTTTCCCTTCGTTCGGCCGCACCAGGATCCCGAGGTCGGACACGCCCACGTAGTTGATGCCGCAGCGATAGAGTTCGGGGGTGAACACCAATCCGGCCAGCGCCGCGTAACCGCCATAGCTCGCGCCATAGATTCCAACCGTATCCGAATCAGTGATACCGCGGTCGATGGCCCAGCGCACGGCGTCGGTCAGGTCGTCCTGCATTTTGCGGCCCCATTCGTGTTTTCCGGCGGCTTGAAACCGTGCGCCGTATCCGCCGGACCCGCGATAGTTGACCTGCAGCACCGCGTAACCCCGGCTCGCGAGAAACTGCGCCTCCGGGTCGAATCCCCACGAGTCACGGATACCGAAGGGGCCGCCGTGCGGCAGAACGATCAGCGGCCGTTTTTTCGCCGGATCGCCCAGTCGCGTGAGGTAACCGTGAATCTCCAGTCCGTCGCGGGCCGGATACTTGATCGGCGCACGCTCCGCCATCTTCGTTTCGTCGATCAACGGATTCACCCGGCCAATCGGCGTGATCGCCGGTTTCACCGAATCGAAAAGGTAATAGGTGCCGGGATCGCGGTCGCTGTGCACCGCCACGATGTGCAACCGCTCGTCGAGCGTGGAATGCACGATATCCACCAGCTTCCCCGGAAAGGTTTGCGCCAGGCTCGCGTGAAGCTTGCCCCACGCAGGATCGAACCAATCGGTCGCCGTCTTCTCCGTTTCGTAAGTGATGCCGACGATCTGGCCGGTCGCGCGACGCTTCACCCCGACGATCTCGCCCGCTGGCGGCTCATACAGGAGTTGCCCCCGTTTCAGGGTCGCGCGATCGAAGGCGTAGATCGCGCCACGATCGTGCTCCTCGACGCTGCGCACCCTCATCAGCGCGTGCTTCTCGCCGGGCAGGAGCCCGGTGAAATCCGCCGGCGCACCCGATCCCGGATAACGGCCGACCGTTTGGTAGTCCCCCTTGAGATCCTTGATCTCGAACACCTCCTCGTTGCCCGCCTGCAGCGATCGCCCGAAGATCCGGCCGGACACATCGTCCACGAAATAGTTCACCGCGCGCTCGTTCCACGTTTCCACCCAGTCGCGCCGGCGCGTCTGCACATTCAGTCGGTAGAAACCGAACTCCCCCGACGCTTCCAATTCTCCGCGACTGTTGCGCCGCACGCCGTAGCCGGCGATGAGGATGTGATCCTCCTCCGCCGGTAGCGTGGAAAACACATTGCCGCCGATCGGACCGGTGTTGCGGCGGTATTTTTGCCAGGATTCGCTGAGGTCGCGGAGATCGGAACCGTCGGCGGCGATCGATCGCAGCGCGTAGGATTCGTTCCCGCCGACGTCGCCGCCGAACACGATGCGGTCACCCTTCCAGAAAGCGAAATCGACGTTGTAATCGTTGGGCACGAACACGAGCGACCCCTGTTTCTTCTGCACATCGTAAACGGCGATGGAGAGTCGGGCGGGGTCGTTGCGGACCAGAAACACGATGCGGGAGCCATCGCGGGACAGGCGCGGCTGGCTGATTTCGCTCGTGCGAAAAAACACCTCGATGGGCAGCGGAGCGGGCGAAGCCGCGAACGCGGGCGCAATGGCGGCGAACAGGCCGAGGAGAAGGAAGCGGTGGACTTTCATATGGCGGAAAATTTTTCGGCAAAAAAGAGGCCGGGAGTGGAATACTCCCGGCCTCTTGGCTCAAATCAGATCGCGATGGTCGCCATCGTTTAGAACTTATACGAAGCACTCACGACGAACGTGCGGCCCCAGGGGCCATAGGTCGCCGTGTCGGCGTTGGCATCGCTCCACGACGAAGCGGCCATCGGGACGTGTTCGTCGAACGCGTTGAGGACGGCGGCGCGAACCGAGAGACCGTCCAGATAACGCGTGAAGCCGGCGCGACCGCGGAAGTTATACTGCAGGTAAAAGTCGACGCTCGTGTAGGCTTCGACGTGCCGGTCGCGGGCAACGTCCGTCTGAGTCTCGGACGCACCCGTGTCGGTCATGCTCGGGATATGCTCGATGGCGGTGCCGACCAGGAGATTGCCGCGCGTGAGCTCGGTGCGAAGCGTTCCGCGCCAGCGCGGGATCGTGCCGCCGTTGAGCGAGGAACGGCCGTTGGTGGTGCCGACATACTCGTCGTCTTCCACCGACATGCTGTTGAACCACAGCGCATCGAGACCGATGTCGAACTTGCCGATGTTCGGCACGTCGAAGACGTAGTCGACGGTGAGGTCGACCCCGTCCTGCTTCGCCGAGACAAAGTTCTCGGCGTAGTTCGTCACGAACACGCGCGTCATCGAACCTCCCGCGAGATCGAAGGCCGCACTGATCTGGCCGGGGGCGGTGATCGCCGAACCATTGAAGCTATTAATCCGGACGCGGTCGGCGAACTCGGAGGAAGCGCCATTCGTCTCCACATCCTGCAGAATTTCCAGATCGCTCTCCGACCCGGCGATCTGGTCCTGTTCGATGAGGAAGTAGTTCAACTCGACGTTCAGGCCCTTGATGCCGCGGGGCGAGTAAACGATGCCGACGTTGTAGTTCTTCGCCTTCTCCGGTTTCAGGTTCGGGTTCGACACAATGCGGAGAAAGCCTTGGTCGACGTTCTCGTCCATCACGCGGCCATCGACAAATTCGACGCCGATCGGCGCCTCGGTGAAGCCCACGCCGTCGGGCCCGAACAAGCTGTAAAGGTCCGCCGCCGAGAACGAGCGGGAATACGCCGCCCGCACCGCGAACTGATCGTCGATCGGGAACCAGCGCAGCGTGAACTTCGGCACCAGCGGATCTTCCGTATCGCTGTAAATGTCCTTCCGCGCCGCGACGTCGAGGTCGAGGGTGTGCAGACCGCGCACCGATTGGCCGGCGGATACGATCGGAACCCGGAACTCGGCAAAAAATGAATCCACCGAGCGGTCCACGTTGAACCGGTCACTGGTCGTCGCACCGTCCCAAAGCGACGGGGAGCCGAACAACGGGCTGGCTGGATCGGCGACGGTGAAGCTGCCCGAATCGGGGTTGCCCGAGAGCGTCTCGCGGCGGGTCTCGGCGCCGACCGCGAACTTGATCGGGCCAGCCGGCAGCGCGTTCGCGAACTCACCCGTCAGGCGCGCATCGAAGCTGATCAGCGTGCTCTTGTTCTTCGAATACGCCGTGCCGAAGATATTCGCCTGCGCGAGCTTCGTCGGATCCTGTTCACGCAGGAAGAGGTTGACGAGATTGTTGTCGATCGCGTTCGCCAGGTTCACGCGGTTGATCACGTTTTCGTTGCGATAGAGCTGGTTGACTTCGTTGAAGTTCGCGCCGACCTCCCAGGTGTAAGCGCCGAACTCGCCCCGCGCGCCCAGCACGCCACGCAGCGAATCGTTATCGCTGAAATATTTGCGGGGATTGCTGACGAAGCGGTTGCGGACGAGGACGTAGTCGTCGAACGGATTCTGAAACTGCTCCGGCAGCGTGTAGGCGAAAGGCAGCACACCGAAGTTATCAACGTCGTTGGCGAAAATCGGCATGCCCACGATCGGCTGCGCCGCCAGCTGGTAGAAGGTGCTCGTCCGCGAATAAAGCATGTCGCCAAACAGCTCGACATTGTCCGAGAGCTTGTGGCTCACCGCGGCGACGACCGCCGAGCGCTCGTTGCCCAAGGCGAGCGTCACATACGGCGAAAGGTTGAACAACGACGAGAGCGGCACGGTCGGCTGGTCGTAGATTCCGGCGGCCACCAGTTCGGCGCCCGTCATGTCGGTATTCAGGGGCGGCGTGGCGCCCGGCTTCAGGAGGAAATTACCGCTGACGGCCCCGAGATAGTTCACCACACCCGCGAAGCTGCTCGTCAGGCCGGTCTGATCGGTGGAGAACGCTCGCTCGTTCTGGAACAGCGGGTCGCTGCGGACCCATTCCGCCGAAATCGTCACGGACGTGTTGCCCGACTTCGCGCCGACCGTCGTGCGGCCCGAACGCTCTTCCCACACGGTGCCGAGGGCCTTCGAGAAGGCGTAACGGCCGCCGATCTCAGCGCCTTCGTAATCCTTCCGGAGAATGATGTTCACCACGCCGGACACCGCATCCGAGCCGTAGAGGGCGGACGCCCCGTCCTTCAGCACCTCGATGCTCTCGACCGCCGAGACCGGGATCGAATTCACGTCGACGAAATTGAAGCCGCCCATGGCCGAGACAGGCGCAAAGGCCGCGCGTCGACCGTTGATCAGCACCAGCGTATCCACGTTGCGCAGTTGGACCTGCGACCCACCGTTGGTGGAGCCGCCGCCGATGTTCGAGTTGGACGAGCCGAGGTTGCCGTTGCCGACGAACTGCGGAACAGATTTGCGAATGACTTCGAGCAGATCCGTCGTCTGCCCCGTCGCCTCGATGTCTCCGATATTGATGATCCGCACGGGCACGGCCGGCGCATCAGCGGAATACGGAATGTAGGAACCGGTGACCTCGTATTTCTCGAGCTTGACCGGTTGCTCGCCCTCGGCGTTCGAATCGGCCGCCTGGGCGAACCCAAGCACCGGAATTAAACTCGTCGCCACGATGAGCGACGGCGCTGCACAGAACTTCCGCAAGCGGAGTTTGTTCATAGTCGTAATCAGTTACGTTGTGTGTTCGGCGCTCCGCCCGGAGGACAGACCGCCGCGTTGTGTTGTGTAAGTTCACTCCGCCGCCGGAGATGCTTGAACTTCGCGCCAAATTGGGAGGAAAAAAAAGAAAAGCAATAAATAGGTTAAGACGCGGTTTTATGACGACGAACGCCCCGAATTTGCGGTGAACGACAAACCGGCCGCTTTGACCCCTCGGCGGTGCCACCGCAAAACGCGTCGTCGCCGAAACCCACTTACGCAACTGCGCTTGCTCCCCACCTCGTCTGACGGAGAGTGAACCGAGCCTCTGCATCGTGAACGAACTCCTCGCCATCGCCCGCCACATCACGGCCTCGTCGGAACCCGCTGGCGTCCTGGCCACCTTGGTCTCCGTGACGGGCTCTTCCTACCGACGCCCCGGTGCGCGGCTCCTGTTGACGCCCCATGGCACGCGCCTCGGCTCGATCAGCGGCGGCTGCCTCGAGGAGGATGTCCTCGCCCGAGCCACCCGCGTCGCCGCCACCGGCATCGCCGACCTCGTCACCTACGACACCACCTCGGAAAACGATCTCGTCTGGGGCGTCGGCCTCGGCTGCCACGGCGTCGTCCAGGTATTCATCGAAAAACTACCGCCTTCGCCCGCCTGGGTCGCGACCCTCGCCGCCCATCTCCGCTCGCACCGCCCCACCCCGCTCGCCGTCGTCTGGCGCTCAACCGACCCTTCGCTCCTCGGCACGCGCCTCGCGAGCGAAGCTGCCGATCTGCCCGCCTCCTGCGGGATTTTTCTCCACACCGTGCCTCCGCCGGTGCGCCTCGCCATCTTCGGCGCAGGCGACGATGCCCAACCGCTCACGCGACTCGCCAAAGAACTCGGCTGGCACGTCACGGTCGCCGATCCGCGGCGCGATTTCACCACCCCCGCGCGTTTCCCCCTCGCCGACGCGCTCGTCGTCGCGCCTTCGCCCGAACTCGTATCCCGTTGCGCACTCCCGTCCGACGCGCTCGCCGTGGTGATGACGCATCATTACGTGCACGACGTGCCGATTCTCCGCGACCTGCTCGTGCGCGATCTTCCCTACGTGGGCCTGCTCGGCCCCAAAAAGCGCGCCGCACGCATCCTCGCCGATCTCACCGCCGACGGTGCCACCATCACACCCGCGCAACGCGCCCGCCTCCACGCACCCGTCGGCCTCGATCTCGGCGCCGAAACACCCGAGGAAGTCGCGCTCAGCATCGTCGCGGAAATGCGCGCCACGCTCGCCGCGCGCGACGCCCGTCCGCTCAAGGAGCGCACGCGCCCGATCCACGACTGAGAGGAAATTCCGCCGTGCCTCACGCTCCCTTCCGCTTCGGTTGCATCATCCTCGCCGCGGGCGCCTCGTCCCGCATGGGCGAGCCCAAGCAATTGCTGCCGCTCGAAGGCCGTCCGCTGCTCCTGCGCACGGTCGAGGCCGCACTCGCCTCCGCCGCGTGGCCCGTCGTCGTCGTCCTCGGTGCGGAAGCCGAAAAAATCCGCCCGCTCCTCGCACGCCTCCCCGTGCTCGTCGCCGAAAACCCGGCGTGGGCCGAAGGCATGGCCTCGTCCATTCGCACCGGCATCGCGATGCTCCAGCAATTCTCGCGCTCGCTCGACGCCGCCCTCATCGCCCTCTGCGATCAACCCGCGTTCACCGCCGACACGATCGTGCGACTCGTCGCGCGTCAGCAAGCGAGCGGACAAAGCATCGCCGCCGCGCGCTACCACGGCCGCAACGCCGCGCCCGCGTTGTTCCTCCGCGAACACTTCTCCGCGCTCGCCGCGCTTACCGGCGAAGAAGGCGCGCGCACGCTCCTCCAAGCGCGCCCCGACCTCGTCGCTTCCGAAGAGTTGCCCGAACTCGCGATCGACCTCGACACACCCGCCGACTACGCCGCCGCACGCGGCGAAAAAATCGAGCAACCGCCATCGGGCCTCTGACCCGCCCGAAAACCCGTGCGGCCGCCGACCGGCCGCTCACGTCACTCCGCAGAATCAGAGCCGCAGCTTCAACTCGCGCGCTTTTTCCAACACGACATCGAGATCGTTTCCGCGCAGCGTGAAGTGCCCCATCTTGCGCCCCATCCGCGGCTCCGCCTTCCCGTAGAGGTGCAGTTTCGCCTTCGGCTCCGCGAGCACCGCCGCCCAATCCGGCTCGCCGACGACCTGCCCGTCGCGCCACTTCCACGCATCGCCGAGGAGGTTCACCATCACCGTCGGCTCGCGCACGCCGACCGGCCCCAGCGGCGCACCGCACACCGCGCGCACCTGCTGCTCGAACTGGCTCGTTTCACAGCCGTCGATCGACCAGTGCCCCGAGTTGTGCGAACGCGGCGCGAGTTCGTTGACCAGCAACTCGCCGTTGTTCGCGAGAAACATCTCGACCGCGATCAGCCCCACCACGCCGAGTTTCTCCGCCACCGTCACCGCCAGGGTCTCCGCTTCGCGCGCGATCGCCGCGCTCACGCGCGCCGGCACGATCGAAAAATCCAGGATGTGCCGCGTGTGAATGTTCTCCGCGACGGGAAACGCCTTCGTCTCACCCGTCGCCGAACGCGCCACCACCACCGACAACTCGCGCTGAAAATCCACCCAGCGCTCCACCACGCAGCGCCGCCCGCGAAAAATCGCCGCGGCCTTCGCGAGATCCTCGTCGTCGCTGATGCGCATCTGCCCTTTCCCGTCGTAGCCGAAATCCGCCGTCTTCACCACGCACGGCCGGCCGACCAGCGCCACCGCCGCCGCCACGTCGCCGTCCAAAGCCTCCGCGTAACGCACATGCGGAATCCCCTGCGCCCGCAGCCAGGCTTTCTCGCGTTGCCGATTCTGGCACACATGCAAGACATCCGCTCGCGGGTGCAGCGGCACCAGCGGCGCGATGGCCGCGAGCGGCTCGGACGGAATGTTCTCGAACTCGTAGGTGATCACGTCGACGCCGCGCGCGAACTCCTTCAGCGCCTTCAGATCCTCGTAGCTCGCGTTCACCTCGCGGTTCGCCACCGCGCCCGCCGGGCAGTTCGCCTGCGGCTCGAACACATGCACGCGATACCCGAGCGTCTGCGCCGCCTGCGCGAGCATGCGGCCGAGTTGGCCGCCACCGAGAATGCCGATCGTTTTTCCGGGAAGAATCATGTGCACGGGAAACGAAACAGAACGGAGACGCGCCGCCCCGCGTCAAAACTCTTTCACCGGCGTCACCGCACCGCGCCCGCTCACTCCGGCAGTTTCGCCTTCAACACCTTCGCCGTCTGATCGCTGCGAAATTTCCGCCACGCCGCGCGCGTCTTCGCATCGCTCTGCGCCAGCAGCGACGCCGCAAACAGCGCGGCGTTGATCGCCCCGGCCTTCCCCACCGCGAAGGTCGCCACCGGCACGCCGCCCGGCATCTGCGCGATCGAGAGCAGCGAATCCAGCCCCTTCAACGCCTTCGACTCCACCGGCACGCCGAGCACCGGCAGCGTCGTCATCGACGCCGTCATCCCCGGCAGATGCGCCGCGCCGCCCGCTCCCGCAATGATCGCCTTCAACCCGCGCCGCTCCGCACTCTCCGCGTAGCTCACCATCAGCTTCGGCGTGCGATGCGCACTGACCACCCGTTTCTCGAACGGCACGCCCAACGCTTCGAGCTGCGCGGCGGCGTGCTGCATCGTCTCCCAATCCGACGTGCTCCCCATGATGATTCCGACAAGTGGCTTGGCCATAGGCCGCGACCTATCGGACATCCCTGCCCAACTGTCAGCCAGAAAGCTTCTGCGCGGGCAGCACTGAAGCGTCCGTGCCTAAGCCGGGAGCATTCAGTTGCCCGCGAATCACGCCAATGGGCGCGAATTCAAATAAAAAAACTCTTCCGCCAAACCGTGGCCTGGCTTCGCAGCGGCCATATTCGATTCCACCTCTCTGAAATTCGCGTTCATTCACGTCATTCGCGGGAGGTCTGCTGCCTGAGCCCGGCTCGGCTCAACTCAGACGAGCGACACGCCTTTCGGCACATGCACGATCGTCGTGCCTGCAATCTTGTCGTGCCACGACTGTTTTTGGTCGTCGAACGCCACCCAGATGAACCCGATACCCGCCGCGACCAGCGAAAGGAAACCACCCAGCGCGCGCACCAGCGCCGTCGGCCAGTCGAGCGGCCGCTCATCGAGCCTCACCACTTTCAAGCCGCAGATGATGCCGCCGACCGTCGTGCCCTTCGTCGCCCACAACACGCAGCAATACGCCGCAAAAATCAGCAGGAAGTTCGGCTGCCAGTGATTCGGAATCAGGCTGCACGCCAGGGCCACGATCAGCATGTCGAGCAGCGATGCCGCGATGCGAATCCAAAAACCTGCGCGCGGCAGCGTCGCCACCGACACCACCGGCCGCGGCACCACCGGCGGCGGCGGTAACGGCGCGGCCGCAGACGGCGGAGGAAGCGGCGGCGACACGGGCGGCACCGGCACCGCGCCCTCGCCGCTGAAGCCCGGCGACACCATTCCGGGCGTGGCCGACATACTTGCCGCGCCCACAACCGGCGGGACGACACCCGGCACGGCTTCCGGCATCGTGGCGTTGCCGGCCACCGCGGCATTCGCCGCCGCCGCCGCCGCCATTTTGGGCCGCTGCATCGCCAGAATCAGCGTGTAACCCACCACACCGAGCCCGATCCACGACAGCAATTTCATCAGCACGAAGCCGACGATCGGCACCGTGTAGAGCAGCAGCACCACGACACCGCCCACAAGCACCGCGAGCGCCGGCGCGATCGCACGTCCGCCGCCAAAAATCCCCGCCAGCCGCCGCCCGATCCAGTCGAGCATCACCACCTTGCCGAAAATCCCCGCCGCGAACAGCGCAAGCATCAATGCCGGCGTGCCGACCACCGTGACGGCCAGCACCACCATCGCCAACGGCGTGAGCAGTGTGATCAACAGCGCCGTCAGCAGGGAGTATCCCGGCCGCTCCTGCAGCGTTGCCGAGCACTTCTCGACCCCGCGCGGGACGATCGCCGCCAGCACGACATACAACGCGAGAAACCCGAGCGCGATCCACCACGCCCACATCAGATGTGGCCCGAACGCGAGCGGCCGCCCGAGCACGAGGCAGTGCCGCACCCACGCATGCAACCAATCGAACCCGCCGAAATTCACGCCGAACGCCACATTGTTGATCCGACCGAAAACCTGGGCGCCGGGATCTTGGATGACGCGCCCGCCGACACAGACGAGTTCGCCGTGCACCTCCGCGTCGGGCCCGAGTTCGACATTGCCAAGCACCGCCACCACTTCGCCGTCGACACGGGCGTTGACATAGGTGTTGCCCAGCACGGACACGACCGCGTCGCCCACCCGGCCGCCCGTCACGCGCGAACTACCGAGCACCGACACCACCGCGTCGCCCACCCGACCGCTCGACGTGCTCGAGCCGAAAACCGACACCACCGCCTCACGCACCGTGCCGGCGGAGGTCGACGAACCGAAGATCGAAACAACGACGTCCGCCGCCTCGCCTTCGGCCAGCGTGGAATCGTGCCAGAAAGAGACCCGCTCGTTCTGGCCGTGACCACGCGAACGACGGTCGCGGCGCGGTTCCGGCGCGGGCGCCGGCGTCTCTGCCGAGAGTTTTTCCGGTTCACTCGCCGCCGCGGCTTCGATCGATGGCGCCGCCGGCGCGGCATTGTCCACCGCGGGTTCCGGCACATCGAGCCGGCGAAGTTCGCCCGGCGGCAGTGGAGCCGCGGACGCGGCCGGCGCTTCCGCCGCCGTGGGCGCCTGCTCTTGCGCCACCATCGCGAAGGTCAGGGTCAGGAAGAGTGCAATCGCGAGCCCCAAGAAAAGAGGGCGAGCTGGAGTATTCATCGAAGTGAAGCGGTTAAAAACAGGTGCGTCCGCCGGGAATCAGCGGTTCGCGTAAAGCGTGCGGTAGGCCGTGGCACCGAGCCCGAAAAGCGTGGCGTAAACCAGCGCGAACCCGGCGAGCCCACCGTAAAGCCAAACCGTCGGGATGCTGCGCAGCAGCAGCGCGCAGAAATCGCCCAGGCTCGCGACGATCCCGCTCAAGCGGCTCACCCAGGCGAATTCGGCCGCCACCGTGTGCGTGAGCTGCGCGCCCTCGGCGCCGCTCATCACCCAAACCGTCGCCATGATCAGGGCTTTCGCGATCGCGCCGGACACCAACAGGAAGGCGCAGCGCATCGCGAGCGGCCAGCGCGCGTAGGATTGCTTCCACCACGGCAGCTCCGCCCGCGCGGCAATGGCGGCGAGGACGCGCCCTTCGAGCGAGCGCGGCGCGCGGCGATCCGGCAGCGAGCGCAGGGTCTGATGGATGAATTTTTCGAGTTCTTCGGGAGAGCGTTTCATGGCGGTCGGGAGTTTACGCGGTGAATTTTTCGTGGGAGGCGCCACTGCGCGCGAGGATCTGGGCGAGCGCCGCGCGGGCCCGCAGGATATCCGTTTTTACCTTCGCGAGCGAGACGCCGAGGCGTTTCGCGATGTCATCGTAGGGCATGTCTTCGAAATGATAGAGCACGAGCGGCACGCGTTGATGCTCGGGCAGTTGGTTCAACGCCTGCTCCACCCAGGCCCGGCGCTCGCTCGCATCGACGCCGGAAAAAAATGCGTCGGGCGCGGCGAACTCCACGTCCGGCTGATCGGAGTCGCCATCGTCCTCGCGGCGGAATTCCGAGAAGAACTTCCAGCGATTGCGGTAGCGGGTCAGGTGGTTGAGCGACAGGTTGGTGGCCACCGTCTTCAACCAGCCGCCGGCCGTCGGGCTCGCCTGCAGCGTGTCGTAACGTTCATACGCCTTGAGGAACACCTCTTGGGAAATGTCCTCCGCCTGCGCCTCGTTGCCCACGAGCCGCATCGACGTCGAGAAGACCATGTCCTGATAATTGCGCATGAACGTCGTGAAGTCGGTCGGGGTGATTAGGCCCGTGGTTTGGGTTTGCACTGGAGTGTCATCGTTCATGCCCAGAACACGGCCGGTGCCGGAAAGTCGCACCGAACATGGCTACGCTGTGCCCCAGCCGCGAGCCAGAACCCGTTGCGTCACGCAAATTGCCAGCGTCTTCCATCCCCCGTCCCACCGCCGGCCCCGCTCTGCCCCGTCGCGTTACGCCGCCCGAGACCGAATCGAGGGCATCGCGTTCACCACTTCCGCCCCGCGTCGTCCACCATCTGCTGCAACATCTCGAAACGCACTTCGCCGTAATTCAGCGCATAGCGCATCCGACTGTCGCGAAACACCCAGGTCGTCGGCACCCATGCCACCGGCAGTCCGAGGAATCGGTCGACTTTTTCGCCCGCCTTGCGCGACCCGTTCGGATGGGTCAACGCCACGAAATTCTCCTGGCCGCCGAGCCGCGCCGCCGCGAGTTCCGCACGGCCGTCCATCCCGCCGTGCCAGATGTTGATGAACACGACCTTCACCGTCGGATTATCCTGCACGAACTTCGCCCAACCGTCCGGCCGCATCTCGGTTTTGCAGTTGCGGCACCACGGCGCCCAGAAATGCACCACGGTCACCTCCGGCCGCGCGACAATCGCCGCCACCTGCGCCTCGGCGTCTTGCGGCGGCGCATCCTCCGCCCGCAGCCACGCGCCCAGCCCCATCGCCGCCACCACCAGCAAGATCGCTCGTTTCATCCGGCCAGCATAAAGGCGCGACCGGCAAACACCAGTCGCGCCTGAAAAAATCAACCTGGCCGCGCGAACGCGCCGCGCGCCGCCGCTCACCCTTCGAAGTTGAACTTGATCGGCAGCGTGATCAGCGCCCTCACCGGTGCGCCACTCTTGCGCGCCGGCTTGAACTTCCACTTGCCGACCGCGGCCAGCGCCGCGCCTTCGAACTCCGCCCGCGTCGACTTCAGCACGGAGTGCTCCACAACATCGCCGTTTTCATCGACCACGAGCCGCACCGTCACCACCGCCGAAGCCTTTTCCGCGAGCATCTCTTTCGGATAATCGGGCGCGACGGCCTTGACCGGCACCGGCCGCTCGTCGAAGTCGGCGCTTTGCGCGCGGAGCAGCGAACTGCCCAGCACAATGAGAGAGGCGGCGGCGAGCCGCCGGCAGAGGACGTGGAGTTTAGCCATGGGAAAAAATGCGACGGGATGAGCCCGCGGCGCCCCGCATAACGGCACAACCCGCCGCGGCTTGAGCCGCCCGCCCCCCTTACGAGTCGCGCTTCAACGCGCTATTAGCGCGCTTTCAACTTGCCCGCCGCACGCACGCGTTTCCTATCGGCCCTCCTTTTCTCATGGCCCTCCCCAATCCGGACCACGTCCTGCGCCTGTCGCAGGAACTGAACGTCAAAGTCTTTCAAGTCGCCGCCACCGCGCAGCTCTTCGCCGAGGGCGCCACGGTTCCCTTCATCGCCCGCTACCGCAAGGAGGTCACCGGCGAACTCGACGAAGTCCAGGTCCTCGCCATCCGCGACCGCCTCGAACAGCTCCAGGCGATCGACGAACGCCGCGCCACGATCCTCGCCTCCCTGAAGGAGCGCAACCTCCTCACGCCCGCGCTGGAAAAAGCCATCGCCGCCGCCGACACGCTCACCGCACTCGAGGACATCTACCTTCCCTTCCGCCCGAAAAAGCGCACGCGCGCCACCATCGCGAAGGAAAAGGGCCTCGAGCCCCTCGCCGACCTCCTCTTCGCGCAAGACCCCGCCACCGACGCGCTCGCCGCCGCCCAGGCGTATGTGGGCCGTGAATACACCGCCGACGACGGCAAGAATCAGAAATCGAAAATCGAGTCGACCGACGAAGCCCTCGCCGGCGCCCGCGACATCATCGCCGAACGCGTCAGCGACGATAAAGACGCCCGTGCCCGGCTTCGCGCCCGATACCAAAGCGAGGCCATCGTCTCCTCGAAGGTTCTCATCGGCAAGGACACCTCCCCGGAAGCCGCAAAATTCAAGGACTACTTCGAATGGAGCGAGCCGCTCGCGAAAGCGCCCTCGCACCGCATTCTCGCGATGCGCCGCGGCGAAAAGGAATCGTTCCTGATGATGCGCATCACGCTCCCCGACGACACGATCGCGCCCGCCGAAGTCGAACCCCTCTTCATCAAGGGTCCACGAGTCGCCGCGCCCGTCCCGCCCGCCCCCGGTTCGGCCTCCGCCACCGACCACGTCCGCCTCGCCATCGCCGACGCGTGCAAGCGGCTCCTCTGCCCCGCGATGGAAACCGAGATGCGCCTCGAGTCGAAAAAACGCGCCGACGAGGCCGGCATCAAGGTCTTCGCCGACAACCTTCGCGAACTCCTCCTCGCCGCCCCGCTCGGCCAGAAGGCCGTCATGGCGATCGACCCCGGCATCCGCACCGGCTGCAAAACCGTCCTCCTCGATCGCCAGGGCAAGCTCCTCCACAACGACGTCGTTTATCCCGACCGCCTCGAAGCCGACGCGAAGGAGAAACTCTCCGGCTTCGTGAAGTTCTTCAACGTCGAGGCCATCGCCATCGGCAACGGCACCGCCGGCCGCGAGACCGAGGCCTTCGTCCGCAAGCTCGGCCTGCCCGCCACGATTCCCATCGTGATGGTCAACGAGTCCGGCGCCTCGATCTACTCCGCCAGCGAGGTCGCGCGCGAAGAGTTCCCCGATCACGATCTCACCGTCCGCGGCGCTGTATCCATTGGACGGAGACTGATGGACCCGCTCGCCGAACTCGTGAAACTCGACCCGAAATCCATCGGCGTCGGCCAGTATCAACACGACGTCGACCAGCTCGCGCTCAAACGCTCCCTCGACGACACCGTCGTCAGTTCCGTCAACGGCGTCGGCGTCGAACTCAACACCGCCTCGAAACAACTCCTCAGCTACGTATCCGGCCTCAACGCCACCACCGCCGCCGCGATCGTCGCGCGCCGCAACGAAAAGGGCGCCTTCAAATCGCGCGCCGAACTGAAGGAAGTGCCCCGCCTCGGCCCGAAGGCCTTCGAACAGGCCGCCGGGTTTCTCCGCATCCGCGATGCCGCCCACCCGCTCGACGCCAGCGCCGTCCACCCGGAGCGCTACGCCCTCGTCGAGCAAATGGCCGCCGACCTCGGCGCCACCGTCGCCGACTTGATGCGCGACGGAAAACTCCGCGCCAAAATCAAACTCGAGAATTACGTCACCGCCGACGTCGGCCTGCCCACGCTCACCGACATCATGGCCGAACTCGCGAAACCCGGTCGCGATCCACGCGAGAAGTTCGAGGTGTTTTCCTTCGATGCCAGCGTGCACGAACCGAAGGATCTGAAGCCCGGCATGAAATTGCCCGGCATCGTCACCAACGTCACCGCCTTCGGCGCGTTCGTCGACGTCGGCGTCCATCAGGACGGCCTCGTGCATGTCAGCCAGCTCGCCGACACGTTCGTCAAGGAACCCGCCGCCGTGGTAAAGCCGCAGCAAAAGGTGATGGTCACCGTCGTCGAGGTCGACCTCGTGCGAAACCGCATCGCGCTCTCGATGCGCAGCAATCCCGAGATCGGTCCGCGCAACTCCAGTTCCGGCAATGCCGGGACCGGGTCCCGCACTTCGCCCGGCCAACGCCCGCCTGCGGGCGCACGGCCTTCGTCCGGCCCGCGCCCGGCCCCCGCCGTGAACAACGATTGGTTCACCGCCGCGCTGAACAAGAAACGTTAATTCAGACGGCGGTGCCCCAGCCCCCGGCCACGTGGGAAGGGGACGCGGCGGGGGCGCCGCGACTCCCTTTTCCGCGTCCCTTCGTCGTCGCCGGGCGCAGGATGAGTCGACTAAAGCGATTGAATTGCGCCTGAATCGCGCAGTCCGCGCCGATTTCGGTCACTTTCGGTAGGAATGTTCCGATAAATTCCACCCAACTTTCCGCCGTTTGCGCGGTCAATCGGCTCATGTCATACCCCGCTCCCACTTTGCTGGCTGAAAAAATCGTGCTCCGCGACGTCAACGTCGGCCTCGACGAAACCGCCCGGGTGGCCGCATTCGACAAGCTCGTTCGCTTGGTGCACGGCGAGGACCGGATCGTCCGGCTTTGCGTGGAGTTGACGCGGGAAGTGCCCTCCGAGGACCTTCAACTCCCCGCTTCGACCGCCGTCACCGCGCGCGGCCAGCTCGAACTCGATCACGGCGGGCCCGACCTCCTCGCAAGTGTGTCCACCGCCGACGCGCTGTCCTCGTTGGATTTCCTCCTCGATAAGTTCCATCGCCAGCTGCGCCGCCAGCGGATTGCGCCTCGTCGGGTGCTGGCCTCGCTCGCCTGAGCCCGTCGGTGAGATTCGACCGCGCGCCACGGCCCGGCGAAAAACATTAGCTGCGCAGCAACTACGAGTTGCGCCCGCCAAAGCGAGCCGGGCTCCATTCTCGACCCCGAGCGGGGCCCCAGCACCACCCGGAGAAAATGTAATCCGGTCCTAGGGCGTTCCACTAGCCGGGCTTGGGACTCGTTTCCCGCAACGCTGCTTCGATCGCCGGGTCGCACCCACTGGCCCTCACGGCGCCATAAAACCATGCACACCCTCATCAAATCCCTCGTCTCCGCTTCGGCTCTCGGGCTCGCGATCGCCCTGCCTTCCGCTCAAGCGCAGTTGTTTTCCGGCACGACGCGCGGCGAATTCCACGATCCCGGCCTCGCCTTCACCAGCGTGATCAACAGCAGCGACACTTCGCTCTTCCAATCGGGCGTCCCGTCCAAGCCGGCGCACTCCCAGACCTCCCTCGCCTACGCCAGTTCGGCGTTCGGCCCGGCCGGCGACGGCAGCCAGATCGACCTCGGCACCCTGTCGATCGCCAACGGCCGCACGCTCGGCGGCACGACCGCATCCTGGGCCACGATGGACGTCTATCTCAACCTGCCCGAACAGGGCATCGCGGACTTCAAGCTCACCACCCTTACGTTCGCGATCGATAACACGGAAAACAACGGCAGCCTCGTGCCCGATCAGTTTCTCGTGAGTATCGGGGAATCGAATACGCTCACGATCGACGGCCGCAAGGTCTCCTTCGACGTGCAGCTCACCAACCCGGCGTTCGCCATCGGCACAGGCTCCTCCATCGCCGAAAGCACGTCCGCGGAATTCGGGCTCTTCGCCAACGTCCACTTCACCCCGGTCCCGGAGCCGTCCACTTATGCCCTGCTCGGCGCGGTGCTGCTGGTCGGCGTGGTCGCCTACCGACGCTTCCGACCGTCTCCGGCCCTCGCCCCGGTCGCGTGAGGCCGCGTAACAGCTTAAAGTCGCTTTCGATCGAAGCGGGTCCTCCTCCGGACCCGCTTCTTTTTCGGTTCCATGGCTCCCAGACGCATCGCCTGCGCCGGCGCCTGTATCCGGCTCACCGATACGGCTGATGCAGCTCCACCGGTTTCTGCCGGTCCTTCGACCGCAGCTTCAGGTTCAACATCTCGACCCCAAACGCGAAAGCCATGGAGAAATAGATGTAGCCCTTCGGGATGTGCCGCCCCAGGCCCTCGCCGACCAGCGTCACGCCGATCAGGATCAGGAAACTCAGCGCCAGCATTTTCAGGGTCGGATGCCGGTTCACGAAATCGCTGATCGCGCCCGCAAACGCCAGCATCACGCCGATGGCGATCACCACCGCCGTGACCATCACCCACAGCACGTCCGCCATGCCCACCGCCGTGATCACCGAGTCCAGCGAGAACACCACGTCGAGCAGCAGGATCTGCACGATCACACCCGCGAACGTCGCCCGCCCTTTCGCCGCGTCCGTGGCGTGCCCGTCCTCCATTTCCAGCTTCTCGTGCACCTCCTTCACGCTCTTCCAGATCAGGAACAACCCGCCCAACAGCAGCACCAGGTCGCGTCCGGAAATCTCTTCGTTCATCACCGGCAGCGTGAACCACGGTGCGGTCAGCCCCATGATCCAGGTGATGCTGAACAGCAGCAGAATGCGCGTCACCAGCGCGAGCGTCAGCCCGAGTTGGCGGGCCTTTTTCTGCTGATCCGCCGGCAGCTTGCCCGCGAGGATCGAGATGAAAATCACGTTATCGATCCCGAGCACGATCTCGAGACCGGTCAGCGTGAGCAGGGAAATCCAGATTTGGGGATCGGAAAAAGATTCGAACATGCGCGTGACGCAAACCGTTGAATCCTCGCCGGTCAACGCCGCGGCCGTCCCGCTTTCCCCGATTCTCCCCTCGTCTTTCGCCTTCTCCCCGTTTCCCGCCCACGCCGCTACACCCCCACCCACGCCAGCCCCACCCGCAGCCAGAACGGCGTCAACACCACCGCCAGCGCCGTCGTCCCCAGCACCACCTGCACCGCCGTCAACGGCCGCCCGCCGAAATGCTGCGCGATGATGATCGGGATCACCGCCGAGGGCATCGCCCCCTGCACCACGATCACACGCTTCAACTCCACCGACACCGGCAGGAATTTCGCCACCGCCAGAAACGCCAGCGGCAACAACCCCAGCCGCAGCGCCATCGAGCCCAGCGATACCCGCGGCGCAAACAACGCCCGCGGTTCGCCCAGATGATTCGCCAGGTTCACCCCCGTCATCAGCAACCCCAGCGGAATCGCACACACCGCCGGCGCATGCACGAGTTCCATGAACCATCTCGGCAGATACGGTGCGAGACCCGACACGTTCACCGCCACCGACACGGCCAGCGTGATCACCACCGGGCTCAACAGCCGTCGCCAGCCTTCGCGCAACGACAGCCCGCTCAACACCAGCACGCCCACCGTCCAGATCGCCGCCTCCACCCCGATGTTGTGCACGAGCAACACGCCGCGGCTTTCCGGCCCGAACATCGCCGCCATGATCGGCAGCGGCAGGTAACCGTAATTAGCCACCCCCGCCGCCAGCGCGAACGTCCGCAAACCCGTGCCCGTCGTCAGTCCGAGCAACTTGCCGAACTGAAACGCCACCGCCATCGACACCGCCGTCATCGCGAAACCGATCAAGGGCGGCAGCAGGATGTTCTGCGCATCGCGCAGCGCCGCGTTGCCCGTCACCGATTCGAAAATCAGGCAGGGCATGCACAGGTTGATCACCACCCGGATCATGCTCGCCTCCGCCGCTCCCTCGACCCAGTGCACCCGCCGCAACACCACGCCGATCGCGATCATCCCGAACACCGGAACGATGAGGAGCAACAGGTCGAAGTAGGACAGCATCGGTCAAAGCTCCAAAATCCAAGCTCCAAGCTCCAGAGAATTACCAAACCGCAAACCTCAACCCGCCCCCGATGGAGCCCGCCGCCCCCGTCGGGTTAGAGCAGTTCAAAGAGAGTCGTAGCCGGAGGTAGGAGCCTGCTTGCAGGCGATGTTGATCGTTCGCACACCGAAATCGCCTGCAAGCAGGCTCCTACCTACCATTCAGAAATGGCTATAGTTTTTTTGAGAACGCGCTAGCGCCCGCGATCGGCAATTGATGATCGATCACTGGCCCTTCCCGGGAGCCTGGACGTTGGAGCTTGGAGCCTCCGCCGCGCCAGCGGCGGCCAGCCACCCCGTCGTCCACGCCGCCTGAAAATTGAATCCTCCCGTCACCCCGTCGATGTCCAGCACCTCGCCCGCGAAATGCAGCCCCGGACACACGCGGCTCTCCATCGTTCGAAAATCCACCTCGCTCAACTTCACGCCGCCGCACGTCACGAACTCCTCCTTGAACAGACTCTTCCCCACCACGCGAAACTCCGCCGCCGTCAGCTCGCCCGCGAGTTTCCCCAACGCCGCGTTGCCGACCTGCGCCCACGGCGTCGTCGCCGCAATCCCGCTCGCTGTCACCAACCGCTCCCACAGACGCTGCGGCATCGCCAGCGGACTCCACGTCGTGATCTGCTTCTTCGGATTCTTCTCCCGCACCGCCGACAGCTCGCCAACCAGCGTCTCGCGCGTGTGCGTGCCCGTCCAATTCACCACCAGCGGAAATTCGTAGTTCGCTTCCGCCAGCTCGCGCGCACCCCACGCCGACAGCTTCAAGATCGCCGGCCCGCTCATCCCCCAGTGCGTGATCAGCAACGGCCCGCCCTCCTTCAACTTCGAGCCGCGCACCGCCACACCGGCATTCTCCACCGACACGCCCGACAGCCCTTCCAGCCGCTTGTCGTCGATGTGAAACGTGAACAGCGACGGCACCGGCGGCATGATCGTATGCCCGAGCTTTTGCGCGATCGTCAGCCCGGCCGACGCCTTGTTGCCCCCCGTCGCGATCACCAGCCGCTCGCACCGCAGATTCGAATCGTCCGTCAACGTCAGCCAGAACGACCCACCCGCCACCTCCGCTGTCCGCACGCCAAGACTCGTCACGAGCTTCACGCCGGCCTTCTCCGCCGCGCGCGACAGACATTCGACGATCGTCCCCGAATCGTCCGTCACGGGAAACATCCGCCCATCCTCCTCCGTTTTCAGCTCCACGCCGCGCTCCGCGAACCACGCGATCGTGTCACGCGGCTGAAACCGGTGAAACGCGCCCAGCAATTCGCGCCCGCCACGCGGATAACGTTTCACCAGATCGCGCGGCTCAAAACACGCATGCGTGACATTGCAGCGCCCGCCGCCCGACACCCGCACTTTCGCCAACGGATGCGCCGTCGCCTCGAGCAACGTCACCGCGCCCGCCGCGCCAAGTTTTTCCGCGCAGGCGATCGACGCGAAAAACCCCGCCGCGCCCCCGCCCACGATGACGACCCGATGCAATTCAGCCATCCCGCCACCCTGCGCCACCGCCTGCACGACTCCAAACCAAAACCCGTAGGGCGGACTTCAGTCCGCTCTGCTTCCAGGCGACACGCGACCACGTATCCAAAAAAAGGAGCCATCGCGATGCCGCGCGATGGCTCCCACACCCAGCCAAATCCATGCGAGTGGCTTACGCTCCCCCACCCGCGCGCGCCGGTTTTGCCGGCCGCATCTCATCGAAAATCTTCTGCTGCTCCGGCGTCAGCACGCTGCGGACCTGCTGGCGCGCGTCCCGCATCGCCTCGCGTCGCTCCTTCCGCAACTGGCGCCGCAACGCCTTCTCCCCCTGCCTTGCCGCCCGTCCTTCCTCGGCGGCCTGATCCCAGATCGCGGCGATCCTCGCCTTCTGGTCGGACGTGAGCTTGAGCCTCTCGTCGAGCTGCTTCATCCGCTGCTCGCGCATCTGCTGAATTCGCTGCTCCTGCTGCGCCGGCGTCTTCGCGGACTCGGCGGCGCGGGCGGCCGGCCACCCGGCCAGCAACGCGATCGCCCCGAGGGTAACAAGGGAGAATTTCGTTTTCATCATGACCCGGACCGAGACGCGACGCGCGTTCGCAGGGTTACACCTTTCTCGCGAGCTTGCTGCCGCTTCACCGCGCTCCCAGCGTCACGCGCATGCTCGAAGTCTGTGGCCTCACCAAGCGCTACGGCGATTTCACCGCCGTGCACGAACTCTCGTTCGCGGTGAATCCCGGCGAAGTGCTCGGCCTCGTCGGCCCCAACGGCGCCGGCAAAACCACCACGCT